>DASRDS010000324.1:0-36792 GCA_035652495.1 Gemmatimonadaceae bacterium
GATTCGGACGCTGGTGGCGGCGCTGCGGCAGGAGGAGCGGCAGCGGCTGGACGAGCATCTGCAAGCGTATACGAGTGGCGTGCGGCTGCTATTGATCCATATCGGCGTCGGGATCGCCCTGCAGTTTCTGCTGGTCGGTATTCTGCTCGCATTTGTTAGACGCGACCAATCTTTCCGGGCGGAGAGCGCCGCGCGGCTGACGAATGAGCGCGAGTTCTTGCATGCGCTCCTCGATAACCTGGGTGAAGGCGTGGCGGCGACCGATAGCAGCGGTGTGCCGAGCATGAGCAATCGGGCGTTCCGCGAGCTGTTCGGCGTCGACGCCCTGCCGGAGTCGGATGCCGGGTGGGCCGATGTGCGGTCGCGGATTCGGAATATCGAATGGCTGGAGACGACGCTGCCCGTCTCTGTCCTTCCGCTGCGCCGCGCCGCGCGGGGCGAGCGGGTGACCAACACGGCGTTCGCGTTTGCGCCGCCGGGCACGCGCATCGGCGAAAGTCCAGGACCCGGCACGCGATACATCGTCGCCAACGGACAGCCGATCCTCGACGCATCCGGGAAGCAGGTCGGCGCCGTGGTGGCGTTCCGCGACGTGACGCAGGAGTACGCGGCGACCGCCGCGCTGCAAGCGAGCGAGGAGCGTTTTCGCCGTCTGTCGGACGCCGCCACCGACGGCGTGATCGTGTCGCGCGAGGGGATCATTCTCGAGGTCAACGCGGCGTGGTGCCGCATGTGTGGGATCCACGAGGCGGCGTTGATCGGCACGCCGATGGTCGATCTCGTCGCGCCGACGGATCGCGATGCGGTCGCGCGGATGGTACACGAGAATCGCACCGTGACGTACACGATCGCCTGCCTACGAGCGGACGGAACGACGTTCGACGGCCAGGTCACCGCGCGGCCGATCATCTATCACGGCGCGCCGGCGCGCATCTCGGTCGTTCGCGACGTCACCGAGTGGACTCGCGTCAACCGGCTCAAGAGCGAGTTCGTCTCGACCGTGTCGCACGAGCTGCGAACGCCGCTTACGTCCATCCACGGCGCCCTCAAGCTGGTCGCGAGCGGCACCACCGGCGCGTTGCCGGCCAAGGTCCAGCAGCTGCTGACGATCGCGCACAACAACTGCGAGCGGCTCGTGCGACTCGTCAACGACATGCTCGACTTGGACAAGATCGAAGCCGGCAAGCTCGAGATCCGCCCCACCGCGCTGGCGCCCACCGACATCGTCCGTTCGGCGCTCGACGGCATTCGCGCGATGGCCGAACAGTATCGCATGCGCCTCGAGGAGCGCGTCGACGCCTGCCGATCCTTTCGAGGCGATCGCGATCGCATCATTCAGGTGCTCACCAACCTGCTCTCGAACGCGATCAAGTTCGCCGAGTCCGAGACGGTCGTCTCGATCTCGGCCACCGAGGTGACGACCGCGGCTCAGGACCGGATCCGCTTCGCCGTCACGAACTCCGGCCCAGGCATCCAACCGTCCGACATCGCCCTCTTATTCACCCGCTTCCAACAACTCGACGGCTCCGACGCCCGCCACCGCGGCGGCACCGGTCTCGGTCTCGCGATCTGCAAGGCGATCGTCGAGCAACATGGCGGCGTGATCGGCGTCGACTCCGACCCCGGCGAAACCACGACCTTCTGGTTCGAGCTCCCCGTGCTCCGCACGCGGGAGCAGGCGGTGGTGCTACGCGGCTAACGCGAGGAATATAAACATGGGTCGCTTCGTATAAGTCTCAATGCCGACGAGCCTTAGGTTGTGTTGCCTCCATGGGCATTGATTCGTAAACTGATGAACCATGGCCTTCACCATCCTCGTCGTCGAAGACAACCTGATCACGCAGAAGTTGATGGTGGTCTCGCTACGCAGCGAGGCGTATCGCGTGATCGGCGCCCCCGATGGCAAAACAGCGTTGGCGCAGGTGTCCTCAGAGAAGCCGGATCTGATTCTGCAGGATCTCATCCTTCCCGACATGGACGGCATCGAGCTGGCGAAGCGCATTCGAGCGCTGCCCGAGGGTCGCGATGTGCCGATCATGGCGCTGTCGGGGTTGGCGTCCAAGCTCGAACAGGCGGAGAGCGCGAGCGTGGGATTCGCGCGATTGTTGTTCAAGCCGGTCGAGATGCCCAAGCTCGTGGCCGAGATCCGGAGTGTCTTGCCGGTGCCGGAGGTGCGAGCGGCGGATGAGCATATCCATCGCATTCTGCTGGTCGACGATGATCCGGTGCAGTTAAAGCTGCATCGCCTGCAATTGGAGGAGCGCGGGTTCACCGTGCGGACGGCCACCGACGCGACGCAGGCGCTTGGCCTCGCGAGTACCGAGACGCCGGATGCGATCGTGTCGGATCTCATCATGCCGGGCATGGACGGCCTCGATCTATGTCGAGCGGTCCGCCTCCAACCAGAGTTGGCGCACGTGCCGTTCATTCTTACCACGGCGAGTGGCTCATCCGTCGAAGAGGAGGACGAGGACCTGGCCGAAGCAGCGGGCGTGAACGCGTTCGTGCCACGGACCGCCGATCTGGATCGGGTACTCGAAGCACTGACG
The DNA here is from genome assembly GCA_035652495.1 of Gemmatimonadaceae bacterium. Classification (GTDB taxonomy): domain Bacteria; phylum Gemmatimonadota; class Gemmatimonadetes; order Gemmatimonadales; family Gemmatimonadaceae; genus DASRDS01. The sequence continues at coordinate 2,550 of DASRDS010000324.1, forward strand.
GAGAACGTCGCGGGGCCGCCGCGACGATCGAGCGCGGCCCCGGTTGACCTGGTCGAGCGGAAGGCGCGGATTACGGCTCGGGTCATGCGGGAACTGGAGCACCATGCCTGTCTGAACCAGGGTCTGACTCGTGAGCTGGCGATGAAGACTGCGCAACTGGGGATCATGACCGCGGTGGCCGACGTGACGTCGCGCGGCGGCGAGCTCGACTCGTTGCTGCACGAGGTGCTCGCCAAGACGCTCGATGCGGCGGGTGTATCGATCGGCGCGATCTACTTGAGCGAGGATGGCTCGACCATCCGGCTGGCATGTCAGATCGGCTATCCCGAGGCCGCGGTGGTCGGCCTGGATCGCTTTTTCGGCCGGTCGGAGCTCATCGCCGACGTCTTGGCTACGGGAAAGCCGGTGCAAGTGAAGAGCGACACCCTCGGTGCGCTGGGTCTTCGGTTCGGTGGTCGGAAAGGCGATGGCGCGTATTTCACCCTGCTGCCGCTCGTCGCGGGCGGCGATCGATTGGGTGTGCTGTTCATTGCGTCGGCGCAGCGGCACCTGGGCGGCGATTGGGTGCGGATGGCCGGAGCCATCGGGACGCATATCGCGCAAGCGATTGCGCTGGCGCGCTCGATGGGTCTCGTCCGTGCGTCGGAGCAGCGACTTCGCGCGGTATCGGCGAACGCGCCGATCGGGATCTTCGAGTGCGACGATGCGGGGCGATGTCGGTTCGCGAATGCGCCTTGCCAGCTTCTGCTTGGCCGCGCGCCGACGTGGATCGAGGCCGTGCATCCGGAAGACCGGGCGGCCGTGGCGGCGCGCTGGTGTGACGCGCGCGGCCAAGCGCGCGATTTCACGGTCGAGTGTCGGTTCGGGTCGGTGGGAGAGCCGCGATGGGTCGCAGTGCGTATCGTGCCTTCGCCCGAGCAGGGAGAGCAGGCCGGGTATTTCGGTACGATCGCGGATGTAACCGATCGTAAAGTCGCGGAGGCGTCTCTGCAGCAAAACCTCGAGTTGCTGCACGCTGTCACCGAGGGGACGTCGGATCTCATCGTGGCCAAGGACCTCGAGGGTCGCTATCTCATGGCCAACACGGCGGCCGCCGCGGTATTCGGCCGGGCCCCGGGTGACATTGTCGGGCGCACCGACGCCGAGATGTTTCGCGGCGGCGTGGCGGACGCGTTGCGGTCCGCGGACGACGCGGTCGTGCTCGCGGGCGAGACGAGGGTCGCGGAGGAATCCTTGGCGTCCCGGGATGGCACCGTGCGTCCGTACCTCTCAGCGAAGGGCGTGCTGCGGGCTCCCAGTGGCGCGGTCGCGGGCACGTTCAGCATCTCGCGCGACCTGACGGAGCACAAGCAACTGGAGGCCCAACTGCGGCAGGCGCAGAAGATGGAGGCGGTGGGCCGGCTTGCGGGCGGCGTCGCGCACGACTTCAATAACATGCTGACGGCCATCATGAGCTACGCCGAACTGGTGCAGCACGACCTGCCCGACCAAAGCCCGGCGCAGGACGATCTCAACGAGATCCGGTCGGCGGCCCGCCGGGCGGCCGATCTCACGCGTCAGTTGCTGGCGTTCAGCCGTCAACAGTTGCTCGAGCCGCGCGTGCTCGACCTGAACGAGGTGGTGGTAGGCCTCGAGAAGATGCTCGGGCGGCTGATTGGCGAGGACATCGAACTGGCCACCGCGCTCGCGCCGGATGCCGGTCACGTGCGCGCCGATCCGGGGCAGATCGAGCAGGCGATCCTGAACCTGGCGATCAATGCGCGGGACGCGATGCCGGACGGTGGGCGCCTGGTGATCGAGGTCATGAACGTCGAGTTCGACGAGCGATACGCCTCCGACCATGGCATAGACGCGGCCGGTCCGTATGTCATGATCGCGATCACCGACTCGGGGCATGGGATGGATAAAGCCACGTTGGCGCGCATCTTCGATCCGTTCTTCACGACGAAGGAGCTGGGGAAGGGCACGGGGCTCGGGCTCTCGACGGTGTACGGCATCGTGAAGCAGAGTGGGGGCTTCGTCTGGGTCTATAGCGAGCCGGGTCATGGCGCGACGTTCAAGATCTACCTGCCGCGCGTTGACGATCCTGTTGAAGCGCCGGTGCTGCCAGCCCCGATGCGCTCGACCGGTGGGCGCGAGACGGTGCTGGTCGTGGAGGATGAAGAGATGCTGCGTCGGGTGGCCGAGCGGGTGCTCTCACGCGAAGGCTATACCGTGCTGGTGGCATCGAGTGGCGACGAGGCGCTCGCGTTGGCGAAGAGCGCCGCGCGACCGATCGACGTGATCGCAACTGATGTCGTCATGCCCGGCTTCGGGGGTCGTGAGCTGGTGCGGCGCGTGTTGACGATTCACCCCCGGGCGAAGGTGTTGTTCATGTCCGGTTACACCAATGACGCGATGCTCCGTCAGGGGATTCCCGAGCCGGGGACGGCGTTTCTGCAGAAGCCGTTCAACGGCCTCACGCTCACGCGCAAGATTCGCGATGTGCTCGGCGCATCGGCGAGCCGATGAGCGTGCCCTCAATCGCGCTCTGACAGGAGGCGATAGCGCGCCTCGGATTCCCTCAGTTGGGTGATCGATCGGGCGAGCGCGACCGCCGGCGCGAGCTGGGCGCTGATCGTCGCGACAAAATCGAGCCACCGATGATCGAGGCCCTCTTGCATCGAGCCGAGGACCAGCACGCCGAGGTGCTCGCCCGCCGCGATGATGGGCACGACGGCCATCCGGCTGTCTTGACGCGGCGCCCAGGCCTTCGTTCGGCGTCCCTCAGTGACGGCGCGTTGCAGCGCCGGGGAGTCGGCCAGCGGATCGTCAGTCCCGATGTGACACGTGAGGTCCAGACGACCGTCGGACTCGAACAGGTAGATCGCGCCCGACGAGACCCCGGCGATGTCGAGGGTCCGAGCCAGGGCTTCGGACAAGATGCTCACGAGATCGTGCGCGCTGGCGGCGAGCGCCGCCACCGATGTGAGGAGGGACAATTGCGCCGTGGCCGTGGCGGCATCGCGAGCCATGGTCACGCTGAACTGCGCTTGTTGCTCGAGATGCCGGATCGCGCGTGCGCTATATAGTGGCCCATCCGGTACTGGGGCCTGCAGCGGCGGCGCTGGCGCCGATGTGCCGCGCAAGGTGGCGAGCAGGGCGTCGACGACGTGACTGAGCGTCGGCGTCCGGGGCACGAACGCGCTGACGCCGGCCCGCCGCGCGTTGTCCTGGTCGTTCGGTTCTTGGGTCCAGTGGCTGGCCGACGTGAGGACATACGGGACCCGGGCGAGTCGGGGATTGAGGCGCACGGCGCGGCACAGGCTCAACCCATCGATGTCGGGCATGACGAGATCGCTGACGATCGCATCGGGTGGCGCGGCGGCGGCGAGATCGAGGGCTTCGCGGGCAGTGCTGGCGGTTTGGACGTCGAATCCATGCTTGGTGAGCCAGAGTTGGCCGAGCTTCCGTTGCCCGGGATCATCGTCGACGAGCAGCACGCGATTCGGTGTCCCGGGCCGCGACACGGCGGCGCCTGAGGGGAGGAGACGGGCGAGCCGTTGCGTGAGCCTCGAGGGCTCGATCGGCTTGAAGATCAAGTCGCTGAATCCGCGGCTCAGGGCGCAAGCTTCGTCGAGCTTCGAGGCCAGTCCGGACAGGGCGATCAGGATCACATCGGCGCCATTGGGGAGATCGCGTATGCGTCGCGCCAGCTCGATGCCGTCCATGTCCGGCAGCATCAGGTCGAGGCACGCGAGGTCGGGTGTCGTGCTCGCGAGCAGGCGCAAGGCCGCGGCGCCGTCGGCAGCGGCGACGACGGTGTAGCCCGCGGTACCCACGGCGAGCGTCAGGGCTTTGAGGGTCGTCGCGTTGTCCTCGACGATCAGCACGGTCGGAGATGGCGTTGCGGTCGTCATGCCGTGCTGCCGAAGCGTCTGGCGAGATAGTCCAGTATGACCTCGCTATCCACGGGCTTGGTGACGTATCCATCACAGCCGGCGGCCAGCGCTTTCTGCTCATCGCCCGCCATCGCGTGGGCCGTGAGCGCCACGATCGGGATATCGTGCGTCTTGGGATCTTCCTTGAGATGGTGCGTGAGCGTCAACCCGTCGACGTCGGGAAGTTGGAGGTCGAGGAGGATAAGATGTGGCCGGAGCCACTTGAGCGTCACGAGCGTCTCGATGGCGCTGGCGCTCGTGTGCACGTCGTATCCGGCCTTAGACAGCAGGACGCGCATCAGCTTGAGATTAGTGGCGTTGTCGTCGACGACGAGAATGGACTCACCTCGCATGCGTCGCCAACGGGACGAGCGCGCGGAGCTCGTCAAGAAGAGGTTGGGGGCTTCCCGTTTTCGACACGACGCCTTGTACGGTCGCCGCGAGCGCGGCGTGATCCGCTGCCGAGAGGTCCTTCGCCGTCCAGATGATCACGGGAATGCCCTGATACGCGGGCTCGCGGCGAAACCGCTCGAGGAACTGGAATCCATCGATATTCGGCATGAGGAGATCGAGAATGACCACGCTGGGGCGTTGCTCGGCGGCGGCCGCGAGGCCTGCCTCAGCGTGCGGCGCGCCGCGGACGTGATAGCCGTCCGGCTCGAGGAGGGCGGCGACGAGCGCGATCGCTCGTGGGTCGTCGTCGACCACGAGGACGAGGCCGGGCGCGATGCGCGCGCGGCGCAATGCGTCGAGCAAGGCGTCGCGGCTCGCGGGTTTCTGGAGGACGTCGGCGACATGACATCCGACGCGGAGGCCGTGGTGCGTGGACATCGTGATGACGATCACGGGTGTCGCGGCGTTCAGGCCATCGCGGCGGATGGCACTCAGGAGCGCGTGTCCGCTCATGTCCGGGAGCAGGAGGTCGAGGAGGATCGCCGCGTACCGTTGCTGACGACATCGCTGGAGCGCCACCGCCCCGGTCGATGCCTCTTCGACGTCGTAGCCGTCAGCGACGAGCGCCTCGCGGCAGAGCGCCCGATCGGTTGCCTCGTCCTCGATGACGAGGACCATGGGGTTGACCGATGGGGTGGTCGCCGATCCGGTGGTGAGGGGCAGAATCGCGGAGAAGATGGCGCCGCCCGCGTCCGCGCGCCGGAAGGCGACGCGGCCTCCCTGGGCTTCCACGATTCGCTTGGTGAGCGCCAGGCCGAGGCCCGTGCCCTGATACTTCTTTGCCGTGCCGGCATCGAGTTGTTGGAACTCGACGAAGAGACGGCCCTCGTCGTTGAGGTTGATGCCGATGCCCGTATCCTCGACCTCCAATCGGAACGCGTCCGATCCCTCGGGGCGAGTGCGGATCGTAATCAGGCCGCCGTCGGGCGTGAACTTGATGGCATTCGAGAGATAATTGTAGAGCACTTGCTTGAGCTTCACCGGGTCGCCGATGATGGTGTCGATCGCCGGATCGAGCTCCGTCGCGACCCGCATCTGCTTGGTGGTGATCGTGGTGCGCAAGACGTCGCGCACCTCGCCTACCAGTTGGGCGATCTGGATCGCTTCGGCGCGGAGCTCGAGGGTTCCGGACTCGACCTTCGCGAGGTCGAGCACATCGTTGATGAGGCGCAGCAGGTGCTTCGCGCTGGTCAGGACGTCGCCCATGTACTCGAGGTGCTCTGGGGACACGGGCCCCACTTTGCCATCATGCATGATCTCGGTGAAACCGATGATCGCGTGGAGCGGCGTGCGCAGCTCGTGGGACATGTTGGCGAGGAATTCACTTTTCAGTCGATTGGCTTCCTGCACGCGCTGGTTCTGCTCAACGAGCTCGTCGTTCTTGCGGCGAAGCTCGTCCTCGAGCGCCTTCTGCGCGGTGATGTCGCGGATCGCCGCCGAGACGAGCACGCCCTCTTCCGTCTCTAAAGGGCTCAGGGAGATCTGGACGGGGAACTCGGTGCCGTCCGCGCGAACGCCGTAGAGGACCATACCAGGGCCCATCGGTCGAACGCGAGCGTCGGAGAAGTAGCGGGTCCGATGCGCGCCATGATGCTGATGGAAGCGCTGCGGCACCAGGATTTCCACGGGCTGGCCCAAGAGGCTGGCGCGAGGGCGGCCGAAGAGGCGCTCGGTCTGGGCATTCACGAGGACAATGGTGCCCGTGCGGTCAACGATGACCATGGCGTCCGGCGCGGATTCGAGGAGGCCGCGGAACTGCTCTTCGGCGCGGCGTCGCGCGGAGACGTCGCGGATGGCGCTGACGACCAGCAGTCCTTCGTCGCTTTCCAGGGGACTCAGGCTGATATCGACGGGGAACTCGACGCCGTCTTTTCGGACGCAGTAGAGTTGCACGCCTGCGCCCATAGGCCGGACGCGGGGATCGGCGATGTAACCAATGCGGTGGGCGGGGTGGTGGGGCCGGAATCGCTCAGGAATGAGCAGCTCGACCGGCTTGCCGATCAGTTCCGTATGCTCGTAGCCGAAGAGTCGTTCGGCATGGGCGTTGAGCAGCAGGATCGAGCCGTCGCGGTTGGCGACGACCATCGCGTCGGGGGCGGATTCGAGGAGACCGCGGAAGCGGGCGGCAACCGCGGCGGATTGGCGCCGATACTCCTCGTGGGTCACATCGCGAATGCAGAGGACCAGCACGATCGTTCCCTCGTCGCGCAACGGCTCGCGGCCGGTGCTCAACGCGCAGTGCGCGTGCACGGGAGAGCCGTCTGCTCGCCGGGCCTTGGCGTTGAAGAGTGGCACCCGTGCCTCGATGGCCCGCTGCCACGGCGCTCGGTCCATGTCAGTGGCGGGCGACGGGACCAACGTTTCGATGAGGTGGCGGCCGAGGGCCCGCTCCGGCGGAATCAGGAAGATCCGCTCAGCGGCGAGATTCCACGACAGGATCGTGTACTGGCCATCGATCGCGATGACCGCATCCGGAAGGCTGTCGAGTGTTGGAGTCAGACGGTCCGAGTGACGTCGCATCATCCGCATGTGAGGTATCCGAGAGTATGCGAGCGCCTGCGGCGATCCACACCGTATGGTAGCCGGAGGCGAGAACGCACCGGACTTATTGTCGCGAACGGCGTCGAGCCCAGGAGGGCGAGCGATTTGGCGTCAGTGCGGTTTGGCGTTGGGTTCAGGGCAATTCTCTGACACGAACAGTCACGTTTCTGACACGCCTTCGAGCCGACGCGATTTACGTCGCGGCGCGGTTGCGGGCGTCACGTTTGCAAGCCCTTGTCGTCTCTCGTTATATGTTGCCGACGACGACAGTCCTTGGCGTGCCGCGAGGCATCCGGCCGAGTCGTGGCGAATGAGGATCGGCCGCGGTATAAGGCGGTCGCTGCGCACCTGATCGAGGGCGGGCATCCCGTCGAGGATTTTGAGGCGTCACTCGTCGCGAAAGACGGGCGATATGTCGTGTGTCGGGGGTGGGCCGTCGCGCAGTTTTCGGATGGGGTACTGACGGGGACAGTCGCCGGGTATCACGATTGTACGGCGGAACGAGCCGTTGACCGGGCGATCGATGCGATGGCCGAGAGTGAGGCGCGGTTTCGGTGGTTGTCGGACGCGTCGATCGTCGCTCCGGACCAGCGCGAGGCGGTGTTCGCGCGGATGGCCGCGGAGCCGTCGATCGACGTTCTGGGTAGAGTGGATGGTCAGCGAGGTTCGGGAAGGCGATCCAGCACGTCCCTGACCGAACGCGCGAGCCCCGCCGCGGTGAAGGGCTTCTGCACGAACGGCGTCGTCGCGTCGATCAGGCCGCGGCGGATGACATCGTCGTCGGTATACCCCGACATGTAGAGCGGCCGAATGTCAGGCCGGATGGCCGCCACCGCTTCGTACGCGGCGCGACCCGATCCTCCCGGCATGACGAGATCGGTGAGCATGAGCGCGATGTCGCCGGGATGCACTCGTACGGCCTCAACGGCCTCCGCTCCGGACCCGGCGGTGATGACCTGGTAGCCCTGCGAGGCGAGCACGCGAGCCGTGAGCGCACGCACCGCCACCTCGTCTTCGACCACGAGAAGGGTCTCGGTGTTGTCGCAGCGCGCGGGCGCCGGAGCGGGCAGTGCGACATGTTCGAGGTCGGGTTGCGCGAGCGGCAGGTAGATCTTGAACGTCGTGCCCATGCCGACCTCGCTGTAGACCCAGATGTAACCGCCGGACTGCTTGACGATGCCGTAGACGGTCGCGAGCCCCAACCCCGTTCCCGCACCCGTCGCTTTCGTCGTGAAAAACGGCTCGAACAGATGGTCCTGCACGTGCCGATCCATGCCGCACCCGCTGTCGCTCACGGCGAGCACGGCATACCGTCCCGGCACGACGACGGTGCGACGCTGGGTATAGCATGCGTCGAGCTCCGTGACGTCCGTCTGGACGGTCAACGTCCCACACCCCGGCATCGCATCGCGCGCATTGGCGGCCAGGTTCATGAGGACCTGCTCGAGCTGACCCGTGTCCGCGACAATCGGCAGGGTATCGTCACTCAACCGCGTGACGACACTGATGTCCTCCGGAATCAACCGTCGAAGCATCGGCTCGAGACCAAAGACGATCGTATTCAGGTCGAGCACCCGCGGGCGGATCAGCTGCTTTCGGCTGAACGCCAGCAGCTGCGTAGTGAGCCGGCCCGCGGCGGTGGCCGCGGCCAGGATCGCCTCGACCTCGGGACGCGACGCGTGCTCCGACGGAAGATCCTCGTTGAGCAACTCGCCGCTCGCCCGGATCACCGTCAACAAATTGTTGAAGTCGTGCGCGATGCCGCCCGCCAACCGGCCGACCGCGTCCATCTTCTGCGCCTGGCGCAACTGCTCCTCGAGCCGCCGATGCGCGGTCACATCGTCGACGACCACGAGCTGCGCCGGCCGGTCGTCGAACGTGGTGCTCGAGAAAGTCAGGTTGACGACGAGCGTTCGGCCGTCGACGCCCCGGTGCGTCACATCCGTGCGCACGTTGCGCGCGGAGAATCGATTCAGGAGCTCCGGTGCGTCCGTCCGCTCGAGATCGGCGAGCGTCAGGCCGAGGAATGCATCGCGAGTGTATCCGTAGCATTCGGTCGCGGCCAGGTTCACATCGCGAATCGCCAAGGTGGTGGGGTCGTAGATGAACATGGGCACGGGCATTTCGGCGAACCACAAGCGATACGACTCCGGGTCGGGCGCTCTGGCGAGCAAGAAAGCGACGCTACGCGGCATCGGCGATGACCGTCAGATACTCGATCGACCCGACGAACGCGGCAAAGACATCGGGACGCCACCAGTGCGTCAGCTTCCGCATTTTCGCCACGGCCTCGCCTGGCGGGACCGGCTCCTGATAGCTCCGGGCCGATGTCATGGCATCGAAGACGTCGGCGACGCATACGATCTGGGCATGCAGCGGGATCTCGTCGCCCGCGAGCCCGTCGGGATACCCGGTGCCGTCCAGCTTCTCGTGATGCCACCGGATGATCGGCTTGATCAGCCACGGAAACTCGAGGTCTTCGAGCAGCTCGAGCCCCCACTCCGGGTGCTTCTTGATGATGTCGAACTCTTCGGGCGTGAGCTTGCCGGGCTTGTTCAGGATCGTCGGCGGCACGCGCACTTTGCCGATATCGTGCAGCGACGCGCCCACGCGCACGGTCATGACGTCGAAGGGATCGAGCGCGAGCGCCTCGGCGATCGCGACGGCGTAGGCCGCGACGCGTTCCGAATGCCCGTACGTATACGTGTCCGCCGACTCCAGCGACCGCCCGTACCTGGCCACCACGTCGAGGAACGCGGTCTCGAGGTCCTCGACTTCCGCGAGGACGCGCCGGTTGTCCGCGCTCGCGCCGAGCTGACTGAAGAGTCGGTGCGCGGACGTGAGACGCGTCATCGCGTCGTGATTGCGCTCCAGCTTGATGTAGAGCAGCGCGAGATCGCGGTTCGCCTCGGCGATTTGCAGCGGCGCGCCCACGGCCGTCGCATTCGCCAGCGCCGCCCGAAACCGCTGCTCGGCCAGGTCGGGAATGCCCATCTCGCGATAGACGATGCCCAAAGAGCGATACGCGTCCGCTTTCCCACTGACGTTCCCCAGCCGAGTGAAGATCTCGAGTGCTTGCTCGGCATCGGTGAAGGCGCGATCATATTGGGCGAGTCCCACCTGAACCTCGGATCGGTTCAGCAGCACACTGGCCTGGAACGGGATGTCACCCAACCGTTCGGCGATCTTGAGACTCGCGGCGAAATATTCATCGGCCTTGCGCCATTCGCGCTGGTCGGCCGTCAGCATGCCCAGGTTATGGTAGGCGATCGCGCAGCCTTGCTCATCGCGGGCCTGACGGAAACGCATCAGTGAGCGCAGATACCGCCGGCGGGCGGCGACGAAGTCCCCTTGGATGTTCGCGATAATGCCGAAGTTCTGCTCGATGCGTGCGACCAGGATCGCTTCGGATCCCGCGAGGTCGAGGGCTCGCGTCAACTGGACGGTGGCATTCGCCCACTGGCCTTGGTCGATATGCACGAGCGCCCGTCCATTGAGCGCTTCGGCGGCGGTGACGCGCTCGTCCGCCCCCATGGCCATGTCGTATGCGGCCTGACAGAGCGCGATTGCCCGGTCGAACTCCTGTCGCCGGCGGTGAATCGACGCACACCGGCGGAGCGCCGTCGCTCGAATGCGCGCCCCGAAATGCGGCACAGCCGTCTCCACCGCGGCGTACGCCTCGAGCGCACCCGTGGTGTCACCCGCCCGCTCCAGCTCGAGAGCGGCGGAGAGTAACGGCTCCGCCGCGTTCGTCAACGCCGCTCAGCTCCCGCGTACACGGAGAAGTGCCCGATGAGCGCGGTCACCGTGTGCGAATCGAGATGGAGGAGCGACGGCAGCCATTGGAGGATCTGGCCGAGCGGTCCGTTGAGGTAGACGATGCTGAGGGTGTTGTCCGGCTGCGGATCACACTGGCCGTAGCCGAGCGAGAGTGTCGCCGGCACGAGGAACTGGAGTCCCTCCGGCTGAAGCACGGCCGTCAGGTGACCGTCGGCTGGCATCGTCGCCGTGATCGTTGTCTGCCGGAGCAATGCGCCGGGCGGGATCACGAGCGAGTGCGGTCCGAAGTGGATGACGGCACCCAGCGGGCCGATCGTCGCCGTGTCGGACGCGGCGATGGTATCGGCCGCGCAGACGAAGAGCTGGCTCGCCTGTGGTGGCGACAGCAGGTTCGAGCGGACCGCCGGCGACATCACGTTGCTCCGGTCGTCGCGGCAGCCGGTCAGAAACCACGCCGTGGTCGCGGCGCCGACGAGCACCGCGGCGAAGAGGAGATTGCGTTTCAGCGTAATCGGAGACATCGAGGCACCGGGCGAAAGTCGGACTGAATGACCACATCAAATTCTTCCCGCTTTCTCGTGCGACTAGTAATCGCGCGGTGTGGTAACTCGTGGAAAATCACGAGATCTGGCGTTGTTCGACAAATGCTGCTGGCTGCTATCGCGTTGCTGCATAGCGATTAAGCAGATACGTATCCAGTGCATTCGCGAAGCGGCACAAAGCGTTACTTGACATGACATATGGCGCCTGCGCGACGTAAATGGTTCAATGTGTCGCGTTATTTGACAGGCGAGTTTTTGGGCACGAATGACTGGCTCGCGAGGGACGGTTTATTGAGCGCGAGCGAACCCGGGACGAGGCTGACCGCTAGTGCGGCAGGAGCTTCTGAAGTCCCTGCTGTAACACGCCAGGCAGGTGCTGCTTCGCGAGCGCCGTCACGTCAGGGGCAAACTTGGGCGCGGAGGCCGTGCCCGTCACGGTGACGGGGATGGCCAGCGTCCCCTGCGGCGTCTCGAGCTTCTGCACGACGGCCACGCGCTGCGCCAGATCCTTCGTTCTGGCTGCTGACAGCTGCGTCGCGGTCTTGAGGTTGAGCGATTGATCAAACCCGTAGGTGCCCTGCGCCGCCATGCTCAGGTCGCCCGCGCGCAGGGTGAGGTCTTTGGTCTCCGCGTGTCCACCGCCAAGCGTGGCGGTGCCAGTCAGACTATCGAACGCGACATCCTGCTGACTCTGTCCCGCCACGCCCAACGCCTGGTTGATCGCGGAGAGAATGGGGAAGTTCTTGACCACGCCGTGCATCACACCAAAGGCCAGCGTGCCGCTCAGCGATTGCTCGATCGCGGCCTGCGTAGTCCCGCTGGCTTGGACGTCGGTCGTCATGCGCGCCGTGCCGGAGAGCTTGCCGCCCATCGTGGTCATCGCGGACAGGGCGCGGCTCACATCGAGCCCCGTGATCGTCGACCGAATCGCATAGACCGGAATGGCCGGCACCATATCGATCGACACGCGCCCCTGTTCGTGGCCCCCGTACAGGCCGAACGTCATCGGGTCGAGCGTGAAGACTTTCTTGTCGAGCCGAAACGGCGCGTGGACCGAGTCGAGCGCGATCGACGCGAGATGGAGGTGCTCGACGTCGGCTTTGCCGGTCACCGTCATCGAGTGTAGATCCGATCCGATCTGCGTTGTCATGTCGAACGGCGCTTTGCCCTGGATCGATAGCCCCGGATACGGGCGCATGCCCGCCAGTGCAAACAACGTCGGCAGGTCCGCGTTCCCGATCGACGCCGAGGACAGATGCAGCGCCACGCCGGCCGGACTGTATTTGGCGGATCCCTTCACGACCGTGCCGCCAATCTGCCCCGTGAAATCCGGTGCGGTGATGACGCCGCCCTGCATCGCGACGTCCGCGCTGACCGCGGAGATGGTCGACTTGGTATGAAGGCTGTCGTCTACCACCTGGATCGCTCCATCTCGGATCCTCAATGCCTCGAGATCCAGGTTCGAGCTGCTTCCCCCACCGGAAGTTCCGTGAGTTCGCGGCGGTACGGGCACCACCCAATGCCCAGAGGCATCTCGGGTGGCGGTGACCGTGAGCCCGATCAGATCGACCCGCTCGATGGTCTTCGTGTGCCCGGGCAGAAACGAGAACACGTCCGGTACGACGCGCACCGATTGCACATTGACGCCGGTTGTGGTGCCAATGTGGACCTGCCCCGCGGCGAGCGCGGGTCTCGGGAAAAACGAGATGGATAGCTGCCCGATCGTCACGGGCAGTCCCAAGGCCTTGGACAGGGCCGCCGCGATCCGATCCTTTCCCGCGCCGCCGGCGAGGGCTTGGAGGGCGATAAAAGCCGCCACAGCCAACAGGAGCAGGACCACCACGACGACCGCGAGCACGCGCCGCATAACAGATGAAGTAATGCAAATTAGATTCCCTGGCCATGCGACTGAGCCTGCTTTTCGTGTGCGGTCTCGCCACGGCCGCGTGTCAGTCGGGTCGATCGGGGCAAAAACGCATCGGCGTGTCGCTCCTGACGAAGGAGCACGAGTTCTATCGCCAACTCGAGTCCGGCCTCGAGTCCGAGGCGAAGCACAAGGGATTCACGGTACTGGTCACTTCAGGTGACTTCGACCTGGCGAAGCAGCAGTCCGAGATCGACAACTTCATCGTGCAGCACGTCGACGCGATCGTCGTCTGTCCGGTCGACTCGCGCGGGATCGCTCCCGCGATCGAGCGCGCCAAAGCCGCGGGCATTCCGGTATTCACCGCCGATATTCGCGCCTACGGCGTCAGCGTCGTCACGCACGTGGGATCCAATAGTTTGGACGGCGGCCGGCTGGCGGCGCAGTTCATGGCTCGCACCATGAACGATTCGGGGCCGGTCGGTGTCATCGGGCAGCCCGAGGTGCAGACGGGGCTCGATCGCGAAATGGGATTCAAGGACGAGCTGACCCGCCATCCGCATATGCGGCTTGTCGCGTCCCTCAATGGCGGCGGCGTCCGCGATCGGGCGCTCAAGGCCGCCGAGGACATGCTGCAGGCGCACGGCGATCTCGCCGGCATCTTCGCCATCAACGACGAATCGGCGCTCGGCGCGCTGGCCGCCGCCAAGGCTCGCGGCAAGACCGCGCAGAACTTCACGATCGTCGGATTCGACGCGACGCCCGAGGCAATGGCCGCGATCACCGGGAAAACATCGCTCAAGGCCGATATCGCCCAGCAGCCATCGCAGATGGGCGTCGAGGCGATCGACGCGATCGCGAAGTATTTCGCGAAGCAGCCGACGGACTCCGTCGTGACGGTGCCCGTCAGGTTGGTCGATCAATGACGCTGGTCGAGGCACGCGGGATCGTCGTGCGCTTCGGCGGCGTGGCCGCGTTGAGTGGCGTCGATCTGACGCTGACCGGGGGGTCGGTCCACGCGCTGTGCGGCGAGAACGGGGCGGGGAAGTCGACGCTCATGAAAGTGCTGGCCGGGTCGGTCACGCCCGACGAGGGCTCGGTCGCGATCGACGGGCGGCCCGTCGCCTTCAGCAGCCCTCGCGACGCCATCGCCTCCGGCATCCGGATGGTGCATCAGGAATTGAGTCTGGTTCCCGCGCTTTCAGTGACGGAGAACGTGCTCCTCGGCGCCGAGTCTCCCCGCCGGACCATGCGGCAGCGAGCGCTCGACGCGCTGGCGCGGATCGGGGCGCGCATCTCTCCGGACGTTCGTGTCGAGACGTTGTCTTTGGCCGATCAGCAGATGGTCGAGATTGCCAAGGCTTTGGCGTCGTCTCACGCTCGCGTGTTGATCCTCGACGAGCCTACCGCGATCCTCTCCCCACGTGAGTGTGACGCGCTGTTTTCCTGCATCGCTCAGCTTACTCGTTCTGGGATTGCTGTTCTCTACTGTACGCATCGACTGGATGAGCTATCAAATATCGCGGAACGGGCCAGCCTTGACGTAACGGTACTTCGCGATGGCCGATTCATCGCATCAGGCCCGATCGCTGAGATGCCTCGTGACGTAATAGTTCGCCACATGATCGGCAGAGATATTTCTCGTGCTTCCCGGGCATCCAAGAAGCTCGGCCCAGTGGCGCTTAAAGTAGATGGTGTGTCGTCGGGATTCGTACACGAGGTGTCGTTCGAAGTCAGATATGGTGAGATAGTTGGTTTCGTAGGTCTTGTCGGTGCGGGAAGAACGGAATTGATGCGGGCGATTATCGGTGCGAGCCCGCTCGACAAAGGCGACATGGCGCTCGACGGGCGCCCGTATCGCGCCAAACGCCCGCACGACGCCATACGTCAGGGATTCGGATTCGTGCCCGAAGACAGAAAAGGCACGGGACTCATCATGCACGAGCGCGTGCGAGTCAACACGACCCTGGCCCGATTGAGCGCACTGGCGAAGTGGACCCTGGTCGATCGCAAACGCGAGCGCACGGCCACGCGCGAGTGGATCGACCGTCTGCGGATAAAGACGGAGTCGATCGAAACGCCGGTCGATCGCCTCTCGGGCGGCAATCAGCAAAAGGTCGTTCTCGCGCGCTGGCTCTTGGGCGAACTCAAAGTGCTGATCGTAGACGAGCCGACACGCGGTGTCGATGTCGGGGCGCGCGCCGAGATTTACAGGGTCCTGCAAGACCTCGCCGACGCGGGCACGGCGGTCATCGTCGTCACGTCCGATCTCCCGGAAGCGGCCGAGCTGTGCGATCGCCTGCTCGTGATGCGCGAAGGTCGTCTCGTCGGTGAAGCTCAGACGATCGATCGCGCCGGCGCCATGATGGTCGGGGCGGCATGAGCGAATTCGCGTCGGCCTTCTTCTCCGTCGCGAACCTGATCAACGTCGCGCTGTCGATCGCCATCGTCGGCGTGCTCGGCGTCGGGATGACCGCCGTGATCCTGACCGGCGGCATCGACCTCTCGGTCGGATCGGGCGTCGCCCTCATTGGTATCGTCGCCGCATTGGCCGCGCACGCGGGCGGGTCGCTCGCCGGCCTCTCGGCGGGCATCGCGCTCGGCGGGATCTGCGGCGCGTTCGTGGGACTCCTGGTGGCGCGCTGGAACGTGCCCTCGTTTCTCGTGACGCTGGCGACGCTGTCGATCGAGCGCGGGCTCGCGTACTGGATCAGCGGTGGCCGATCGATCGGCGAACTTCCCCCCGGTCTGAGCTGGCTCGGGCAGGGGATCCTGCTCGGGCTCCCGGTGCCCGTATGGGTGATGCTTCTCGTGTTCGCGCTCGGCTGGTTCCTCCTGACACGCACCACCGGCGGACGGTGGGTCTATGCGACTGGCGGCAACGAGCAAGCCGCGTGGCTCGCGGGCGTCGATACGCATCGCGTCATCTTCGCTACCTACCTCGTGAACGGGCTCCTCGTCGGATTGGCCGGCGTCATGCTCGCGGCCCGACTCGGCGCCGGGGTACCCAATGCCGGCGTCGGATACGAGCTCGATGTGATCGCCGCGGTCGTCGTCGGGGGCACGGCCCTCATCGGCGGGCGCGGTGGCGTCATCGGGACACTCATTGGAGCGGTATTTATCGGAATACTGAACAACGCGCTCAACATCGCCAACGTCGATCCCTATCTTCAGCGGATCGTCGTCGGAGTCGTCATTTTGGGCGCGGTGCTGGCCGACCAGGTCTGGAGACGCATACTCAAATGAGATTGAACTCGTGTGCCGCCGGGGTTAGCGTGCTCATCGCACTGCCGGCCGCGGCGCAATCGCCGGTGGACTCGGGCCTCGCCGCCGCCATCGCGCAGATTCGCGCGATCGACAATCACGCGCACCCGCTGCTCCCGCCGCACGCGGGTGCGCCGGCTGACTCGGACTACGACGCGCTGCCGCTCGCCGCGATCCCGCCGTTTCCACTGCCGACATCCTTCACCCCGGAGAACCCGCGCTGGGCGGCGGCCTGGCGCGCGCTCTACAACGGCGACTCGTCGCAGCATGCGGCGGCGATGGCCCAGCACGGTGACGGCTGGCCCGCGTGGGCGCTCGACCAGATGGGCACCGACATCATGTTGGCGAATCGCGTGTCGGTCGGTCCCGGTCTCATGCCGCCGCGTTTTCGGTGGGTGGCATTCATAGATCCGCTGCTCTTTCCGCTCAACACGGCCGTCGAGCAACAGGCCACGCCCGATGTTCGCTCGCTCTACCCACACGAGCGGCGGCTCCTCAGTCGGTACCTCACGGCGCTGAAACTCGAGACCGTACCGCCGACCCTCGACGCGTACATAGCTACGGTCGTCGGCCCGACCCTGGACCGCCTCAAGCGCGAGGGCGCGGTCGCGACCAAGTACGAGGTCGCGTACTTGAGAGGACTCGATTTCGGCAACCCATCGCGCGCGGCCGCCGCAACCATCTATGCGCGATACGCCACCAATGGCGGCTCCCCGACGCGGGCCGAGTACAAAATTCTCGAGGATTTCCTGTTTCGGGAGATCGACCGGCAGGCCGGTCACCGGGGACTGCCCGTGCACATTCACTCGGCGGACATCGCCGGCGGGTTTTACAGCGTGAGCGGGAGTCAGCCGTTACTGCTGGAGAGCGTATTCAACGACTCGACCCTCCGCGGTACCAAGTTTGTACTGCTGCACGGGGGGTGGCCGCAAACACGCCAGACGCTGTCGATGCTCGGCAAGCCAAACGTGTACGCCGATTTCTCGCTGATGGATCAAATGTTGTCGCCAGCGGTGCTTGCGGGCGTGCTGCGCGAGTGGCTCGGCGAGTACCCGGACAAAGTTTTATTCGGTACCGATGCGTTTGCGGATCACAACGAGGACCCGCGGGGCTGGGCCGAGAGCGGCTGGATCGCCGCCCAGACGGCGCGCCGCGCACTGGGCATCGCGCTCACCGGAATGATGAACGACGGTGAGATTTCGCGCGATCGGGCGGTCGAGATGGCCCGGATGGTTCTGCGCACGAACGCGGCCACTCTCTACGGTTTTTCGGTCCAGTAGTGTTGCGCCATGGGGGCTATGTGCTATCGTACAAGCACATGGCCCCCGAGCCGCGTACGTTGTTGATCGTGGACGATGAGCCCGTGATCGCGCGGGGCCTATCTGCGCTTCTCAGTCGCCGGGGCTTTAAGGTCCTGACGGCCATGAGTGGCTCCGCCGCTCGGGAGATCCTATCCCACCAGCGCGTCGACGGCATGCTCATCGACTATCGCGTGGCCGACCTCCGCGGTGACGTCCTGCTTGCTGGCGCCGTCGCGATCCAACCGCACCTGCGCAACCACACGGTATTTCTCACGGGTGACATCAGTGAGACGGCTCGTGAGGTGCTGGCGGAGACCGGGTGCCCCGTAGTCATGAAGCCGTTCGACACGGCGGAGCTCGTTAGCGTGTTGAACGACGTCATCGATTTGCCTCAGCCTCAGCAGGGGAGTGCGTAGGGCTCGGCGCAGCCGACGCCCAGTCCAACCGACCTAGTTGCGCAGCGCGAAGCGGCTGCATCAACGCACTGCGGAGCAGTGTTCGCGCACGAGGGCCATGACGGCGTCTGGCTCCTCGATGTGTGAAAACGTCCCGCTCCGTTCCATCCAAACAAACCGCGCCTGCGGCGCATAGCGCGCGAAGTCGAGCTGATACGCGGGATACAGCGCGCGATCGTAGCGGCCCGCGAGAATCAACGTCGCCATCGCCAAGTCTTTTAATCTCGGCCTGAAATCCGGCAGATTCGCGACTTCGCCACCGATAAAGAACTCGACATCTTCGCCCACGAACACCGGGTATAACTCGGCGTTCCGCGATCCCGGCTCGCTCAACAATTTCTTGACATTGTCCGGATTGTAGAAGCGCACCAACGGTCCATGCACCGCATATAGCGCCTGTACGCGTGCATCCGTCGATTTCACGCCCTGCGCGCGCAACGCCAAAATCTTTTCCCAGACTTCGGGGAATTGGTTGGCGATCTCGCGATTGATATTCTCGTGATTGCGCTGCCACATCTCTGGGCTAT
This sequence comes from Gemmatimonadaceae bacterium, assembly GCA_035652495.1. Classification (GTDB taxonomy): domain Bacteria; phylum Gemmatimonadota; class Gemmatimonadetes; order Gemmatimonadales; family Gemmatimonadaceae; genus DASRDS01. The sequence continues at coordinate 21,197 of DASRDS010000324.1, forward strand.
GCAGCGTGTTCGCCAGAATCAAGCGGCGGACGCGCGATGGATGCGATAGGGCATACTCCATCGCCACCATGCCGCCATACGAGAAGCCATAGACGTTCAAATGGGGTAACCCGAGCGCCTGCCTCACGGCTTCAATATCGGCGACATCATCAGCGAACGTGATCGGGCCGGTGCTGGTCGACTTCCCTCGACCGCGATAGTCGAGATACAGCACCCGAAATTGATCGGCCAACGCCGAGAAGTAGGGATGAAACGTCAGATGGGAGCTGGCCGGCCCGCCGGACAGCAAGAGGAGCGGTTCGCCGGAGCCCTCACTCTCGACCCACAACCGTCCACCCGGGATGTCAACGTATTGACCACTGGCATGATTGATCGTTGTCATGCGTAACAACCTACCCGGCGCCGTCGCACGGAGCCGGACGAAGCTTGCGCTCGAATTCCCCGCCACGTAGGATCTCGGCCATGCGACGCACGCTATTTGCGATACTCATAGTAGCAACCCGCCTCCAGGCCCAGGAATCTCTGGCTCCCTTACGCGTAGTCGATCCGACCTACATGGATACGACCGCGAAGGCCTGCACCGATTTCTTCCAGTACTCGATCGGCGCCTGGCTGGCGCGCGACACGATTCCGCCGGACTACTCATACTCCGGCGTCGGTCGCGATATGGAAGACCGCAACGAGCTGGTCGTGCGATCGGTCCTCGAGGACGCGTCCTCGAAACGCGCGGTGGACGCGCCTCCGGGCAGCACCGAGCAAAAACTCGGCACGTTCTACGCGACGTGCATGGACTCGACGGCGGCCGAAGAGCGCGGCATCACGCCGCTCAAGCCGGCGCTCGATAGCATCGACGCGGCCCGCACGCACGCCGACATCTTGCGGTTGATCGCGCTGAATCAAGCGCGCGGCGCCGGTGTGCTGTTCGCATACTATCCGAGCCCCGACCTGCATCACGCCAGCCGCTACACCGCATTCCTCGCTCAGGGCGGCCTCGGCATGCCCGATCGCGATTATTACACCAACGTCGGGCACGAGGCCGATTCGTTGCGTCAAGCGTACGTGAAGCACATCACGAATACGCTGACGCTCGCCGGCGAGGCGTCAGATGCCGCCGCGGGCGATGCGCAACGGATCATGACCCTCGAGACGGCGCTGGCGAACGCGTCGCTCACGCGTGTGGCATTGCGCGATCCGAAAGCGACGGACCACCCAACGTCCCTCGCGACGCTGCGGACGACCGCGCCCGCCATCGATTGGACGCTGTATTTCCATACGATCGGTCTCGATCCGGCACCGGCGCACGTGAACCTCTCTGAGCCGGCCTTCTTCAAGGAGGTCAACCGGCTGATCGTGTCGACGCCGATCACGACCTGGAAAGCGTATCTGCGATTTCACCTGATCGCTTCGGGTGAACGGTATCTCAGCACGCCGTTCGTGAACGAGAACTTCGCGTACACCTCGTTGTTCACGGGCGCCAAACAGCTCCTCCCGCGTTGGAAGCGTTGTCTCCGCACGACTGATAACGAAATTGGCGAGGCGCTCGGCAAAGCGTATGTCGAGAAGACCTTCCCGCCGGAGGCGAAGGCGCGCGCGAAGGAGATCATCGACGACGTGCGGGCCGCGTTCGGCGAGCGGCTCCGCCACTTGACCTGGATGTCCGACACCACACGCCAGAAAGCGCTCTCCAAGCTCGCGCAGATGCACGAGAAGGTCGGATATCCCGATGTCTGGCGCGACTACTCGAAGCTCGAAGTCGCCGAAGGTCCGTTCGTGCTGAACGTCCTCCGCGCGGAGCAATTCGAGTGGCAGCGGGTTGTCCGCCGCCCTGGGACCCCCGTCGACACGACCGAGTGGGGCATGACCGTGCCGACGGTCAATGCGTACTACAACGGATCGCAGAACGAGATGGTGTTCCCGGCGGGGGCACTCGAGCCGCAGACGTTCGACCCGAAGGCCGACGACGGCGCGAACTTCGGATCGCTCGCCGGCAGCTGGGCGGGGCATGAGCTTACCCATGGCTTCGACGATGAGGGGCGGCATTTTGACGCCAAGGGCAATCTCACGGATTGGTGGACCGCGTCGGACAACGCGAAGTTCACGACCCAAGCTGATTTGATCGTGAAACAGTTCAACTCGTACGTCGCGGTCGACACGCTCCACGTGAACGGCAAGCTCACGGAGGGCGAGAACATCGCCGACTATGGCGGCATCCTCACCGGCTACGACGCGCTCGAGAAGGCACTCCAGGCACACGGCCGCCCGGGCCTCATCGACGGGTTTACACCGGAGCAGCGGTTTTTCATCGGGTATGCGCAAAGCTGGCGCGGCAATACGCGGCCGGAGGCGCTGCGGACGCGCGTCGCGACCGACCCGCACGCGCCGGAACGGTGGCGCACCAATGGGCCGCTTTCGAACGACCCGGAATTCGCTAAGGCCTTCGGCTGTAAGGCCGGTGATCCCATGGTTCGTCCCCCCGAATCCGTGCCACACATCTGGTGAGCTTGACACGGTTGGCCCCGCTCGGCACATCAGTTGGAACAATCGTTGCCGGGAGGGGCCCCATGGACACAACACGGTCGTTGAACGCCGTCGTCGTCTGGGTGGTCGATGTGCTCGTCGCCATTCTCTTTTTGGCGGTCGGCGTGCCCAAAGTCCTTGGACTGGAAACGAACTTCTTCCAGTTCGCCGCCATGCACGGCTTCCCCGATTGGATCCGCATCGTCGTCGGCGTGTGTGAGATCGTCGGCGCCATCGGGCTTTTGATCCCGCGCGTATCGGCGTACGCCGCGCTCCTGCTGGCCATGCTGATGGTCCCGGCGTCGATCACGCAGGCGATGAGCGGCGAGCCAGGGATCTACATCCCGATCGTGCTCTTCGTCGTGCTGCTGATTCTGGCGGAACGCCGAAACTCGACGGTCGTACGGAACACGATTCGATCGATCGCACAGAGACCGCATCCGTTGCTCAGGAATGGCGCGATCGCGGGCATCATCGGCGCCACCTGCGTGGCCGGGTGGTTCTTCATCGTCGACATCGTCAATCACACGCCGTTCGTCACGCCGCTCGTCATGGGCCACGCGATGGTGACATTGTTACGACCGACCCCGGGATGGGCCAGCTCGCCCCTGGCGATCATCCTCGTGTACACCGTCTTCCACTACCTCGCGTTTATCGCGGTCGGCATCGTGGCCGCCATCATTTGCAGCTGGGCGCGAAGCGAGCCGTCGATCCTCCTCGGCTTCGTGGTGCTGTTCGCGACGGTCGAAGTCGGTTTCTACGGATACGTGGCCGTGCTCGCGCAGGCGAGCGATCTGCACGAACTGGCGTGGTATCAGGTAATGATCGGCAACCTCATCGCGGCCGCCGGTATGGGGTTCTACCTGTGGCGCGCGTATCCACGCCTCTCTGAAGAATTCAGTCACGCCATGAGCAGTTCATAGGGGAACGAATTGGGCTGCTGTCGCATTCTTACCTCATGGCAACGACAGCAGCCCCGACGGCTGAACACGAACAAGTAGACGCCCGCCGGTGGTTCATTCTGATCGGGCTGATCACGGCCGCGATCATGGAAGTGCTCGACACAACGATCGTCAACGTCGCGCTCCCGCAGATGGCGGGCAACTTGAGCGCGACGACGGATGAGATCGGCTGGGTCGCTACCGGATATATCCTCTCGAACGTCGTCGTGCTCCCCATGACGGCGTTTTTTACGCAGCTCTTCGGGCGCCGAAATTATCTCGTCGGCTCGATCACGATCTTCGCGATCGCGTCATTCTTGTGCGGCACGTCGCACACGTTGATCGAGTTGGTCCTGTGGCGCGTCGTACAGGGCGCGGGCGGCGCGGCGCTGTTGTCGACCGCGCAGGCCACGCTGCGGCAAGTCTTCCCGCCGAGAGAACAGGCGATGGTGCAGGCGCTGTTCATCGTGGGTCTGATCGTCGCGCCGACGATCGGTCCAACCCTCGGTGGTTGGATCACGGACAATTACAACTGGAATTGGATCTTCTTCATCAATATTCCGATCGCGGCCGTCACCATCTTCCTGACGATGACGTTCCTGCAAGATCCGCCGGGCATGCGGCGAAAGCCCGAGAGCGTCGACTTCGCCGGGATCGCGTTGCTCACGGTCGGGCTGGCGTCGCTGCAGTATGTGCTCGAGGAAGGCCGTCGCTACGACTGGTTTCAGGACGAGAATATCAAGCGGCTGAGCGTTGTCGCCGCCGTGTGCCTGTCCCTCATGCTCTGGTGGGAGCTGTCGCGCCGCAACAAACACCCGATCGTCGACTTTCGCGTGCTCAAGAACCGCCAGCTGTCCGCGTCGCTGTTCCTCTTCGTCGCGCTCGGCTTCGGTCTCTACGGCGGCGTGTTCATCTTCCCGCTGTTCACGCAGACCATCCTCGGATTCTCGCCGACCGCGACCGGTCTCGCGCTCCTGCCGGGTGGGATCGGGACCGCGATCACCGCGATCATTTGCGGTCGTCTGCTGAGCGGAAACAAGGTCGACGGTCGCATCCTGATCGCGCTCGGCATCGTGATCTTCTCAGTCGCGATGTGGCGGCTCGGGCATCTGACGACAGAGGCGGGGGAGCCACAGGCGCGCGCGGCGCTGTTCATTCGTGGGCTTGGACTCGGTCTCTTGTTCACGCCGATCAACAACGTGGCGTTCGGCGGCATCGAGGCCAAGGACGCGCAACAGTCCGCGGGATTGATCAATCTCGCACGCCAGCTGGGCGGGTCGTTCGGCATCGCGATTTTAAGTACCTACGTTCAGGATCAGACGCAGTACCATCGGGTCAACCTCGTGCAGTACGTTACGTCATATAATCCGGCCGTCGCCGCACGGACGAACGCGATTGCGCAGGGGTTCGTGGCCCATGGCTTTTCCTATGATGCCGCGCGCCATGCGGCGATCGGGGCGCTCGACAACATCGTGACGCGGCAGTCGGCCATGATGGCGTACAACGACGCGTGGCTGCTCATTCTGCTGACATTTGTCTTCGCGTCGCCCGCCATTCTGCTACTCCGCCGGCCACGCGGGGGAGCTGGCGCCGGAGCTGGCGCCGGCCACTAGGCTCGAGACTGGTGCCGGTCATGGCCGCGCGCTAAGATCGCGGCCATGACACCCGAGCCGGCTGGCCGGCCGACCTACGGGCTGCGGCCCGACATTCTGTCGCAGTGGGAGACCCTGGCGCAGTCGCTATCGAGCATCGCGCCAACGGCGGCCCCAGCGATGATCATCCCGCTCGTGATCGCGGCCGCCGGGCGATCGGCCTGGGTGTCGTTTGTGGTCGCGACGATCGCCATGGCGTTGGTCGCCGCGCACGTCAACGTGTTCGCCCGCGACTCGGCCACTCCCGGTTCGTTGTACGCCTTCGTGCGCGGCGAATTCGGATCCGGCATCGCGCTGCCCGCCGGTTGGGCGCTCCTCGTCGCCTACATCGGGACGGCCGCGGCGGTGACCGGCGGGATCATACAGTACGCACAGAACCTGGTCGGTGTGACCGGCACCGGCATCGCGATCCTAATTATCGCCCTCTCGATCGGGCTCTCGGCGATGCTCGCGTATCGCAATGTCGAGTTATCCACGCGATTCATGCTGTGGATCGAGTGCGCGTCGGTCGCGACCGTCGTGCTCCTCTTCGTCGTGCCGACGACCGCGCATCCGCTCAGTTGGGATCCCGCGCAAATGTCGCCGGCGGTATTCACGATCACGCCCGTGGGCGCGGGGCTCGTTCTCGCGACCTTCGCGTTCGTGGGTTTCGAGAGCGCCACCGCGCTCGGCGCCGAGGCGAAAGATCCATTGACGACGATCCCTCGCGCCGTGATGGGGACGGCGGTCATCTCGGGTGCGTTCTTCGTGTTCGCGACGTATGCGGAGGTCGATGCGGTCGGATCCAAGATCGATCTCCTGACCGGCACCCAGGCGCCGCTCCAAGTGCTCGCGACGCTCAAAGGCCGCGCCTGGGTGGGCCCCATCGTGTCAGTCGGCGCGATCATGAGCTTTTTCGCGTGCGCGATGTCCTGCATCACCGCGGCCGCACGCACCATGTTTCTCATGGGGCGTCAGCAGGTCTTGCCGCCGAGTCTCGGACGGGTCCACGCGCGATATCAGACGCCGCATGTTGCGGTGATGGCCTCCAGTATCGCCGCGGTGATCCCCGCGCTCATTTTGGCGGCGCGCGGCGTCAGCGCGTTCGATCTCTATGGCTGGCTCGCGACCATCGCGACGTACGGGTTTCTCGCGGCGTACGTATTCGTGACGATCGCCGCGCCGATGCATGCGATGCGACGTCGGACCCTGACGGCTTGGAAAGCAGCGCTCGCCATCATCACGGTCGGGTTTCTGGGATGGGCGTTCGTCGCCAGCCTCCCGCCGGCTGGCTCGACCGGACCGGAACGTGCATTGGCACCCATCTTTATTTTGTCGATCCTCATCGGCTGTATTATCTCAAAGGGGAGTCACTAGTGGCGTTTTGCCGCACGCCGTGCGAGCCCGCGGTCGCCAACGCCGCGACCGGACGCGACAGCCAAGGCGCTCGCGCGACGTTCTGGATCCTCGCCGCCACGATCCTCGGCTCGAGCCTCTCGTTCCTCGATGGGACCGTCGTCACCGTCGTGCTCCCGATCATCCAACAGGAGCTGCACGCCACGATCGTCGGCGCGCAATGGATCGTCGAGATCTATCTGCTGTTCCTGTCGTCGCTGATTCTGGTCGGCGGCGCGGTCGGCGATCGGCTGGGCCGCGAGCGCGTATTCACGGGTGGCGTCCTGGCGTTCGGCATTTCGTCTATTGGCTGCGCCTTCTCCCCCAGCCTCGGCGTGCTCGTCGTCTGGCGCGCGCTCCAGGGCATCGCATCCGCGTTCCTGATTCCCGAGAGCCTCGCGATCCTCGGCGCGGCATTCACGCCCGGCGAACGGGGACGAGCCGTCGGCACGTGGTCCGCGGCGAGCTCCATCGTGATGGCTGGCGGACCAATTCTCGGCGGCTGGCTGGCCCAGCATACGTCGTGGCGGTGGATCTTCGCGTTGAACGTGCCCCTCGCGGCGGCCGTCGTGGCCATCATGTGGTTCGAGGTGCCGTTCTCGGTCCCGCACAAGGCCACTCGGGCGCTCGACTGGATCGGTGCCACGCTCATCACCGCGGGGCTGGGCGGCATCGTCTTCGGCCTCATCGAATCACCACAGTATGGCCTTGGCAGCTTACGTGTCGTGCTGAGCCTCATCATCGGCGTGGCCCTCATCGGCGCATTCATCGTCGTCGAGGATCGCGTCATTCGACCGCTCGTTCCGCTCATGCTGTTTCGGTCCCGGGCGTTCAGTGGCGCGAATTTGATCACGCTCTTGCTCTACGCGGGACTCGGCGGCGCGATATTCTTTTTGCCATTCCACTTGATCCAGGTCCATCATTACTCGGCCGCGGCGGCCGGTGCGTCGATGTTGCCATTGGTGATCCTCATGGGGCTTCTCTCGCGATTTTCGGGGGAGCTGTCCGAGCGTATCGGCATCACGCTGCCGCTCACGATCGGCCCGCTGCTCTGCGCCATTGGCATCGCGACATTCGCGCTTCCAGGAGCGGGCGGGAGTTACTGGGTGACGTTCTTTCCCGGAATGGTGATCCTCGGCCTTGGGCTCGCGACCACGGTCGCGCCGCTCACCACGGCCGTGCTTTCAGCTGTCGATGACGAGTTCGAGGGCGTCGCATCCGGCGTGAACAACGCCGTCGCTCGCCTCGGCAACCTGCTCGCTATCGGTGTGCTCGGGATCATCGTAGCGCAACGATTCTCGACGCAGCTGGATACCGCGCTCGCACACGCCGGCGCATCCGCGCAAGTCCGGCAGACGCTCAGCGCGCAGGCGTTGCAGCTGTCGGCGATCAAGCCTCCGCCCGGCTTGGAGCATGGCGTCGCGGCCGCGGCAGTCTCGGCGTTTCGCGCCGCGATGATCGTGTCGGCGATGCTCGCGTTGGTCGCGGCAGGCGTTGGCGCGACGACCCTTCCGCCTCGGCGCGGTCGGCGCCGGTAAAGGTCAGGTTGGCGTCCTCACTAGAGGACGTACAGACCGACTTAACGTGCGCGAATCGCGCTCGTCTCCTGGAACAGTGGTTGCCTGCTCATGGCTTTCAGGAGGTGACATAATGCATCAGAGAATATGGATCGCCGCTTTTGGCGCGTTCGCGCTGTCGGCATCCGTCGCGAGTGCGCAGTACCGTGTGCATTACGGGTACAATCCCAACACGTTCGACAACGAGCCGGTGCACGTCGGCATCTCGGGAGGGCTCGCGGTTCCCACGGGCCCGTACGCCGAGCGATTTGATCCAGGGTGGACGGTCGACGGCAATCTGGCGATTCCGCTCGAGCGGCGCTCGCCGGTCTGGCTGCAGTTCGATGTCGCGTACTCACGTTTCGGGGTGAACTCGAACACGCTGGCCAACTACAATGTCAACACCGGGTATGGCAGCATGCTCTCCGGCACGGGCAACATCGTGATCGGACTCACGGACGATCCGCGAGCGCGCGTCGTGCCGTATCTGATCGGTGGTGGTGGCGTCTATTCGCGCTATGTCGAGCTCGATAACTATCAGAACAGCGGCGTGGCGTGCGATCCGTTCTTCGGATTCTGTCAGAGTTATAACAGCACGGTGCCAGTACTGACGCGGACCGAGACGGTCGGCGGTGTGCAGGGCGGCGCGGGGCTTCGCATTCGGATGCGCCGTGTGAACTTCCTGCTCGAGGCAAAGTACGAAACAGCCTTCACGAATCAGACGAATACCGCGTTCGTTCCCATCACGTTCGGAATTGAGTTCTGACCTTGCGCTCGCGTGGTTTGCAGGACAGGTTGTACAACATGACGCTGCGCTGTTGTTGTCTCGCCCCCCGCATCCGAGAGACTCAGGCGTAGCGCGCCCCGTGTAGTCCCCTGTACAACCGTGCCCGCCGGAGTTTCTCCGGCGGGCGTTTTTTTATGTCTGAGACGCCAACACAACGCATCGAGCGCATTAAACGCGAGAAAGCGTCCTGGTCGATTCTGGACGACATTCGTCGCTATGCCGTCGAGGGGTTCGACGCCATCCCTCCTGATGATCTCAACGTGCGACTTCGCGCGTGGGGGTTGTACACCCAGGGCGATGGCCTGGGTGTGCGGGGCGAAGCCACGCGTCACTTCATGATGCGCGTTCGGACGCCGAACGGCATCGTGACGTCCGCCATGGCGCGGACGATCGCCGATCTCTCCGACCGCTATGCGCGCGGATCGCTGGACATCACGAATCGCCAGAACTTCCAGCTGCACTGGTTGCGCATCGAGGATGTCCCGGCCGTGTGGGATGCGCTCGAGGCCGTGGGGTGGACGAGCATGGGCGCGTGCGGCGACAACACGCGAACGGTCACCGGGTGTCCGCTCGCGGGGGTCGATGGCGCGGAGATCGTGGACGCATCGCCGGTGGCGTTGGCGGTCGATCGGCGCATGAACGGCAATCCGCTGTACGCGAATCTGCCGCGGAAGTTCAAGATCTCCATCACCGGATGCGCGCACTGGTGCACGTATCCGGAGATCAACGATATCGGTCTGACGGCGATTCGTCGGGGCGACGAGATTGGGTTCAGTCTCCGCGTCGGCGGTGGCCTATCCACTCGGCCTCGGCTCGCCGACCGGCTCGACGCGTTCGTGCCGTGGGATGCCGTGCCCGACGTCGTCGACGCGGTGGCGTCCATCTTTCGCGACTCGGAGGAGTTGCGGGTGCAGCGGGCGAAGGCTCGCATGAAGTTCTTGTTTCTTACCCACGGGTGGACCGCCGATCAATTCCTGGCCGCGCTCACACACCGGCTGGGTTATTCCCTTGATCCCGCCGTCCCCGAGAATGCACCGGACGGCGCGTTCCGAGATCATGTCGGCATACATGCCGAGAAGAGAAACAATGCGTTCTATGCTGGGTTTACCGTGGCATCAGGACGCATCACACCAGCCGCGCTCCGCGATATCGCGATCCTAGCCGATGAATACGGCAGTGGTGAGCTCAGAACCACAGCGATGCAAAACATCATCATCCTCGGCATCCCGACCGATCGCCTCAGTGCATTTCACAGAGCAGCTGCGCGAAGTGAAGCACCGCCGCTCGAGGGATCGGCGTTCCGCCGCGGCATTCTCGCGTGCACGGGATCGGAGTACTGCAAGCTGGCGGTCGCCGAGACGAAGCGATTCAGTCTTGATCTGATTCCGGAGCTGGAGCGCCGACTGCCGGGATTCCAAAATCATATCAAGATCTTTGTGACCGGCTGTCCTAATGCCTGCGGTCAGCATTGGATCGCCGACATTGGCCTTCAAGGCGTAGCCGACGGATTTGATATTTTTGTGGGTGGTGGCCTGGGCGCCGAGGCGAAGTTTGCTCAGCGGACCGGTGTGCGAGTGGCCGCCGGTGATGTGGCCGATGTGCTCGAGCCTCTGTTCCGCGAATATCTCGGTGCTCGCGGCACGGACGAGACGTTTCGAGGCTGGACGACGCGGGTTGGTCTGGACTACGTCAGGAGCGCGCTCGAGACGGCTCCATCACAACCATCATGAAGCGCAGCGGCGCCTTTCCGGTGTTGGCATATCGGTGCGGGCGATCGGCGCGAAAGAGCAGGGTATCGCCCTTGGCGGCCGTGTGCGCTTCTGATCCCAGCATGAGCGTGAGCGCGCCGGACAGCACGTAGAGGATCTCACGCGAGCCGGGCGGATGCGCCGCGCCGTCGTAGCCGTCGCCGGGTGCGATCCGCCAATCCCACATCTCGGTCTGATCGGGTCCCTCGGACCCGATGAGCACCGTGGCCACGCTGCCGGGCAGTCCGTGCCACAGCTCGGCGGCATCCGCCGCGCGCACGATGCGAACCGGCGGGGACTCGTCCACTTCGACGAGTCGGGGGACGGAGACGCCGAGGGCGTCGGCGATCCGACAGAGGGTCGCTATGCTCGGATTCGTTCGCGCTTGCTCGATTTGGACGAGCATGCCTTTGCTGACGCCCGAGCGCGTCGCCAACGCATCGAGCGTCCACGCTCGACGCGTACGCAGCGCGTGAACGTTGCGCGCGATCGCCGCCGCAATCGCTTCTGGATCTGTCATAGGGGTCAATTGGGTTCTTATATACTGACCAGAAAGACCAGTATATATTACCGCCATGGCACCCCTGCTCGCTATCCTGGCCTCGATCTGCTACGGCAGCGGTGATTTCTTAGGCGGCCTCGCCAGCCGCAGGAGCTCATCGCTGGCGGTCGCCGCAATCTCGCAGCTCCTAGGACTCGCCCCGCTGGCCATCGCGCTGCTCGTTGCAGGTCCGGCGACGCCGCGGACCGCCGATCTAGCGTGGGGCGCGGCCGCTGGGTTTGCGGGCGCGATTGCCCTGGCGCTGTTCTTCAAGGCGCTGACGCTGGGCCGCATGGGCGTCATGGCGCCCATCGCCTCGGCGACCGGAGACGCGGTCGCGGTGCTGATCGGATTCGCGCTCGGCGAACGGCCGGCGCCGCTGGTGCTCGCTGGGTTCGTGCTCGCGGTCGTGTCGATCGTGCTGGTGGCTCAGGACCGTCCGGATCCCGATGGCGCGAGTGAGCGCGGCGTGTTCGTCGCCATCGGCTGCGGCATCGCACTGGGCGCGTGGTACAGCTGCCTACGTCCGACATCGGTCGCGGCGGGCCTCTGGCCGCTTGTTACGGCGCGAGCCGTCTCGCTACCCGTCCTGATTCTCTGGACGCGTGCTCGAGGCCGCTCGCTGGCTTTGCCGCGAAGCGTCCTCATGATCGCGTTGCCGTCGGGCGTGCTCGACATTCTCGCTAACGTGTGCTATCTGATCGCCGTCAGACAGGGCATGCTGAGCATCGTCGCGACGCTCGCGTCGCTGAACCCTATCGTCACCGTTGCCCTAGCCTGGCGCGTGCTCCACGAGCGCCTCCGCGCGCCCCAGTACCTCGGCCTCGTTCTGGGCATCGCCGCGATGGCCATGATATCACTGGGCTAGATATGGCTCCATGTGGACGAGAACCCCCTGGACGAATGGGGCGACGGTCAAGATCGCGCCCTTCACCGAGCCACTGAGCTCGTGCGCATCGTGCAGCGTCATTAGCGGATCGGCCTGCACATGGATCTCGACAAAGTATCCGAGTCCTGATCGGCGCATTTTGAGATTCTCGATCATACGCACGCCGGGCGTCGACATGGCGGCATCCCGCACCCGACCGACCAGCGCCGCACTTGGCGCGGTATCCATGAGATCCGCCAGCGCCGGCCGCAGCATGTGCGCGCCATTATACGCGACGATGGCGGCGGCCACGAGCGCCGCCCAGTCGTCGGCGGACTCCCATCCGCGCCCGCCGATCACATGGCCGCCGACGAGTGCCGCCGCGATCCCGATCGAGGCCGCGCCCGAGCTGATCGCGTCGCTCAGGTGATGCCAGGCATCGCCGCGCACCGCCGTGCTGCCGATGTCCGAGCCCACGTCGTCCACACGGCGGTAGAGATAAATCTTGACCGTGAACGCCAGGACGGCGACGACGAGCGTGAATGCCTCGGGCAAGCGGTGCGGCGTCCGGATCAGGTGCACGGCGCCGGCGGCGATCGCGATCGCGGCGCCGATCAGGATCAGCGCCACCGCCATGCTGGCGAGCGGCTCGGCTTTGCCGTGACCAAACGGGTGGTTCTCATCCGCTGGCTGGGCGGCGACATGGAGGCCGAACCAGACGATCAGCGATGACGCGATGTCGCTCGACGATTCGGCCGCGTCGGCCACGAGCGCATACGAATGCCCGATTATCCCGGCCACGAGCTTGATCAGTACCAGCCCGATGTTGGCGATAAGCCCGGCCTGGGTCGATCGGATGCCCCGTTCCGCTCTCGCTTGCAGGAGACCCGACTGCGCCCGCGCCGATGCCATTCTCAAAAACTTGACGCTACGGTCTAGTGACCGCTAGCCTCCCTGCCATGACTGTCTCAGCCTTCCTGAAGGAGCACTTCCGGCACTTCAATGCCGCGGCCCTGATCGACGCCGCCGATGGATACCGGCGACACCTGGATTCCGGCGGCAGCATGCTCGTCACCATCGCCGGCGCTATGAGCACCGCCGAGCTGGGGCGATCGCTTGCCGAGATGATCCGGCAGGGGAAGGTGCACGGTATTGCCTGTACCGGGGCCAACCTGGAAGAGGACGTCTTCAACCTGGTCGCGCATGACCACTATGCGCGCGTGCCCAACTATCGCGACTTGACGCCTGCCGACGAGCAGGCGTTGCTCGAGCGGCACATGAATCGGGTCACCGATACGTGCATTCCCGAGGCCGAGGCGATGCGGCGCATCGAGCGGGCCGTGCTCGAGGAGTGGGTGAAGGCTGACAAGGATGGCAAGCGCTATTTCCCGCATGAGTTCATGTATCGGATTTTGCGGTCGGGTGCGCTCAAGGGCGAGTACCAGATCGATCCGAAGAATTCGTGGTTGTTGGCGGCGGCTGAGCGTGATCTGCCTATGTTCGTTCCCGGCTGGGAAGATTCTACGCTCGGCAACATGTATGCTGGGCACTGCATCTCGGGTGACGTGTGCAACGTGCACACGGTGCGGACCGGCATCGAGTACATGATCAAGCTCGCCGATTGGTATCAGACCACGTCCGCGCGGTCATCGATCGGGTTCTTCCAGATCGGCGGTGGCATCGCGGGGGATTTTCCGATCTGCGTTGTGCCGATGCTGCATCAGGATCTGCAGCGGCCCGATGTGCCATTGTGGGGGTACTTCTGTCAGATCTCTGACTCGACGACTTCGTACGGTTCCTACTCTGGCGCCGTGCCCAACGAGAAGATCACTTGGGGCAAACTGGGCATCGATACGCCTAAGTACATCATTGAGTCCGACGCTTCCATCGTTGCGCCGTTGATGTTCGCCCTCATACTCGGCTGGTAACTCGCTCGCTTCGCTTCGCTAAAAGCGGCTTGGCTAGAACCGGCTTCGCTAGAACCGGCTTCGCTAGAACCGACTTTGGTAGAAGCGACTTCGGCAGAACCGACTTCCCTAGAACCGGCTTCGCTAAAAAGGCGCTTATTCGCGGCGGAACACGCAATTTTCATATACAACTTTCGCGTACAATTGCGCTGGTATGTCGCTTTTGGCGAAGCGAAGCGAGCCGTGATAGCTCTTCGCCGTGATAGCTCTTCGCCGTGATAGCCCTTCGCCGTGATAGCCCTTGCCGTGATAGCTCTTATGGATAACGCCAAGCGTACGTCACGCTGAGCTGTGTCTGAGCGTAGTACGCTGCCGAAGAAGGGATGTTGTTCGCGTTAGTAATGCGAGCCAGCTGAACGGACAGCGTGATAGGCAAAACGCGAGTCAAAAGCTGGGCGGAAAGATCGCCGAGGTAGGCGGTCTGGACGGGATGCCCGGCCGAGCTGGTGGGAAACGGCGGGTTCCCAACGTTGACAGGCGAAACCGCCGGCCGTGTGTCGATGCGGAGGGTCCCGCGCCGCCAACGCCCGATATCGGCGCCGATGCGGAGGAGGCCGGTGGGGAAGGCCTCGGCGCCGAGTCGTAGGTAGTCGGCATCGGGGCCGAGCTGGGAGCCGAGCGGTTCGTTCCAGAACTGCTGGACCTCGGAGTAATACCTCCGCATGTACAGATAGTCGTCGGAATGATCGTACTCGAGCTCCGCGTCCATCGGCACGGATGCCAAGATAGGCACGGGCATATCGGCAACGAGCCGCCAGCCGAGTTGATCCGGCGTCTTCGCCCGATCACTCGCATCGATCTGGATGTCGTCGACGAAGAGCTCGGCCGCCAGCGTCGCCGGTCCGAGCCGCGTCCTCAAGGCGAAGTAATCGATCAGATTGTCGCGCGCATCGTCCCCGGTGCGTCCGGTATCGTGCTGGATGATGAGATAGGGGACCAAGGGATTGAGGTAGAGCAGATCGGGCGCGCGCGAGCCACGTGACGAGACGGCGGTCTCGCCGATCGTCAGCTCGAGCGCGCGGTCGGGGCGCCAGGTGATCTCGTGCGCCGCCATATAGCGGTAGAAGTGAAGCGGCTGAATCCCCGCGGCGAACCCATCATGCGCCGAGTCCAGGGTGACGTCGTTGAGCATACCGAAGTAGGCGCGCCCTTCGAAGTGGGCGGTCCGGAATCCAAAGGCCAGTCGGTTGATCGGCGGCCCGTTGCCCGACAGCGCATAGGAGTCGGTGCCCGATCCCAGCCAGGCTTCCCGGCCGCGGCCGAAGGTTGCGTAGAACGCCCCGGCGCCCGCCGTGATGTACGTCTCGTCCAGGTCCGCCGCGACCTTGCTATGCTGCCATTCGTCCGCTGGAAGCGTCGGATCGTTGCGACCATTCGACTCGACGAAGCCCGAGACGACGACGGCGACGTGATGTCCGTCGCTCCACGTGAGCCGCGGTTCGAGCTCGCCGACCAGCGGCGGCGCGCCGTCGCCGGTCGGTCTCACGTTCTCCCAAAGAGGACGAAAAACCCCCTTCGACAGTCCTGTCGCGCGGACAGTCGCCGCCGCGCCGCCCCGCAGGGCTGGCATAGTATCGGCAGGCGCGGGCGCGAATCGTGCACGCAACGCGTCCAAAAGGGGTCCGACACACTGGCGTTGCGTTCT
>DASRDS010000325.1:0-24423 GCA_035652495.1 Gemmatimonadaceae bacterium
TCGAGCGGCGGGGTTCAGCATTTCACTCCCGCCGTGCCGCCGGGCAGCCTTTCGCCGGCCGCGTTCGGTCTGGCGTTGGTCTCCGTCCTGTGGGCATTCGACGGCTGGGCTGATCTGTCGTTCGTCGCCGGCGAGGTTACCGATCCGCGCCGGGTACTGCCGCGCGCGATTATCGGCGGCACGCTGGCGGTCATGGCCATCTATCTCCTGGCCAATATCTCCTATCTGGCTGTCCTCCCCGTCTCCGACATCCGTACGTCGCCGCTCGTCGCGGCCGACGTCGCGAACAAAGTGGTCGGCGGCTGGGGCACGATCTTCGTCTCGGCGACGGTGGTGGTCTCCACGTTCGGCACGCTCAACGCGACGCTCATCACCGCGCCGCGCATTTTCTACGCGATGGCTGAAGACGGGATGTTGTTCAACCGCATCGGCGCGGTCCATCCGAAATTCGGCACGCCGTATGTCGCGGTCATGCTCGCGGCGGCCATGGGGATCGGGTTCGTCCTGCTCCGTACGTTCGATCAGCTGGCCGATACTTTTGTGACCGCGATCGTGCCGTTTTATGCGCTGAGTGTTGCTGCCGTCTTTGCGTTGAGACGGCGGCCGAACTACGACCCGCCGTTCCGCGTACCGGGGTACCCGGTGGTTCCGGGACTCTTCGTGCTGGCGACGCTGTTCTTGTTGATCAACGCGGTCGCCAATCCGACGAGCCGATGGGCGACGCTGGCGGTCTTCGCGGCCGTGCTGGCGGGGATTCCGGTCTACGTGCTGATGGTCAGAAAATATGCACGTTTACGTACTTCCCCGGATGCGCCTTGAGATCCAGGGTCAGTGAATCGAACCGCGCGAGCAGCGACGTCAAGTTGTTGTAGAGCGCGGGGTCGTTCACGAGCTTGCCGGCCGACCCACTGCCGTTGTCGATCTTCGCCGCGAGCGAGTCGAGGTGGGCGGTGGTGTTGGCGAGGTTGTTGGTGAGCGCGGTCAGATTCGCGCTCGACGTGCGAATGTTCTTGACGGTCGAATCGATCGTGGCCGAGTCGACGGCCGATACCGCGCGATTGAGCGACGCCATGGTCCGCGACAGTTCCTTCGACTGCTGGGTCGCGATGTCGCTCAGGGTCTCCACCAGCTTGTTCGCGTTGTAGAGCGTCTTGCGCAGATCCTGGACGCCGCCGCTCTGGACGAGCTCAACCTGCACGGCCTTCGTGACATCGCCCAGCCGTCCGCCGATCGAGTCCATCTTGATGATCAGATCACTGATCTGCGGCGATGGCGGCGCCGTCGGAATGGTGTCACCCTTCGGGATATACTGGGTCGTCGGCCGCGCCGGTTTGAGGGCGACCTGCATGTCGCCGAAGATGCCGTTCGGCTCGATGGCGGCCGAGGTGTTGATCGGAATGTGGAACTTGTTCTCGATCGACAGCCGAACGGTCACCGTGCCGTTCTCGTTCAGCCGGACATCGTCCACGTAGCCGACGCTCACGCCGGAAAGCAGGACGGCCTGGCCCTGTTTGACGCCCGCTCCCCAGCGGAACTGCGAATACAGCGGGTACCCGGAGGCCAGTCCGCCCCGGATCAGGTACACCGTGCCGAAGACCAGGATCACGATCGCGACCGCGGTCACCAGTCCGACCAACACTGCGTCGCGTCGTCTCATTGGAGATACTTGGCGAGAGCGGCTGCCGTGAGTGCGTCGAGCACGAGAATCCAGACAGAGGTGATAACCACCGCTTTCGCGGTCGACCGGCCAACGCCCTCCGCGCCCGCACTGGTCACATATCCCTCATACGAGCACAAGAAGCTGATGGCGCCACCAAACATGAAGCTCTTGATCAGACTATAAAAGACCTGAAACGAATTAAACTCGAGGCGTAATCCGTCTCGAAAGTCAAACCACTTGATATCCGTGCCGAGAATCGCCGTGATATAGGCAGCGCCGATGCCTACCGCGTTGGCGAAAATCACCAGGATGGGCAGCATGAACAGGCCGGCGATCACCCGTGGCACCACCAGATACGCCAGCGGGTCGTACGCCAAGGTCTCGAGTGCGTCGATCTGTTCGGTCACCCGCATCGTCCCGATCTCGGCGGTCATTTGAGCGCCCACGCGACCAGCCAGAACGAGGCCCGTGAGCAGGGGACCCAATTCCAAGACGAGGCTTTGCCGGGTGATCAGCCCAACGACCGACAGCTGAATACCAGGAAAAAGCTGATAGCGTGATTGAAACGAGATGACAGAGCCGATGAACGCCGAGACCAGAATAACGAGCGGGATCGAGTCCACCCCGACGGCTTTCATCTGCTTGAGGATCTCGGGCCCATAGGTCCGAGGCTCCGCCAGGGCGCGGAACATGTCGGCGGCGAAGAACGTCCGGTCGCCGAGGCCGCGCATGGTGTTCAGCACGCCATTCGCATACCGGCCCCAGATGCGCAGGCCGAATTTCTGGCGAGGGGCGGGAATCGGGAAAGTCCCGGTCGTCACGTTCGTACGCGGATGAGGAGATAAAGGCCGGCGATGCCGAATAACACGTTTGGCACCCACGCCGCGAGGTCGGGCGGGATGAGGCCCTTGCTGCCGACGCCTTTGGTCAGCTGGATCAGCATCAAAAACGCGATCGTCGTCGCGAGGCTCACGCCGACGCCATAGGCCGCGCCGCCGCGCTTCGTACTCGTGGCGAGCGACGCGCCGAACATGACGATGATGATGCACGTCACTGGCACCGCGATCTTTTGCGCCCGCTCGACCCGAAGCTCGGCCGCATCACCGCCCGACCGCTCGGCGGCCCGGATATACCGCGTCAGATCCGTGTAGCCCATGTCTTCCGGCTTGCGCGGAATCGCCATCAGGTCGGCCGGAGTCTCGAGGAATTGTTTGTCGTGCACCGAGTCGAACTGGACGGTGAAGTTGCGGTTCGAGTCCGGCACCACATGTACCACGCCCCGGTTCAGCTCCCATCCATGGGCCGGAGTCCACGACCCGTGGTTCGCCGTCAAAATCACGGTGGGATAATCCGGGCCATTCCCTTTTCGTTCGATCTCGAGTCCGTCGATG
Source organism: Gemmatimonadaceae bacterium (assembly GCA_035652495.1). Lineage (GTDB taxonomy): Bacteria > Gemmatimonadota > Gemmatimonadetes > Gemmatimonadales > Gemmatimonadaceae > DASRDS01. The sequence goes on from DASRDS010000325.1 coordinate 3,052, forward strand.
GTATGGCGGTTGGAGCTGAGCGCGCTCACGCGGTAGACCCGTCCCTCGGTTCCCGCGTACGTAAAGTTGTACCGGTCGGTGCCGGTCTTGAATTGCGATTCCTGCAGCAGGTCGCTGCGCTTCGCGTTCGTGATGGGCACCAGCCAAGAGAGGAGCAGCCCCAGGCCGCAGGCCAGCGTGGCGCCGAAATAAATCGGCGCCGTGAGACGATAAAAGCTGATACCGGATGCTTTGGCGGCCGTGATCTCGGAGTGCCGGGTGAACGCGCCGATCGAGAAGACGGTCGCGAACAGCACGGCCGCCGGCAGCACCAGAAACATCGAGTCGGGCAGCCAGAAGAGATAGCTGAGCGCGATGTTGCCGGGCGCGATATTCCGGTTCAAATAATCGTTGAGATGGTCGACCAGGTCGATGATGATGACCAGGATCGGAAATCCCAGCGCGGTCGCGACGAAGATGTTCCACCACTCGGCGAACACGTAGCGGTCGAGTGGGCGCGGTTTGAGAAACACTTACGCGCTCTCGGTCGACAGGGAGGCCGCGTTTCGGCGGCGGAGGAGATTGCCGATCCGGCGGCGCACGCCATCCTTGAACTCGCCCCAGTCGCCGCCGCGCGATGTGCTCGACTCGCGCCCCAGCCGGGTCAGGAGAAAGAGGCCGATGATCCCGAACACGATGTTCGAGGCCCACATCGCGAGCCACGGCGGCACGTTGCCGCGTTGGGCCAGCGGCTCGCCGGCGATCAGTCCGATGTAGTAAATGGCGAACGCGACGAGGCTCACGCCGAGGACCATGCCGACGCCGCCACGCGGAAAGCGGAGCGCGATCGGGGCGCCCAGGAACACGAAGATCGTGCAGGCCACGGCGATCGCGAACAGCTTGTGAATCTGATTGTCATAGAGATTCACCGAACGCACCCCGTTATCCACCTCGGCTCGAGTCGCTTCGACCGTCCCGGTCAACGTGCTGAGCGTCAGCGTCACCTGGGACGGTGGATGATACACGGGCAGCGGCATCGGTGGACGCTGCGGCAGCGGATGCTGCGGTTGCAGATGCTGCGGTTGCAGATGTGGCTGAACGTGGGGAGGCGGCACCAAGACCCGGGGCGGTGGCCGACGTGGCATCTTGGGCTTTGCCTGGACCGCCGGCCGCGGCGGGGCAGGGTGAGGCACAATCACCGGCGACGCACCGGGGGTGGGCCGCGGCGGCACATAGCCACTACCGCCAGCGCTCGGCGGCAATGAGGCCCGAGCGGAAGCCACGGCGTTGGCGGGTTGCGCCAGAGGCGCCGTGGGAGTGCCGGGACCGCCGGGTTTCTTCCTCTGGATCTTGGTTATGAACCCGTCGACCGCGTCGAGCATGCCACAATAGAACCGCCCGAGCCCCGGTCGCGGTTTTGGTGACATTGGACCGACGCCCCCGCGCAGGGGGGCGACGCCGGTCGCGGCCGCCTTGGCGGCATCGACCATGTACTTTCGCACGTCGGCGACCGCCCGTCCCTGGGCGTCCTCTCCCGAGACGACATTCGACTGCAGCTCGCAGACGGTCATCTCTCGATCGCTCTTGAAGTCGTCGTTCGTCGACCGGGTCAACTGATCGCCCACGCCTTTGACGCGAATCAGATCCACGCGATAGAACATGCGCTGGAGCTCGTCGGGCGTCGCCTTTTGGATCTCGTTCATCGATCCATCGAACAGCGTCAGCTCGAGCTCTCCGCTCACGGGCGACAGCGCCATGAGGCCACTGTCCGCGTAAATGGTGCGGTTGCGCGTCGGGTCGCCCAGGTCATAGATCGTGACTTCGCGGAGCCGACTGGTCGCCTGATCGATATGCGCCGCGGCAAGGAACAGCTTGCCCGGCGACACTTCATTGATCACGCGCGGCCGAAGCGCGAACGTCGGCTTCTTGCGGGCGATGTCACTCTGGAGGGTGCGGAGGCGGTGATTCGCTCGGGGGAGCACCTGATCGTTGAACGCCACCATCAAAATCATCATGCCGAACGAGGCGAATACGACCGGCGTGAGGACCCGAGAGACCGAGACGCCGCTCGCCTTGAGCGCCGTGATCTCGTTCTCGGCGGCCAGTCGGCTGAACGCGTACAACACCGCGATCAACACCGCCATCGGCACCGTCAACGCCATGGTCAACGGCAACGAGAGCAGGATGAACTCCGTAATGACCGTCCAGGGCAGGCCCTTGCCCACGAGCTGCCCGATGTTCTTGGCGATGTAATTGAGTAACAAAAGGGACGTCACTGCGGCGAGCGCGAACGTCAGCGGCCCGGCGTGCTCTCGTAGGACGTACCGGTTGAGTATCTTCACACGCTAAATTCCGTGAGCCTTGAGACCAATTTCAAGACCGACAACTTTGGGCACCTTGCTGTGCGCGGTCATGTTACTCAGTGCGTGCGGACATGGTGGAGCGCACACGCCATTTGATGGACAGGCCGCGCTCGCCCTGATCCGCACGCAGCTCGATTTCGGTCCGCGCATTCCCGGCACCGACGGCGCGAGCCGTTGTGGGGACTGGATCATCGCCACCATGGCGAAGAGCGCCGATACCGTGATCGTCCAGAGTTGGACGCACACGACCGTCCATGGCAAACAACTTCCGCTTCGCAACATACTCGCGCGGTACCGTCCATCGGAAACGAATCGGGTCCTCTACGTAACACACTGGGACACGCGGCCCGTCTCCGATGAGGCTACCGACCCGGTCGAGCGACAGCAGCCCGTCCCGGGTGCGAACGACGGCGCGTCGGGGACCGCGCTCCTCATGGAGCTCGGCGCCGTCCTCGCCAAGACGCCGCCGACCTACGGCGTCGACTTGCTGTTCGTCGATGGCGAGGACTATGGGACCTTCACGCCCGAGCACGACGTGCTCCTCGGTTCCACGTACTTCGCGTCGCATCTGCCATCATCCGACTACCGGCCTCTCTTTGGCATTCTCTGGGATATGATCGGAGATCGGGATCTCCAGATCTACGAGGAGGGGTACTCCCTCCAGCGCGCCCCCGAGGTCGTCCAGCGCGTTTGGCACACCGCGAATGACCTTGGGTACGCCGACTACTTCGTACCCCGGTACAAGTACACCGTCACGGACGACCACCTCCCGTTGCTCAAGGCCGGGCTTCGCGTCATTGACGTTATCGACTTCGACTACCAAGGGGTTCACCACACGCCCCGGGACACTTTCGACAAGGTCTCGGCTGCCTCCATGCAGATTGTTGGCGACGTAGCTACGGCACTTGTGACGCAGTAAACCCGCCTTCGCCCCTTCGGGGCTCGGCGGCTGGTAACGCTGAGTGACCGGCGTCCTTCTGGGGCTGTACCAGTTGGGCTGCACCAGGGGGCTGTACCAGGTGGGCCGTACCAGGTGGCACCGGCCCAGTGGCGCTGAACACAGTTGGCGCTGAACCAGGTGGTGCTGAACCAGCGGTGCTGGAACCAGCGGGTGCTGAACCAGCGGGTGCTGAACCAGTGGTCGTTGTACTGGTGGCACCGTGCCCAATGGTGCTGGACCAGTGGGCGCTGAACAGCGGTGCTGTACCGGAAGCTGCACGAAGTGCGCGATACGAAGAAAGTCGTGATCGGTCAGAATGCCGTCCTCAGCGACTTGAGCCGTAGACGCGAAGCGTCACGTGCTCCATAGCGATCACAGCCGTGACTCCGGCGGCTAAGCCAGCGTCCTGCAAGTGCGGCGCCCTTATGGGGCGCATTGCGTTCATTTGTTTTTCGCACTTGCCCAAGCCAACGTGGACCAAGCGAACTCTAGCCCGCGTAGCCACTAGTGCCTGCCCCGGTAACGGCGGCCGGCCCATCCGGCATCGGTGAGATCCTGATGAGGGAGGGGCTGATCACAAAAGATCAGCTCGCCGCCGCCATCCGGGAGCAAAAGCAGAATGGCACTAGCGTGGGCTATAACCTGGTCAAGCTCGGTCACTTGCCCGAGCTGGAACTAGTGAAGGTGCTGGCACGCCAGCACCGCATGCCGGCGGTCGACCTGTCCAAGTTCGAGGTCGACCCGAAGATCGCCAAGCTGATCCCCTCGGAGCTGGCCACCAAGAATCTCGTCCTACCCCTCAAGCGGGATGGCCGGACGCTGACCGTCGCGGTCGCGGATCCGACGAACATGGGGGTCATCGACGACCTCAAGTTCATCACGCGCTACGATATCTCGCCGGTGATCGCGGGCGAGTTCACGCTTCGCAACACGATCGAGAAGTTCTACGAGTCGTCCGACGCGGCGATGCAAACGCTGCTCGACGATATCGCGCAAGAAGGCGAAGGCGACGTCGAGGTCGTCGAGGAGAAGGACGAAGACGACAAATCGGGGATGGGCATTGACGATGCCCCCGTCGTCAAGCTCGTCAACGCCATCCTCTCGGACGCCGTCAAGCGCGGCGCCTCGGATATTCACTTCGAATGCTTCGAGCACGAGCTCCGCGTGCGCTACCGCATCGATGGCGCCCTGCTCGAGGTCATGAAGCCGCCGATGAAAATGCGCGCGGCCCTCATCTCGCGCTTCAAGATCATGGCGGCGCTCAACATCGCCGAGCGGCGCGTCCCGCAGGACGGCCGTATCAAGCTCAAGCTCGGCAAAAAAGTGATCGACTACCGGGTATCCACGCTCCCCACGCTGTTCGGGGAAAAAGTGGTGCTCCGAATTCTCGATAAAGGCAACCTGACGTTCGACCTCGAGAAATTCGGTCTCGAGCCGCGCGCCGAACGCGAGTTGATGGAGGCGATCTCGAACCCGTACGGCATGTGCCTCGTCACGGGTCCGACCGGCTCCGGAAAAACGACGACGCTGTACTCGGCCCTCTCGAAGGTCAACAACATCGACGTCAACATCATGACGGCCGAGGACCCGGTCGAGTACAACCTCTTCGGCATCAATCAGGTTCTCGTGCGAAACGAGATCGGGATGACGTTCGCGGCGGCGCTGAAGGCGTTTCTGCGGCAAGACCCGAACATCATCATGGTCGGCGAGATCCGCGACCTCGAGACGGGCGGTATCGCGATCAAGGCCGCGTTGACCGGGCACCTCGTGATGTCGACGCTGCACACGAACTCGGCCCCGGAGACCGTCACGCGTCTCCTGGACATGGGCCTCGAGCCGTTCAACGTGGCCAGCGCGCTCAACATGGTGCTCGCCCAGCGTCTCGTGCGCCGCATCTGCGGGTCGTGCAAGACGCAGTACGATCCCGAACCCGCGGAGTTCGCCGCCGCGAAGGTGAAGCGCGAGACGACGCTGCGCGAGCTCCGGTTCACCGAACCGGCGCTCGCGGACGCCAAGTCAAGGGCGACCAAAGAGGCCGCGCCGTTCTTGGAGAACCTGTCGCTCGACACGAAGATTGGCGATCTGCCGTTCTTCAAGGGCACGGGCTGCGACGCCTGCAACGGGACGGGCCTCAAGGGCCGTCAGGGCGTCTACGAGGTGCTCATGATGACCCCGACCCTTCGCAAGCTCATTCTGCAAAACGTCGGCGCGGTGGAGATCAAGGACGCCGCGGTTGATGAAGGTATGCTCACCCTCCGAATGGACGGGTGGCTCAAGATCCTGAAAGGGATCACGACCATGGAACAAATCGTCCGGGAGACGAGCGCATGAGTGGGGCTCCAGCCGCCGCACCCGCCGCAGCACCCCCTGCCGCCCAGGGAGTGAACCTTCGCGCGCTGCTCGAAGAAATGATCGAGCGCGACGCGTCGGACCTGCATATCACCGCCGGCGAGCGGCCAAAACTGCGTATCGACGGCGAGATCACGAACTCGCGCAACGAGTACGTGATGAATCCAAAGGACACGCTGACGCTGGCGTACTCGGTTCTAACCGAGAACCAAAAAAAGCGCTTCGAGCAAGAAGATGAGCTGGACTTCTCGTTCGGCATTCAGAATCTGGCCCGCTTCCGCGGCAACTGCTTCAAGCAGCGCGGCTGTGTGTCGATGGCGATTCGACAGATCCCGTTCTCGATCAAGACATTCCAGGATCTGGGTTTGCCGGCCGTCATCGCCAAGATGGCCGAGAAGCCGCGTGGCTTGGTGTTGGTGACGGGGCCGACCGGGTCGGGCAAATCGACCACGCTGGCGGCGATGATCGACAAGATCAACCGCGAGCGCCGTGGTCATATCATCACGGTCGAGGATCCGATCGAGTTTATTCATCGGCATCAAAACTGTATCGTGAACCAGCGCGAAGTCGGAACGGACACCAAGTCGTTCCAGATGGCGCTGAAATACGCCCTCCGCGAAGACCCCGACGTGATTCTCGTCGGTGAGATGCGCGACCTGGATACGATCCAGGCGGCGCTCACCATCGCCGAGACCGGTCACTTGGCGTTCGCCACCCTGCACACGAATTCGGCGGCGGAAGCGATCAATCGCATGATCGACGTCTTTCCCTCGCACCAGCAGTCGCAGGTGCGCGCGCAGCTCGCGTTCGTGCTCGAAGGCATTATCACGCAGACCCTGCTCGCCAAGGCGAAGGGTCGCGGCCGCGCCATGGCGGCCGAGATTCTCGTGGTGACGCCCGCGATCCGCGCCCTGATCCGCGACGACAAGATCCACCAGATCTACTCGTCGATGCAATCCGGCAAGAAGTTCGGCATGCAAACGCTGAACGACGCGTTGTACGCGCTCTACATGTCGCGCGAAGTCGCGACCGATGAGTGTCTGCGAGTGTCGAGTGACCCGAATGAGTTCTTGCGAATGATCGGGCAACCCCCGCTCGACGACGAAGGGAAGTCCGCACCGGCTGGCGCCAAGACGGCGGCCAACGGGAAACGCTAATCCCAGGATCTTAAGCTATGCCGACGTTCACCTACACGGCGCGAGCGGTCAACGGCGAGTTGAAGACGGCGACCATCGACGCCTCGACGCGCGAGGATGTGGTCGCCCAGCTGAAGCGCCAACGGCTCACCGTCGTCAAGGTCGACGACGCGGCCGAGGCGAAGAAGAAGCCGAGCGGCGGCGGGATCAAGATGCGCGACATCGTCATCTTCACCCGCCAGTTCTCGACGATGATCAACTCCGGTCTGCCGCTGGTCCAGGCGCTCGACATTCTCGCGAAGCAGAGTGAGAACCCATCGCTCCAGGCCGTCACGCGGGCCGTCGTGTTCGACGTCGAGTCCGGTCACACGGTCGCCGACGCCCTGCGGAAACACCCGAAGGCCTTCAGCGATCTGTACGTGAACATGGTGGCGGCCGGCGAGGCGGGCGGTATTCTCGACACGATCTTGATGCGCCTCGCGGTCTTCATGGAGAAGAACGACAACCTGGTCCGCAAGGTGAAGGGCGCGATGATCTACCCAGGCGTCATCATGTCGGTCGCCTTTATCGCCATCGCGATCCTGCTCATCTTCGTCATCCCGGTCTTCCAGAGCATGTTCGGCCAGGTCGGTCTCGCCTTGCCGCTGCCGACCCGTATCGTGATCGGCCTCTCCGCGTTCCTTCGCGGCATGGGCGGCTTGATCGTCGCCGGAAGCCTCGTCGGCGGAGGCTTCGCGGTCAAACAGTACTACACGACGCCGAACGGCAAGCTGCAGATCGACAAGCTCATGCTCGCCTTCCCGGTGCTCGGCGACGTGCTCCGGAAATCGGCGGTGTCGCGCTTCACGCGTACGCTTGGCACGCTGATCAGCTCCGGTGTCAGCATTCTCGACGGCCTGGAAATCACGGCCAAAACCTCCGGCAACCGCGTCATTCAGGACGCGATCATGGCGTCTCGCACTTCAATCGCGGGCGGTGACACGATCTCCGCCCCGTTGGCCAAGTCCGCCGTGTTCCCGCCCATGGTGATCTCGATGATCGCCGTCGGCGAGTCCACCGGTGGTCTCGACGAAATGTTGTCGAAGATCGCGGACTTCTACGACGAAGAGGTCGACGCCGCCGTCTCGGGCTTGCTCTCGTTGCTCGAGCCGGTCATGATTGTATTCCTCGGCGTGATCGTCGGCGGCATGGTCGTCGCGATGTATCTCCCCATCTTCGACATGATCAACGCGGTACAATAGCCTCTTTCGGCTCGACCTCCCGGTCGACCGCCGCACGTACTTTTTCGCGGGCCTGGCGTTAGCCGTCATCAAGTCACTCGGTGACTACGGCTTCGCCAGGCTCGCGAACGTGCATCCCTGGGCGCCCTGGATCTACCTCCGGATAGGTCCCGAGCTCCTCAACTCATCCAAGCCAGCGCCGCAGTGGCTGTTGGTCGCTCTCGGCTGTTGGGCCCTCCCATTCCTTTGGTTCGGTGCGACGCTCACGATCCGCCGCCTGGTCGATGCCGGCCGGTCGCCGTGGTGGTGTGCGCTGTGGCTGATCCCGGTGGCGAACTACGCGCTGATCCTCGTACTCGTCTTCCTCCCATCGGCCGATCCGAGGCTTCAGGTACCGACGCCGCGAGCACGACCGACGATGGCGACCGCGGTCGCCGCCATCGGGGTCGGCACGGGCGTCGGCCTCGCGATGGTATTTCTGAGCATCACGGCGCTCGGGGCGTACGGCACGCCGTTGTTCATCGGCACCCCGCTGGCCATGGGTGTTGGCACAGGATTCTGGTACAATCGTCGCGCCGAGGCCTCACTCCTCGATACGCTCAGCATGACGGCGCTCGGCGTCGTCGTCACGGCGGGCGGACTGTTCGTCATGGCGATGGACGGTGCCGCCTGCCTTTTGATGGCCGTGCCGCTCGCCCTCCCTATCGCGATCATGGGTGCGATCATCGGTCGTCACATTGCGCGGACCGGACAGGCAGGCGTGGGGCCGGCCGTGGCCGCCATGGTTGCACTGCCGATCATGCTGCTAGCCGATACGCATGCGGTCCCGCCGCCACTCCACGAAGTGCAGTCGGCGATCGAGATTGATGCGCCGCCCGACCGGGTCTGGACCAGCGTGATCGCGTTTCCGCCGATTACCGAGCCGCTCGATCCGGTCTTGAGGCTCGGCGTCGCCTATCCACTCTCCGCGCACATCGATGGGACCGGTGTCGGCGCGACGCGCTACTGCGAGTTCTCGACGGGCGCGTTCGTCGAGCCCATCACGCGATGGGAGCCCGGCCGGCGTCTGTCATTCGACGTCGCGCACGCCCCGCTGCCGATGACCGAGCTCAGTATCTATGCGAACGTCAGGCCGCGGCACCTGGACGGCTACCTGCAGCCGGTGCACGGCGAGTTTCGTCTGATCCCGCTCCCCGGGGGCCGGACACGCCTCGAAGGGAGCACATGGTACGCGCTCTGGGTGTTCCCTGACGCGTACTGGTCACTGTTCGGTGACGCGCTGATCCACCGCATTCACATGCGCGTGCTAATGCATATCAAGCGGCTGGCAGGAGCAGACGAGATTCCGGTCTCCGTACGCGCCGTCGACGCGCCCGACCGCGGGCCAGAACTTGTGCTCGCGCGTCCAAGCGGCGGGGTAGGCGGCCCGCTGACGTGAGTACGGCCGGTCCCACACGTCGGCGGTGATCACCGCTGCCGTGTGGGGAGCGCGCTTGAGCACGTTGTTCTTCCGATCCGCCGCGCCCGTCTCGATGTCGCGGATCTCCTCGCGGATCGACAGCATCGCGTCGCAGAACCGATCGAGCTCCTCGCGCGACTCGCTCTCGGTCGGCTCGATCATGAGCGTGCCCGGCACCGGGAACGACACGGTCGGCGCATGGAATCCATAGTCCATGAGCCGCTTCGCGATATCCTCGACCTCCACGCCGGCCGAAGTCTTGAACGCGCGAGGGTCGACGATGCACTCGTGGGCCACCAAACCGGCGGCGCCGGTATAGAGGACCGGGAACGCGCCGCTCAGACGATGCGCCACGTAGTTCGCGTTGAGAATCGCGACCTTCGTTGCCTTGGTCAGCCCGGTGCCACCCATCATGGCGATGTACGCAAACGAAATGGGCAGGATGCCCGCGCTGCCAAAGGGCGCCGCCGAGACGGCTCCGATGCGCTCGGGCAAGAACGGCGCGAGCTCGGATGTCACACCGATCGGTCCGACACCCGGCCCACCGCCGCCATGGGGAATGCAGAACGTCTTGTGCAGGTTGAGATGGCACACGTCCGCCCCGATCTCGGCCGGTCGCGCCAACCCGACCATCGCGTTCATGTTCGCGCCGTCCATGTAGACCTTCCCGCCGGCCGCATGCACGAGATCGCAGATCTCCTTGATCCGCGTCTCGAACACGCCGTGCGTCGACGGGTACGTCACCATCAGCGCCGCGACACGCCCTTCGTGCTGCGCGATCTTGGCCTTGAGATCCTCGACTTCGACGTTGCCATGCTCGTCGGTCGCGACCACCACCACGCGCATATTCACCATTGCCGCGCTCGCGGGGTTGGTGCCGTGCGCCGACTGCGGGATCAAGCACACATCGCGCGTGGTATCGCCCTTCGCCGCGTGGAACGCCTTGATCACCAGCAGCCCGGCATACTCGCCCTGTGATCCGGCGTTGGGCTGTACCGACACCGCATCGAACCCGGTGATATTCGCGAGCGCCCGCGAGAGACGCCCGATCAACTCCGCATAGCCGGCGGCCTGCTCGGGCGGCGCGAACGGATGCATGCTCGCGAAGCCGGGATACGAGATCGGCAACATCTCGGCCGTCGCATTGAGCTTCATCGTGCACGACCCGAGCGGAATCATCGAGGTCGTGAGCGACAGGTCGCGCGTCACCAGCCGGTGGAGATACCGCACCATGTCGCTCTCCGACCGGTGCGTGTTGAACGCGGGATGCGTGAGAAACGGCGTCGCGCGCGCGAACCGCTCGTCGTAGCGCGAGTCCACCGTCTCGAGCAACAGCTCGGCGCCGACCGGCGCGGCCGGCCCGCCGTTAAGCGCCGCCAGGAGGTCGTCGACATCGGCCGGCGTCGTCAATTCGTCAAGCGTGACGCCCAGGCTGCCGTCTTCGAAGATCCGCAGATTCATGTGCCGCGCCGCGGCCGCCGCCGTCACCGCCGGCAGCGTGCGGCCGGCCGGCGTCACGCGGATCGTGTCGAAGAAGATGTCGTGTTCGACCGTGAGACCGAGTCGCCGCGCGCCCTCGGCCAGTGCTTCGGCGAGACGATGCACCCGCGCGGCGATCCGCGTCAGGCCATCCGGACCATGCCACACGGCGTACATCCCGGCCATGACCGCCAGCAACACTTGCGCGGTGCAGACATTGCTCGTCGCCCGCTCGCGCTTGATGTGCTGCTCGCGCATCTGGAGCGCCATGCGCAACGCCGGATTCCCGTCGGCATCGTGACTCATGCCGATAATGCGCCCGGGGATGAGGCGCTTGTACTCCTCGCGCGTGGCGAAGTACGCGGCGTGCGGACCTCCGAACGCCATCGGCACCCCAAACCGCTGCGTACTGCCGACCGCGATGTCCGCGCCCCACTCGCCCGGAGGCGTGAGCAGCGTGAGACTCAGCGGATCGGCCGCCACGATGAGCAGGGCGCCGGCGCGATCGGCCGCGGCCCGCAACTCACGGTAGTCGTACACGACACCGTCCGTCGCGGGATACTGCACCAACACGCCAAAGCAGCGATCCGGCAGCTTGTCCTTGTGATCGCCGATGATGATGCGAATGCCCCGAGCCCGGGCGCGAGTCGACACGACGGCGATCGTCTGCGGGTGGCACGTGTCGGAGATGAAGAACGTGTCTCGCTCGCCGGGACCATCACCGCCGCGGGCCGCATACGCCAGGGACATCGCCTCGGCCGCCGCGGTGGCCTCATCGAGCAAGGAGGCGTTGGCGACCGGTAGACCGGTGAGATCGATCACCATCGTCTGGAAGATCAAGAGCGCTTCCAGACGTCCCTGCGCGACCTCGGCCTGGTACGGGGTGTACGCCGTGTACCAGTTGGGGTTCTCCAGGATATTGCGGCGAATCACGGGTGGCGTGATGCAGCCGTGATATCCCTGACCGAGGAACGACCGCCAGACTTGATTCTGCCCGGCGATCCGCGCCAGCTCGGCGAGCGCTTCGTGCTCCGTCTCGGCCTCTCCGACCGCCAAGGGTCGCCGCGAGCGAATGCTCTCGGGGATCACCGCATCGATGAATGCATCGAGGGAGCTGTAGCCCAGCGCGGCAACCATCGCGCGGATATCGTCATCCCGCGGCCCGATATGCCGCGAGGCGAACTCGTCGGACTCGGCCGGCGTGGCCGGCGCATGCGTTATCGTCACGAGGGTTTGCGTTTCGGGGGATGAGACGTGCGATAAAAGGGCAGCTTCACTGTCGTGGCCGGGACTTTCCGGCCACGAATGTCGATCTCGATGTTCACGCCAGGTTCGGCGTGCGCGATCGGCAGATAGGTCGTGCCGATGCCAAAGCCAAGCGTCGGGCTCATGAGGCCGCTGCGCACGCAGTCGCACGCCTGTCCGTTCAGCAGAACGGCATACTCGTGTCGCGGTACCGCGCGCTCATCAATCCGAAATCCCACGAGCTTTTTTGCGGGTCCTCGAGCTTTTTGGGCGAGGAGCACATCACGGCCCAAGAACCGAGGCTTATCGAGCTTCGCGGTCCAGCCCAACGACGCCTCGAGCGGGGTCACGCTGTCATCGATATCGTTGCCGTACAACATGAGACCAGCCTCGAGTCGCAGCGAATCGCGCGCGCCGAGGCCGGCCGGTGCCGCACCGTCGATCGCGAGCAACGCGTCCCAGACCGCGGTCGCGTGCTCGGCGTCGAAATACAGCTCGACGCCATCTTCGCCGGTGTAGCCCGTGCGGGAGACCAGCGCATGGACGCCGGCGACTTTCACGTGCGTGAAGTGATAGTACAGCACGTCATCGACCGGCGACGAGGCCAGCGCCCGAATGACCGCGCCGGACGCCGGACCCTGCACGGCGATGAGCGCGGTGTTGTCCGAGATGTCCTCGATCGCGCAGTCGAACGATGCGGCGTACTGCCGCATGTGCTCGACGTCTTTGTCACGGTTCGACGCATTGACGACCACCATGAGGCGATCGTCGAGCCGATACACGAGGCAGTCATCGACGATCGTGCCGCGATCGTTGAGGATCGTCGAGTACTGGACCTGGCCCGGTGCGAGCTTGCGCACATCGTTTGACGTGATGAAGTCGACGAACGCGACCGCGTCGGGTCCCGTGACCATGACTTCGCCCATGTGGCTGACATCGAACACGCCACACCGTCCGCGCACCGCGTGGTGCTCCGCGGTCATCCCTGACGGGTACGCCAGGGGCATTTCGTATCCCGCGAAGGGGACCATCTTGGCGCCGAGGGCGACATGCCGCTCGTACAGCGCCGTCCGTCTAAGTGTTGTGGTTGTCACACTTGGCAAAGATGTTCCTATAGACACAACCGATCAACTAAAAGATCAACGACGTCGACGCCACTCGTCGAGAAGGCGACGATCTTTCTTGGTGGGTCGCCCTTCGTGCTCGTAAGTAGGCACCGGCGCCGTGCGGAGTTGCGCGGCCAACGCCTGGCGCGCCGCTATGCTCTCTGGTAGTTCCTCGTAGAGCGTAGCTGCCTGGGCGGCCGGGCCGCGGCGCTCGGACAGCGCGTTGACGACGAGAATGACCTCGAACGGCGGCTGGCGGACGCGAACGCGGTCGCCAACGCCTAAAGCTTTAGCGGGCTTAGCCTTATCGCCATTGACCTCGACGCGGCCATTTTCGATGGCCGCAATGGCCAGGCTGCGCGTCTTATAGAAGCGCGCGGCCCATAACCACTTGTCGAGTCTAGTTTTGTCGCTCATTGTCGCTAATATATACACGTCGCGATGACTGTTAGCGCCGCTTCCCAGCCTTCTATAGAGCACACGCTCTTTCCCTCGGCGAACCGAACGGCGGCCTTCCGGCTCAACCTCGGCCGTTCCGAGCTTCCGGGCAACCGCCTGCGGCCTAAGGCCGAGGTCGGTGTGCTCGACATCACCAAGTGGTTCGGCGAGACGAGTGGCGGTGTGCGCACTTATCTCATCGAGAAGGCGCGCTACGTCGAGGCTCGCAGGGAGCTTCGGCAGGTTCTCGTTATCCCCGGAGCCCGCGACTCCATCACGCACGGGACCGGGGTTCGCTGCTATCGGCTGCGCGGGCCCCGTGTGCCGACTCAGCGGCCATACCGGTTCATGTTGGCCACGCGTTCGATTTCGCGGATCGTCCGCCACGAGTCGCCTTCGATCATCGAAGTGGGCAGCTGCTTTTTGGTTCCTTGGATCACCGCGCACGCGGCAAAGAAATCCGATATCCCCCTGGTTTTCTTTTATCACAGCAACTTGCCGCGCAGCATTTGTGCGTTTCCTGAACGTTCTTCGCGGATGTGGCAGCGCGCGCATGATCTCGCCTGGCGCTATATCAGGAAATTAGACACGCTATTTGAGCTCACCATCTGTGCGTCGCAGTTCGCCGTCGATGACCTGCGCGCGCATGGCGTCGAGCGTGTCGAGCGCGTGCCGCTCGGGGTTGACCTCGATCATTTCAGCGCATTCCGCCGTTATCAGTCGGAGGAGACCAGAGAACGGCTCGGACTCCCGCAGGATGCCCCGGTCCTGGCGTTCATTGGCCGATTCGCGCGGGAAAAGGAAGTGGATGTGCTGATCCGGGCATGGCCCGAGATTGCCCGGCGGACTGACGCGCACTTGCTGATGGTAGGTGACGGACCCCAGCGAGAGTACCTCCAGGGGCTGGCTGAGGGGCATGAGCGCGTCCTGTGGATGCCGTACGAGAACGACCGCGAGCAGCTTGCGAACCTGCTCGCGGCCGTCGATCTCTTCGTCGCCCCGTGCTCGATCGAAACCTTCGGGCTGTCGGCGCTCGAAGCGCTGGCCTCAGGCACTCCGGTGTTGTCCGCTGACCGCGGCGGAGTCTCGGAGCAGGTCGAGGCGTCCGGCGCCGGCGCGACCTTCGCGGCCGGCGACCCGGCCGCGCTCAGCGATGCGGCGATCGAGCTGCTCGGCGCCGATCTGCACAACTTGGGACGCCGGGGCCGCGCGTATGCGGAGCGCGAACACTCCTGGGACGGTGTGTTCGACCGGATCTTCAATCTCTATCGCCACGTCTTGGCATCAGTCTGACCGCCCTCCTCATTTCCATCCACGATGTGACGCCGGCCTTGGCGCCGCGCGTCGAGGCGCTGTGGGCCCTGTGCACGGCCCGCGGCGTCACGCCTGCGCTACTCGTTGTACCGAATTGGCACGGGGACTGGCCTCTGGAGCGCTATCCGGATTTTGTCCGGTGGATACAGTCGCGGGTGAAAGACGGCGCTGAGGTATTCCTCCACGGCGAACGTCATGACGAGGTCGGGTCTCCACGGGGATGGCGTGACGAGTGGCGCGCATTCAACAAGACGGCCCGGGAGGGGGAGTTTCTAACGCTCGAGCCCACAGCCGCCCGGGAAAGGGTGGAGCGGGGGCTCGCGCTGTTCGCACGGTTGGGGCTGAACCCAATCGGCTTCGTCCCACCAGCTTGGCTCGCGCGCGATTCCTGCGTTGGCGTCATCGGAGCGCTCGGCCTGAGCTACTTCGAGGACGATGCCACCATCACCAATTGCGCCAGTCACACTCGCTACTCGTCCCCCGTGGTTCGCTGGAGTGCCCGCACGCCGATGCGGGCTCGGGGCTCAGCTATTGTCGCCGCGGCGCGTTGGCGCACGCAACGCCACGCGCCCTATGTGCGCATCGCCCTCCATCCGAGCGATCTGCAAAGCGCGATTACCGAGCGATCGGTCGCCTCAGCCATGGACCGGTGGACCGCGTCCCGGCGGCCGAGCTTCTATCGCGACCTTCCGTAAGCCTGGCGGTCCGTGCTGACCACGCCGGCCGCGCATGCGCTCTGTCTCGGTCTCTTCACGGCCGACCACCTGCTGC
Source organism: Gemmatimonadaceae bacterium (assembly GCA_035652495.1). Taxonomy (GTDB): domain Bacteria; phylum Gemmatimonadota; class Gemmatimonadetes; order Gemmatimonadales; family Gemmatimonadaceae; genus DASRDS01. Next base: position 18,851 of record DASRDS010000325.1, read on the forward strand.
GCGCGTGGCGGATCCAGGTCTTCGCCCGGGGACTCAAATGCCGGACGCGATTCATCGATGCCTTCACGTTGAACGCGGCCAGCGATACGACCGCCGCGTTGACGCCGCTCAAGATCGGCGGCGAGCCGGTGCGCTTCGGTGGCTTGATCAACGCGGGGCTCAACGTGTCGGACACGATCGCGCTGATCAGCGTCGAGGCGATCATCGAATGGTTGTGCGTCATCAGCATCGGCTGTGCGATCGGCTTCGTCTGGGGCGGAGAATGGTGGCGCACGCAACAGCGCGTCCTGTTGCCGCACGTGAGGCATGTCCTCCCTTGGGTGCTCCTGATCATCGCGATCGGGGTGTTGATCTGGTTCGCGATGCGCAAATTTCTGCCACGGATCAGCGTCCACGTCGGCGGGACGCTACGGGACTCGATTCGTCTCGCGCGGCGGATGCCGTTCTGGGCGATCGGGGCCACGATGCCACTGACGGCGCTCCACGTGATGTGTCGCGTCGCGATACTGCCCGTGGTGTTCGGCCTGCTCCCGAACCCGCCAGGGTTGGGCACGGTCATCGTGGGATCGTTCGCGCTGATCTACGGTCAGAACTTCGCGCCGACGCCGAGCGGGGCCGGCGTGGTCGAGCTGGGATTCCTGGACGGCGCGGCGGGCTATGTCGGCCCCGACGCGAGTGCGCTGCTCTTGATGTGGCGATTGTACACGACCTTCCTGCCGATCGCGTGCGGCCTCGTGTTCGGCACCGCGATGTACGTTCCGGCCCTGCATCGCATGGCGCGCTTCGTCCTCTTACGTCGGCGCCGCGCGCGCCGCACATTGCAGCGTGACCACGACGCTGCAACCTGACCGCGACTCCGCGCGTGCCGAAACGGCGACCGAGCTTCGGCTCGCGCTGTTCACGGACACGTATCCGCCGCAGCTGAACGGCGTCTCGCGGACGCTGGAGCGTCTCGTCACCGCCATCCACGCCCGCGGCGGCGAGGCGCGCGTTTACACGACGACGGATCCGGAGGCGACGACGCGGTCGCCTGATATCTGGCGCCGTCCGAGCATTCCGTTCTGGGCGTATCCGCAGTTGCGACTCGCGCCGCCGGTCGGTGGCAAAATCTTTTCCGACCTGTTGGCCTGGCGCCCGACGCTCATCCATGCCGCGACACCGTTCGGCATGGGACTCACCGGGCGGGCCTGCGCGCTCCGGCTTGGCGTGCCGCTCGTCACATCGTACCACACGTCATTCAGTGAGTACGCGCGGTTCTATAACCTGGGCATGCTGAGCGGACTCGGATGGGCGTTCTTTCGGTGGTTCCACAACACCGGGCAGCGCACGTACGTGCCGACGCGGGCCATCGCGGATGAGTTGGGCCGGCTGGGTTTCGCGCGCCTCGCGATCTGGGGACGCGGCATCGAGACGCAACAGTTCAATCCTCGTTTTCGCTCCGCGGCATGGCGTCAACGCCTGGGCGCCGGCGATGACACGATCGTCGTGGCGTATGTGGGGCGTCTGGCCGCCGAGAAGGGTCTCGACGTCGCGCTACGCTCGATGAAGATCCTTTCATCGAATCCCCGGATCCGGTTCGCGCTCGCCGGGGATGGTCCGTATGCCGATCATTGTCGCCGCGAAGCGCCAGGCAATGCCATCTTCACGGGCCGGATCGTCGGCGAAAGCTTAAGCGCGTTCTACGCGTCAGCCGACCTGTTCATTTTCCCATCGACCACCGACACGTTCGGCAACGTGCTGCTCGAGGCGATGGCGTCGGGCCTTCCCGTCATTGCGGCGGATGTCGGTCCGACCCGCGAGCTGCTCGCGAAGGGCGGCGGCGTCATGTTTCCCGCCGGTGATGGCCGAGCCATGGCCGACCAAATACAGGCCCTCGCCGATGACCCGGCGCGTCGTCAGCGGCTGACACACGAGGGTCTCGATGCGGCGCAGCACTGTTCCTGGGACCGCATCTTCGACGCACTCGTCGCCGATTACCGTCAGGTCCTAACCGAGCCGCCCACGTGGCCTCGCCGCGCGATCACTCGTACGACGACTCGTCCGCTCTCGCGACGCTGACCAGGGCGCGACCGCTGCGCGTATAGCGCACACTCACACGCCACATTTGGCAGCACGCCGCTCCGCGGCGCGTCGAGCAGCACACTACGCTGCTCGACTGGTCGGTTCTCCTCCGGGGGGCAACCCCAACTACGCCCCCCGGACCCCCCAATCGCGGCGATCACTCGTACGACGACTCGTCCGCTCTCTCGACGCTGACCAGGGCGCGACCGCTGCGCTTGTAGCGCACGCTGACCCGCCACATTTGGCAGCACACCTGACAGTCCTCTTCATACTCCTGCACCGCCGCGCCCCCTGCGTCGAGGCCGACAACATTCGGCGCGCCGCAATAGGGGCAGACAACGTTGGCTTCGTCATCCCTCACCATACGTCTCAAAGTTAACGTTGTGCTTCGGTCAACGTCTCACTGGGCGTACGACAACTCAGCAGGGGAGGACCCTATGATTCGCATGACCTTAAGCGCGCTGGCGCTGGCAGTCGCGGTGGCGCTGCCCGCCACCTCACGCGCGCAGCAGGCTTCGACCGACTCGACGCCTAGCACCGTTCAGCCGCATCGCCATCATCGCCTCGCGCATCGCCTGTTCAAGGACGTGAACTTGACGAAGGACGAGCGCGGTCAGATGAAAGCGATTCACGAGAAGTACGCGCCGCAGTTCAAGACCGCGCGGCAAGCCAACGACAAAGCGACGATCCAGTCACTCCGCACACAGGAGCTCGACGAGATGCGCGGTGTGCTCACGCCAGATCAGCAGACCAAGTTCGACGCGAATCGCGCCGCGATCCGCGCGCACTGGAAGAAGCAGCAGAGCACTACTCCGTCTTCGGCGGCTCCGGCCCCTTCGGGTGCGTGATCTCTGCCTCGGGGGGGCGGAAAGCCAAGCGAATCAGCGCTACCGCCACCCCGAGTATTGCCGCTCCCAAGATGATCATGGCGATCGTCATCGGAATGCCGTTGCCAACCCTGGAGCTCAATCCAGCGATACCAACTCCGAAAAAACAGAGACCGGGCAGGAGCAGGAAGAAGCCCGCGCAACCCGCCGCCACCTTACCAACACTCATACCATTGCCGCCGCGACACCGGGACGGTGGAACATGTTATAGGTATCGAACGGAATGATCCGGCCATCGGTGGTCACAAAGTGAATGCATGACCGTTTAACACCGGCGAGGCAGAAGTTGAACCTGTCCAGGAACTGAATGATGGTGATCCGGAACACGCGATCATATCCGATCTCCGCGGGTACCTCGACCAGCGGCAGACAGCAGAGCACCTCGCGCAACACGTTCGCCGACTGCTGGCCCGCGCACGATAACGACAAGAGCTCGATGAGGAGCTTGCGCAGCTCAGTCTGTCCCTCGAGCGTGATGGAGTTCGGCGTCGCCTGCACGACCGCCTCGCGCGGAAAGAGCCGCGTCACCGGCTGCACGGTCGACCCGGCGCGGATGCCATAGCCGATCGAGATCGCCTCGGGATTACACGGCAGCGGGATCAGGTCATTTTCGCCAAACACACCCCACTGATCAATGATCGCCTTCCGGATCTCGGTCAACACGATGCGATTGGCGGCCGGATCGTACCCATCATTGCGTCCCGCATCCTGCACCGGTTGAAACGTCACGCCGCGCACGCACGACCACTGTTGCGCGTACCGGAGCACATCGCCGATTTCCTGATCATTCACGCCCTTCCGCACGACGCACACGAGGGTCGTCGAGATGCCGTGCCGGTCGAGATTGGTCAGCGCCTGCTCGCGCACCCGCCGCAGGTCGGCGCCGCGGATGGTCTGCAGCGCCTCCCGAGACAACGCATCGAATTGCAGATAGATCTCGAACCCGCGCTTACCCTCGGCGAGCGCCTCGACGAACGCCGGGTCGTTCGCCAGTCGGATCCCGTTCGTGTTGATCATCACATGGCGGATGGGCCGGCGCCGGGCCGCGGACAAGATGTCGAGGATCCGCGGATGAATCGTCGGCTCGCCGCCAGAGAGCTGGAGCAGATCCGGTTGCCCTTCGCTCTCGACCAGGAGATCGAGCATGCGCTCGATCTCCTCGAGGCTACGCTGCGCGTGCAACTGTGGCGACGAGCTGGCAAAGCACGTCGGGCACGTCAGGTTGCACGTGTCGTTGACCTCGATCAACGCCAGGCAGCTGTGCTGTTCGTGATCGGGACACAACCCGCAGTCATACGGGCACCCCTTCTCGATCTGTGTGTGAAACTTGAGCGGGATGTCACCCGGTTTCAGATACTCCCGGCACAGCTTCCAGTACGCCGCATCGCTCGCGATGAGCGTACGCTGCATGCCGTGCTCAGGGCAGCGCTTCCTATAGTAAACCTGGTTGTCTTCCTGAACGATCTTCGCCGGGACCAGCGTCAGACAGGTCTCGCAGAGCGAGGTGGTCTGCCCGAGAAAGACATAAGGGCGCGAGTGACGCATAGAGGATCAGGGCGGCGGACAGAAGGTGAAACGTATTGAATGGTCCGACAATCGTTCCGTACGGTTTCAAGAACTCCCACACGAACCGTTGACCAGCGTACACCCCGACGAAGAAATAAAACCCTCCCACGATGGCAAGGGGATGCTTCCGGCGCCACAGCACGAGGAACGTGACGATGAACACCACCATGACCGCCGATTCATAGAGCTGGACCGGATGCCGCCGAATGCCGTCCCCGATGTCGACGCCCCACGGCAGTGTCGTCGCCGTCCCGTAGGTCCGATCATCCAACCCCGCGAGGAAGCAACCGATCCGTCCGACGGCAATGGCGGCGGCCAGCGGCACCGCGAGCCTCACGCCGGTCGAGCCCCGAATGCCGGCCCGCACTTTGAGGAGCTCGATGCTCGCGATGCCACCAGCCAGGCCGCCTTCAACGCTGCGCGCCAAGCCCGGTACCCCGGTGACCCACAAGTTGAGGGACCCGAACGCGTACGCGCCGAACGTCGCGCCCAAGGAAGCCGCGACCCAATACTGCGGGTGAACGCGCCATGGGGCCTGAACGCCCACCGGCACGAGTCGAAACGCAACGATAGCGGCGATCAACGCGAGGACGTCGAAGATCCCGTGAACAATCATTCCGAGTCACGCCGGCGTCGCTCGGCCTTGACGCGCGAGCGTCGGCGTTTTTCGTCCAGGCGCTTGGCGACCGATGCGGCGGTGGGGCGCGTCGCGCGGCGCGCCTTGGGTACCATCAGCGCGCGGCGGATCAGTGCGATCAGCTTGGCCTCGGCTTCATCGCGGTTGCGTCGTTGGCTGCGGGAGTCCGACGCGACGACGCGTATGTCGCCATCGGCGCCTACACGGGCTCCGAGTCGCTCGCGAACCCGCGCTCGCTGGACGTCATCGAGGGCTGTCGTGCGATCGACGTTCCATACGATCTCGATGCGCGTCGATGACGTGTTGACGTGCTGACCGCCGGGACCGCCCGATCGCGTCGCGCGCTCGGTCAGCTCGATGCGGGGAATGAGAACGGTTGGAGTTACTTCGAGGTCGTCCCGCACGAGGATGCCGTGAAGACG
>DASRDS010000326.1:0-9007 GCA_035652495.1 Gemmatimonadaceae bacterium
CCCGTCTCGTGCTGGTGACCCGTGCGGAGCCGATCGTTGTCGCCGAGACCGAACGCTACATCGCGGCGCTCCCGTCAATCGGCCTCGCACCCGGGGCGCTTGTGATTAACGCCTTGGCTGACGACTCGAACGTGGCTGGCGGCGACTCGGCTAACGCGCTCGCTGCGCTCGCGTCACTGCTTCCTGGCGTGCCGCATGTCACTGTGCCGCGTTGGCCAGGTTCATCGCCTCGCGTTCAAGGCGACGAGACGCGAAGCGTCGAGGAGTCGATGGCCATCAAGCCGCTGACGATCGTCGGCGGCAAAGGAGGCGTAGGAAAAACCACGGTCGCGTGCGCGCTGGCGATTCAAGCGGCGAGCGAAGCGAAGCCGACACTGATTGTCTCGACGGATCCAGCCCCGTCGATAGCGGATGCCCTAGGCATACCGGTAGGCGATGAGACGGTAGCCGTCGCGCCAAACCTCTGGGCGCGCCAGGCGGATGCGAGCAAAGCGTTCGCCGAGATGCGGCAAGCCTACAGAGCGCGCGTGGATGCCGTCTTCGATCGCCTGATCGGTGGTGGACTCGATGCCGCACATGATCGAAAAATCTTGCAGGACCTGCTCGCGCTGACGCCGCCGGGAATCGACGAGCTCTACGCCCTGGCGACGATAGGCGAAGCGCTAGCCGAAGGCCGATTCGAGACGGTGATCATAGACCCGGCGCCGACGGGCCATCTGCTGCGGCTCCTGGAGACGCCGGCGATAGCGCTGGACTGGAGCCACCGGATCATGCGCCTGGCGCTGAAATACAAAGAGGTCGCCCAGTTCACCGAAACGATGGGCGACATTCTCAAGTTTGCCCAACGCACGAAAGCCGTCCGCGATCTCCTGGCGGACCAGTCGCGAGCGACGGTCATTCTGGTGACGCTGGACGAGCCCCTGGTCAGGTCGGAGACGGAGCGCCTTGCCGCGGCGGTGACGGACCTGGGGCTAAACGTGAGCACGGTGGTCTGGAACCGGGCCGACATGCCACTGTCGGCAACGGGTTCCGTCCCGCAAGTTGCGGCACCAGAAGAGAACCCGTCACCCCGCGGCCTGCCGGCGCTCAAGAGCTGGTATGGCCGCTGGAGAGCCTAACGTCAGTGTTTTATGTCTATGGAATCGTACCGAAAGCGCTGACCGGCGCGCCGGAAGGTCTGGACGGCACAGCGGTATCGCTGGTGCCCGTCGGCGATCTCAAGGCGCTCGTCTCGGAGCTACCGGACGCCCAGTACGATTCCGCGACGGTGGAAGCCAGGCTGGCGGATATCGACTGGCTCTCGCCGCGCGCCATCGCGCATGATGCGGTCGTGAGCTGGGCCAGCGACCGAGGGGGCGTGGTGCCGTTCCCGATGTGGGTCCTGTTCAAGGACCGCCCGTCGCTGGAAAGCGGGCTCGCGCCTCGTGTGGGAGAATTCCATCAGGCGCTGGATCGCGTGACGCCGGGACGCGAGTACTCCGTCCGTGTGTTCGCGTTCAAGGATCGCGTAGCCGCCCTGAGTCCCGCGGTCGCGCAGCTCGAGTCGGAGATCGAGAAGGCGACACCCGGCCAGCGCTATCTCCTGGAGCGGAAACTCGACGCACTCCGGCAGACCGAAGCGCGCGAGGTGAGCGCCTCGGTGTCGCGGTCCATTCACGAGGATCTCTCGCGGCACGCACTCGGGGCGATCACCGAGCCCGCGCCGAAAGCCGCGGCGGCCGCGATATTGAACGCCGCATATCTCGTAAGCCGCGAAGCCCCCGAGCCATTTCAGGCGAAGCTTACCGATCTCATCCACACGTTCGAGCCGATGGGCTTTCGGTTCGAGTTCACCGGCCCCTGGCCGCCCTATCACTTTGTCGGACGCTGACGAGCCGTTGGTCTTAAGTGATCTCATCAGCCGCGTGCTCGACAAAGGCGTCGTGCTGAGCGGCGATGTCATTCTTTCGATCGCCGACATCGACCTGATCAAACTCGAGCTCCACCTGCTCGTCTCCGGCATAGAGAGCGCGCTGCACCGTGAGCCCAACGTACCTGTACTGCCTGACGGCTCCTGACGCGCCCGACCCGCCGGTGGCGACCGTGGGACTTGACGGCGGCGCCGTCCGTCGGCTGGCCAGCGACGGGGTGGACGCGTGGGTCGGCGATGTCGACGCACGGCCGGTCCAGGCCACGATCGAGCGCATACGCGCGCACGACAGCGTCGTCGCGACCGCGCTGGACACCGGGTCGACACCGTTGCCCGCCAGGTTTGGGCAGACGTTCGGGAGCGACGACGAGTGCCTGGCCATGCTTTCCAAGAAACACAGCCGGATGAGCGCGGGTCTTGCTCAGGTCGCTGGCATGGTCGAAATGACGGTCATCCTGCGCGTCGATCTCGACACGTCATCTGGAACGGCCTACCTGCAATCGCTCGCGCGCCGGCAGCACGCCGCGCGCGACGTGAGCTCGAAACTGGCTGGATGTATTCGTCAGTCGGCCGAGAAAACCAACCAGGAAGTATTGACGCTCTCTCATTTGGTCGACCGCGCCGCGGTCGCCGAATACTTGGATCGGCTCAAAGGCCTGGAGGTCAAAGTCCTCGGCCCGGGAGCGCCGTATTCCTTCGGCCCGCCAGAATGACTGAAGACTTGGACCTCCGGAGCCTCGCTCGGTCGCTGCCCGAGCGAATCGAGGCCGACGCCGAGCACGGAGAGGCGGGACTCGCGCGTCTCGCCTTGACCTTGATCGAGTTGCTCCGTAAGGTGCTGGAGCACCAGGCGGTACGCCGAATGGACGGCGGCACGCTCTCGGCCGAGGAGATCGAGCGCCTCGGCCTCGCTTTACTCAGGTTGAACGACCGGATGCAGGAACTGAAGGCGACGTTCGGCCTCTCGGACGACGACCTGGAGATCGACTTGGGCCCATTGGGCCGCTTGAAATGAGGGCGAGGTAACCACGTGTCAGAACTCGTTTCGCCGACGCGAAGCCATGGGCTGGTCGAGATCCTCGACCGCGTATTGGACAAAGGGCTCGTCATCGCCGGCGACATCAAGATCAACCTGGCGAATGTCGAGCTCCTGACGATCCAGATTCGCCTCCTGGTCTGCTCGATCGACAAAGCCGAGCAGATTGGCTTGAACTGGTGGCGTCACGACCCCCGGTTAACCGCCGGCGGTCAGAGTGTGACGCTCGCCGCATCCGAGCTGTCCGATCGATTGGCACGAATCGAGCAGCAATTGACCAAACTCTCGCAACCGAGGACGTAGTCGATGGCCGTCGAACGCTCCCCAAGTGGCAGCTCCCTTATCGACGTCCTGGATCGAGTCCTGGACAAAGGGATTGTCATCGATGCCTGGGTGCGAGTCTCACTCGTCGGGATCGACCTGGTGACGGTCGAAGCCCGTATCGTCGTCGCGTCAATTGATACATACCTGAAGTACTCAGAGGCCGTCGGCATCACCTCGCCGGTCTCGAGGCCGAGAGAGGTCCTTCCGACGGCCACGGACACGGAGTTGGAGCGCATCCGCCTGGAGAACGCCGAGCTGCGGCGGCGCCTCGATCTCGCCGGCCGGTAGCTGACCGGGGAAACTTCGTGTGACGGCCGCCCAACTGGCTTTGGGACGCGATGGCGTCGATCAAGCCGACGCCCCCGCGCTCCTAGATTTCCTGGCGACGCTCACCGAAGCGCCGGACTGCCCCACGGCGGCGGCCTACGTGTTGGCGCGCCTCACGGTGCGGCGGGCGGTCCTGCTCGTCGTCGATCCGGCGGGCGATTCCCTGAACGTTTATTCGAGCATCGGCGTCGCCGCCGATGAGCTCATAGACGAGGGGATCTCGCTCGGCGACGACCGGCATCCTCTAGTCGTGTCGGCCATGACCATGACCACCGTCAGCGGGTCGACACCCCACGTCGGACTGCCGTTCAAGGAGTGGGTGATCTTTCCGATGCCGCAGCCGACATTCCGTGGCGCTCCCGTGCCGATCGCCGGCCACCAGGCCTCGGCCCTGGTCGCCGGCGTCGGCGGCCAGGTGACGCCGGCCGCCCTCCGGCCCGGCCAGGCACCGCTCGGCGTGGTCGTCATCGAGGGCGTCCCAGCGCCACAACGGACGGCGTTCCTCGCCAAGCTCGTGGCGCTCGCTGGCCCGGTCATCGCGCGGTTCGAGGCCCTGGGGGTGAGCGACGAGCAGGCCGAGCGACTGCGGCAGCAGCGGGATCGCTTGCGCATGATGATCGATGCGTTACCGGATCCGATCGTCATCACCGACTCGGCGAATGACATCGTCGTCCAGAACGCGCGCGCGGAGCAGCTGTTGACGGCGCGCGATGGCGACTCGCAGGGGCGCCGCCGCGCGGTCGAGATCAACAATCTGCTCTTCACGTCCTACCTGTCGAAAGCGATGATGACGGGCGCGCTCGACAAGCAGAGCGGGCCGCGTGAGTTGAACCTGGTCGATCCCTCGGAAGGCGCCGACATCTTGTTCGAGGTCCTCGCGCATCCGTTGCGTGACGATGTCGATCGCAAGGGCGCCTTTCTATCCGTTCTGCGTGATGTGACAGATCTGCGTCGCGCAGTGAACGAGCTCGAGCGGCACATGCAGCGGGTGCGGTTGGCCGAGATCGATGCGACGAGAGAGCGAGACCGCCTCAATCTCATTCTCGAAAATGTCGCTGACCCGATCCTGGTGACCGACGACCGGTCGAACATCATCCTGATGAACGAACAGGCCGAGCGCCTGTTCGAGGCGCCGCCGGCGACGGCGGTGACGACCGTGCGGGGACGGCGGGTGCAGGCGCAGGCCGTGCGCGGCAACGACATGAAGTTCACGTCGTTCATCTCCGACTTTGCGATGGCGACGGCGACCTCGCGTCGCGCCGAGATGACGCTGACGCGCCCGGATAGCGGCGACGCGCTGCCGATGGAGGTCGTGTCCGGCAAGATCCGGAACGAGCGTGATGAGGCGGTCGCGATCGTGTCGGTGCTGCACGATCTCACGAAGCAGTACGAGAACGCGCGGCTGTACGAGGAGCTCAAGCGATCGAGCGAAGGGCTCGAGGCGCGCATTCGGGCGGCGACCGCGGATCTCGCCGAGCAGAACGCGAAGTTGCAGTGGCAGACGCAGGAGGTTGAGCGCGCGAATACGCTCAAGTCCGAGTTCCTGGCGAGCATGTCGCACGAGCTGCGGACCCCGATCAACGCCGTGCTGGGGCACACGGCGAATATGATCGAGGGTATCTACGGCGTGGTCTCGGAAGATCAGCTCGAGATGCTGAAGCGTATTCGCTCGGCGGCGAACCATCTGCTTGCGTTGATCAACGACATCCTCGATCTGGCGCGCATCGAGGCCGGGAAGATGCCGTTGCGCATCGAGTATGTGCACGTGAAGAGCATCGTCACCGAGATCTCGCAGCAGATCGAGCCGCTCGTGCGGCGGAAAGGGCTGGATTACATCACCGAGGTGCCGACGGATTGTCCGCCGTTGCGCACGGATCGGACGAAGGTGAAGCAGGTGTTGCTCAACCTGCTGTCGAACGCGATCAAGTTCACGCCACGTGGCGTGATCACGTTACGCGCCGAGTGTGATCCTGACGCGGTGAAGCTCATGGTCACCGATACGGGTATCGGGATCAAGACGAAGGATCTGAGCGTGATCTGGGAAGATTTTCGGCAGGTCGATCAGACGTTGATCCGCGAGTACGGCGGTACGGGGCTGGGGCTCAGCATCACGCGCAAGTTGCTCGAACGGCTCGGGGGGCGCGCCGAGGTGGTGAGCGAGTACGGTAAGGGCACGACCTTTACGGTGACGCTGCCATGGCGTGTCGAGGAAGAGGCCCACCTCATCACGCCGGCCGATAGCGCCGCGCTCTAACTCGCTAGTCGGCGCGACCCCGCACTTCGCTGGCCCAGCGGACCACCTGCTCGAGCAGCGCCCGCGCGCCCTCGCCATCCCCCCGCATAGCGCCCGTCCGCGCGAGCGTCTCGGCGACCTCGCGCTTGATCTCCGTGACGACGCGCTCAGTCGGCTCCCCCTGGTCGCGCAAGTGCGCCGCCTGCTCTCTCACCGCATCCCGCAACTCGGCGCTCGCGTTCGGGTCATCGGCATCGGCGAGCCGCACCGCGATCTCCAAACGCTGTAGGGCGCCTGACGACAGGCGCCTGCGACGGGGTGCCGGCGAGTCCGCGTTGATCATTTAGGGACGATCACTAAATCGCCGCCTTATGTCAACGACTTCGGTCGAACGGCAAATGATTCACATTGACACGCGCCTCGCTTCGCTCGCGCGTGTCAACGTTCACGTGGCGTCGTACGTACCCGGCACTTTTCGCCGCCGGGCGAGACAGCCGACTCTCTCGCCCGATCGGTCATGACGCTCCAGTCGACTCTCTCGCCCGATCGGTCATGACGCTCCAGTTGACTCTCTCGCCCGATCGGTGATCACGCTCGAGTCTCTGTTGTTGGTCCCGGTCGTACGGACCGCTTGGTTGCCGAGCGAAGCGAAGCGAGCCGAGAATTGGTATTACTGTCCGCGAGCGTATCCCATGAACTTGGCCCGCACCGGCCCGGTGCGTTGCCCGTTGACGAGCTCGTGATCAAACTCGCCATACGCCTGCGCAGCAACCCGCACAGTCACGTTATCGCCGACTTGCCAAGCCGCGGTCTCGCTCTGATCCGCGGGATAAATATCCCACACGCTCCCATCGTCGATCTGCACGAAGCGACTACCAGATCGAATCCCAGTGACCGTATGCGCATTCGCCGGCGCGACGGGGCGCGGACTCGCGACGGCGGTAGGCGCAGGTGTCGGCGCCATAGGCGCCACCTGCGATGTCGCCGCGCGCTGCTGCGTCGCGCGCGTGACGCTGTCGATGAGCGCCGTGCGATAGCGCTCGAGCCAGATCTCGAGCGCCTGCACTTCCTGGGGCTTGAGGTTGGTGAGTCCGGTCGACGAGTACTCGTGAAGACTCATCAACTCGTCGAGATGCACGCCGCTGCCGCTGGTCGCGTTCACGGCCCCGGGCGGTACCGTATCGTACGTCCCCGCCGCGGCGACCGAAGGCGCCGCTGCCGGCGGACGGTCACCCATGTACGTACCATTCGCCGGCGGCGTCGGCGCGGGAGCGGTGTTGGCGCTCGTGCCGCGAATCGTCGGCAACGTCGTCACCTGCGATTGCGAGGGCGCGGCCGGCGGCGGAGTGGGCGTGATACCCTGCGCGGGCGGCGTGACAGCGGCGGGAGCAGTACTCGTAGCGGGGCTCGCGGTGGCTCGACTCTTTGGCGACGAGTACACGATGCCCCAACCGTGCTTCGTCGTATCCTGCTGTTGCTGCGCGTTCGCCGACGCGACAAAAACGATGCTGCACACCAGCATCAGTCCGCGGTACCACATAGAGCCAGCTCCTGACAATTGTTCGGGTCTCTCAGTACTTGCAATTGTAAGACCGCCGCGTAACGCACGTACGACGTAGCACGATGACCGAACTCGGCTTGCTCTTGTCCTACCCCGAGTACAGCGCGATGTCCCCTGTGGACGCTCGCGGATTACTAATTGGACAGCCGAAATTCCGCGGTCTGCTCGGAGCGGCGGCCCCGACGGTCGGTGACGGTCACCTTGAGAGAGTAGGATCCGCGCGACAGACGCGGCAGACGGTGATGCGTGCGGGCCGCATTCGACGACGCACGGTCGTCGTATTCCTCGGTCGTCTGGTGTGTCGCGCCGAAGAGCTTTTGCAACCCGGATTCCTGTCGGGTCGCGGTTATCACGGTGTGATAGTGCGAGCCGGACTTGAGCCCGCAAACTTCGTACGCGATCATCGGTCCTATTTCATCGCGGGACCGGATCGAGTCGAGTACGACGTGATACGTTGACGTCCCGCCCCCGGCGTCACAGAACGTTTCTTTCGGTACTCTAACTACGGGTTTCGGCTTGACGGGCGCTGGCGCAGGTGGCGGTGGTGGATCGGGGACGAGCGCCGTCACCGCGGCCAGCGTCACAACAGGCGCGGGCGGCGGCGGGAGCCTCGAGCGCCAGGTCGCGTAGATGGCCGCCGCGCCGGCGAGCGCCGCAAACGAGAGGCCCGCCGCGATCAAACCCCAGCGGACGCGGCGCCGGCGCGGAGGGAGCGGCAGCATTTCGACGCGCGGCGTCTCGTTGCGCACCGGCTCGGACGGAACGATATCGCCGATGCCTTCCAGCACGCGCAGCAGCTCTTCCCCATTTTGCACCCGGTCGTCCGGATGCTTCTCCAGCATGCGCCGAATGATCGCCCACAACGACCGCTCTTCGTCGCTGACCAACGTCGGTGTTGGAATCGGCGTCGTCACGTGCCCGTAGAGGATCGCGATCCCATCCTCGCCGTCGAACGGCACGCGCCCGACCAAGCACTGGTACGCGACGACCCCGAGACTGTAGACGTCGGCTCGCTGATCGAGCGGCTTCGCCCGCGCTTGCTCGGGGCTCATGTAGCGCGGCGAACCCACCGCCATCCCCGAATTGGTCAGCGTCCGCGCCGTGCCGACCTTCGCGATGCCGAAGTCGGCCAACACCCAGCGGTCATCGTCCCGCATAATGTTATCCGGCTTGATATCGCGATGGACGACGCCGTTCTTGGCCGCGTAGGCGAGCGCCCGGGCCGTGTCCATGAGCATCTCGCGGATCTCGGACGGCGCCAGCTTGCTGTTGGGCCGCTCCGCGAGCACCCGCGCGAGCGACGGCCCGCGCAGGTACTTCATGACGATGTAGGAGATCCGCTCGCCGGATTTCCCGACCCGGTAAATCGGGACGATATTCGGATGTTCCAGGGAGGCCGACGTGCGGGCCTCCCGCTGGAATCGTTCGACGAAATCGGCATCGAACGTCATCGCCATCGGCAGCACCTTAATGGCGACATCGCGGCCCAACGAGCGATCGTGCGCCAGAAATACGACCGCCATGCCGCCACGGCCGATCTCTGACCGCACGTCGTATTCGTCGGCCAGGACGCTCTTGACGACCTCGAGGTCGGACAGCTCGCCCACGATCACACGA
>DASRDS010000327.1:0-12652 GCA_035652495.1 Gemmatimonadaceae bacterium
CTCAGGTCGTCGCCTTCATCCTGCCCGAGCTCGCGATTGATCGCGCGCAACTGCTCCTGCAGATAAAACTCGCGCTGATTCTGAAACAGCGATCCGCGCACATCGTCGTCGATCTTCCGCTCGAGCCGCAGGAGCTCGATCTCGGCGCCGAGCACGCGCGCGAGCGCCGTCCAGAGCTCGAGCGCGGTCGCCGCGTCGAGCAACGCTTGCTTCGCATCGTGCCGGAGCACGAGATGCGCGGCGATCGCCATGGCACGCCGCTCGTCCGATTCGATCGTCTGCACGAGCCCGACGACTTCGTCCGGAATCCGCCGGTGCAGCGCGACGTATTCCTCGAAACGGGCCATCGCCTGGCGGCTCTCGACCGCCGGGGTCTCGCCGTTCAACGCATACGGCGTGACCGATGCGCGCAGCAGCTTCGCGCTCGGCAAATAGCGGAGCACACGCGCGCGGGCGATGCCCTCGACCAGAACCTTGGCGGTACCGCCCGGCATGCGGGCGAATTGGAGGACGCGACCGACGACCCCGACGCGGTACAAGTCCGACGCCGAGGGATCCTGGACCTCGCCGCTTTCCTGGGCTACGAGAAGGAGATATTGGTCGCCAGCAATGGCCGCTTCGACCGCGGCAAGCGACGCCGGACGGCCGACGAGGAGCGGGATGACGACATGCGGAAAGACGACCACTTCACGCAACGGCAGGACCGGAAGCCGGTCCTCGGTCGTGACTTGCTCGCCGTCGCGAGTGAAAGTGGGAACCTACGCCTCCTTCTTCTGCCGCTTGGGCGCGATCTCGAGCATCGGCGGCGCGCCGTTGGTCACCGTCGATTCGATGACCTTGACCTCGACGACATCTTCCCGGCTCGGGAGATCGAACATCACCTCGGTCAGCATCTCTTCGAGAATGGCGCGCAGACCGCGGGCGCCCGTCCCGCGCTTCAAGGCCTTGTTCGCGATGGCCCGCAGCGCGCTCTCCTCGAACGTGAGCTTGACTTCCTCGAGGTCGAACAGCTTCGCGTACTGCTTGGTGAGCGCGTTCTTGGGCTCCTTCAGAATGCGCACCAGCGATTCTTCGTCAAGCGCTTCGAGGGGTACGGCCACCGGAAGGCGTCCCACCAATTCCGGAATCAAGCCATACCGCAGCAGATCATCGGGCTCGACATCGGCAAACGGATTCTTGACCGCGCGCTTCGCGGCGAACCCAACACTCAGATCATCCTTGGAGAACCCAATCTGTTTCCGCCCGGTGCGTGCCTCGATGATTTTCTCGAGTCCATCAAAGGCGCCACCGCAGATGAATAGAATGTCTTTCGTATTGATCTGAATGTATTCCTGTTGCGGATGCTTGCGTCCGCCCTGAGGTGGCACCGAGGCGACCGTGCCCTCGAGGATTTTGAGGAGTGCTTGTTGGACGCCCTCGCCCGACACATCACGCGTAATCGATGGATTCTCCGACTTGCGCGCGATCTTGTCGATCTCGTCGATATACACAATGCCGCGCTCGCACTCGGCGACATTGAAGTCGCCGGCCTGGAGCAGCCGCACCAGAATGTTCTCGACATCCTCGCCAACATAGCCGGCTTCGGTCAACGTCGTCGCATCGGCAATCGTGAACGGCACGTCGAGGATGCGCGCCAGCGTCTGGGCCAGCAGCGTCTTGCCGACGCCCGTCGGACCGATCAGCAGGATGTTCGACTTGTCAAGCTCGACCTCGTCATCACGTAACGACGCCGAGTTGATGCGCTTGTAGTGATTATAAACAGCGACGGCCAGGGCTTTTTTCGCTCGCTCCTGGCCAATCACGTACTGATCGAGAACGTCTTTGATCTCTTGGGGCGACGGAACCTGCGTGATCGCTTCAGCAACCTCCCGCTCTTCGTCCTCGGCGAGGATTTCATTGCAGAGCGCGATGCACTCGTTGCAGATGTAGACGGACGGGCCCGAAATGAACTTCCGGACCGAGTCCTTGCTCTTTCCACAGAACGAGCAGCGGAGGTGTTTATCGTGTGACATAGGGCTCACGAGAACTAACAGCGGTGGCGAGACCGGTCAATATGATAGCGATGCGGCGCCCGTTTGACATGTGAACCTTTTCACAAAGGGCCAGTGCGCCGCATCACTATTGCCTAAATCACGCCGTGACGGTGGGTTGTTTCGAAGCCTCGATAACATCACCGCGTTGTGCGACGATATTGTCTATCAACCCGTACGCCTTGGCTTCCTCGGCGGACATGTGATAGTCACGCACAATGTCACGCTCGATCTGCTCGACCGGGCGGCCCGTGTGCTTCGACATGAGTTCGTTCATCTTCGAACGAAGGTACAGAATCTCGCGCGCCTGAATCTCGATGTCCGCCGCGGTGCCTTGTGCGCCACCGGACGGCTGGTGGATCATGATCCGCGAGTGCGGCAGCGCGGAGCGACGTCCCTTTCTGCCCGCTGAGAGCAGGAACGCGCCCATGCTGGCCGCGAGTCCCATGCATGTGGTGTTCACGGGGCTGCGCAGGTACTGCATCGTGTCGTAGATCGCGAGGCCGGCCGATACGCTGCCGCCCGGTGAGTTGATATACAGATAAATGTCGCGATCCGGGTTGTCCGCATCCAAGAACAGGAGCTGCGCAATGATGATGTTCGCGACATCATCGTTGATCGGGGTGCCGAGGAAGATGATGCGGTCCATGAGGAGCCGCGAGAAAATGTCGTACGTGCGCTCGCCGCGGCTGGACCGCTCGATCACATACGGAGGATAGATCGTCGCCATACTCACGCTGTGCCTCTCAAGCACGTTTTCAAATGGTATTTACCACACGCTCTACCAGCGTTCGCGTCACAGGTCCTTGAGGTCCTCACGCGTCAGTTACCTGGTTCCGTTCGAAGAGCCACTTAAACACCTTCTCTTCCGTGATGCCGCGCTCGATCTCGCGCAGTCGTCCGCCCTTTTCGAGCGCCGTGTAGAGCTGAGCCGGCGATTCCTTCCGCTTCCCGGCTAGCTCGGCCACGCGATCATCCAGCTCGCCAGTCGTCGCGCTCAGCTTCTCGCGCTCGGCGACGGCATCGATAATGAGATCGCGTCGAACCTGTCGCTCGGCCATCGCCTTGAACTCGGTCCCAAAGCGCCCGCGATCCTCTTCCGGAATCTGATAGGCGTTCGCGTACGCATCGACGAGCTGCGCCACCCAACTGGGCGGCACATCGAATGGATTCGCGCTGGCGATCTCATCGAGCAATTTCTGCCGGACCGCTGCGTCCGCGTCGCGCGTGGCGTGCGACTCGAGATCGGCGCGCACCGTTTTCTTGAGCGCATCGAGCGAGTCGAAGTCGCCCACTTCGCGGGCGAACGCGTCGTCGAGCGGCGGCAAAACCTTGCGCTTCACGTCCTGCAGCGCCACGCGCACGGGCTTCGTCTTGTCTCTTTGGGTCTCGTCCGGGAAATCCGAGGGCCATTTGACCGGCCGCTCGATCGTCTGACCGGGCTTGGCCTCCATGATCAGCTCTTCGATCCCTGGAATAGCCTGACCGCCGCCGAGCACGATCCGGTACTCTTTGCCCTCGGCGGGAATGGCGCCGCCATCGTCCGCCGTGGCGAGCATAACCGTCACGAGATCGCCCGGAGACGGACTCTCGTCGACCGGCGCCCACGTGGCCTTGCTGTCGCGCATCTGCTCCAGTTGCTCAGTCACATCGTCGTCCCGGACCACATTGTTGGGACGCTCGACGCGGAATCCCGCAAGCCGGGGCAGGGGCACCTCGGGACGAACTTCCAGGTGCAGCTCGAAGGTCAAATCCTGGCCTTCGGCGAACTTCACATCATGAACGTGAGGTTGGGCCGCCGGCTTGAGGTGCTCTTTTTCCAGCGCCTGCTTGGCCGCTTCCTGAATCAGCGACTCGATAGCCTGCTGCCGAATCGCCTCACCAAACCGCTTCCGAACCATGGCCGCGGGCGCCTTTCCCGGCCTAAACCCCGGCAGCCTCACGTTCGACGCATACCGCCGTGCCGCCGACTCCTCGGCGACCTGCACATCAGCGGCCGGCACCGAGACCTCCAACAGCCGCTCGGCGCCCGTTGTTTTCTTCGCTGTTACCTGGATGTTCATAGGGGAATATTAACCGGCGGCTGTAGCAGCCGCTCGCGTCCAACGCGCCGTTTTACGCGCCCCATAGTTTGCGCCGCAATGTGGTTTGCGCGGATCGGGAGCGATGCTCGGAGCGGGACTCGAACCCGCACGTCTTGCGACACAGGATCCTAAGTCCTGCGCGTCTACCAATTCCGCCATCCGAGCTTCTTGCCGCGTCCTGGAATCTATCGCGGCGGAATTGGTAGACGGAGGCCTTTGGCGCGGCTTGGGTCCGCTCAGGTTTCGGCGCTCGGGCGAAGCGCACAAAGTAACTCGTTTGGTTTTCCAACGTCCAACCATCCAACCATCCAACCATCCAACCATCCAACCAACAATCAACAATCAAAAGACGGCCTCGACACACTGTGCCGAGGCCGTCTTTAAAGAGCTAATGGGGCCGATTAGCCGCCGATCTTGAGGCTTACGACGCGCTTGACGCAGCCCTGTTGTTGGACAGGGGAGCAGACGAGGAGCGTGACAAAATCGCCGTTCTTCGTGCGTGAAAGCGCAGTTTGGAGCTCAGTAATCGAGTGCACGTCGTGCTTCGGCTGCGGATACAGCACCTCGAGGATGATGTCCGTGGGCTGAAGCTTGCCGCGCGCGGGGCCGTTGACGTTTACGTCCTTGACGACCAGGCCGCGGTCGTCCGTCGTCAGGTTGTTCGCCTGCGCGAAGTCGGCGCTCACCGGCTCGACGGTGATGCCGAGTTTTTCGGTGCTGGCGCCTTCCGAGGGCTTGGTGCCGGAGTCGGAGGCGTCGGCGACTTGGTCGTCGTCCTGGGCGGACATGAGCTTGACGGTGAAGGTCTTCTTGTCACCGAAACGCATCACGTCGAGCGCGACGGTCGAACCCGGCTGGTGCATCCGGATCACGCGCTGCAGGGTGCTGACGCGGTCGACTGGCTTGCCGTCGGCGCCGACGATGATGTCGCCGACTTCGAGGCCGGCTTTCTGAGCCGGGCTCGAGCCGTCGGAGGGCTGGAAGCCCTGCACGATGGCGCCGCCGATTGTCTTGAGGCCCGCGGCGCCGGCGTCCTCGGGGCTGACCGGGGCGATCGAGATGCCGATTACGGCGCGGCGGACTTTGCCGTACTGGATGATTTCGTCCATCACGCTCTTGGCGAGCGTGATTGGGATCGCGAAGCCGTAGCCCGAGTAGTAGCCGGTCGGGCTCGCGATCGCGCTGTTGATGCCGATCACATCGCCATGTCCGTCGACGAGCGGACCGCCGGAGTTACCGGGATTGATCGCCGCGTCGGTCTGCAGGAAGTCGGAGACCGCGTACTTGGACGGCAAGAGGCCACGGAGGTCGCCACCATCGCGGCCCTTTGCGCTCAGGATACCCGCGGTGACGGTCTCGCGGAGGCCGAGCGGGTTGCCGATGGCGAGGACCCACTCGCCGACCTTGGCGTGGTCGTCGTTGCCCAGGTTCACGACGGGAAGATCGTTCGCCTCGATCTTGATGACCGCAACGTCGGTCGTCGGATCGCGGCCGATGACCTTGGCCTTGAAGACGCGCTGGTCATCGAGCGTCACCGTGACGCGGTCGGCGTCGGCGACGACGTGATTGTTGGTGAGGATATAGCCGTCTTTCGAGACGATGAAGCCCGAGCCACTCGCTTCCTGCGGCTCGGCGCGCGGCGTGCCGAACTGCTGGAAGAAATCTTCGAGGCCGGGCGGTACGCGACCGCGCATGCGCGGGTCGTTGCTCATGACTTTCGCATCGCGCGACGTCGTGATCGAAACCACGGCGGGCGTCACATGCTCGGCGATCGTGACGAAGCTATTGCTGAAGTCCGCGACGGGCCGCGTGGCCTCGGCGGGGGGTCTCGTGCTTGTCTGCGCGAAGCTTTTGTGCGTCAGGTCGAGGCTCGAGGCGATCAGGAAACCGCCAAAAAACGCCCCGACGATCACACCGCCGATTCGCGCCTTGGCGAACGCTGGTGACATCGACAATTCCGGTGCTAAGGGTTACTGAAATCTACACTAACTGGGGTCCCAAAGTTCGGACTGCCCTTACTGATATGACGCACGTACTGCGCCCACGGTTTACCGTTGGTTGACTAAGAAGGGGCGGCTTCGCCGACCCCCCAATCAGAGACTTCATCGATAAAACGGGTGCCGTCCATAGAGATGGCACGACACCCGGTTTTATTACGCAACCTCAGTCTATCGCAACCTCAGTCTATCACAACTCAGCCTATTCCTATTACAACTCAGCCTATTAAAGAGGCTCGAGTGCGCGAAGCGCAACGAAGAGCCCTTTCTTACTTCTTGTCGTCCACAATCTCGTAGTCGGCTTCGACCACGTCGTCCGGCTTGCCGGCCCCGCCGGCGTTCGCACCGGCGCCGGAACCAGCCGGCTCCTGCGCACCCGCGCCGCCAGGTCCGCCGGGCTGACCGCCACCCGTCGCACCCTGCTGCTGATACAGCGACTGACCAGCCTGCGAATACGCGGCCGTCAGCTCTTCCTGCGCCGAACGAATCTCATTGGCGTCCGAGCCACGGAGAGCCTTTCGCGCCCGCTCGACCGCTGAGTCGAGGCGAGTCTTGAGGTCCGGTGACAAACGGTCCGACCACTCCTTGGCGTTCTTCTCGACCTCGTAGGTCATGCCATCGAGCCGGTTCCGCGTGTCGATCTCCTCGCGCCGCTTCTTGTCGTCCGAGGCGTTCTTCTCGGCATCCTTGACCATGCGGTCGATCTCGTTGTCCGACAACCCACTCGACGCCTCGATCCGGATCTTCTGCTCTTTCCCGGTCGTCTTGTCGCGCGCGGCGACATGCAAGATGCCGTTCGCGTCGATGTCGAACGTGACTTCGATCTGGGGCATGCCGCGCGGTGCGGGTGGAATGCCCGTGAGCTGGAACTTGCCGATCGTCTTGTTATACGAGGCCAGTTCGCGCTCGCCCTGCAGCACGTGGATCTCAACCGTCGTCTGGTTGTCGTCAGCCGTCGAGAAGGTCTCCGTCTTCTTCGTCGGGATCGTCGTGTTCCGCGGAATAAGAACCGTGGTGACACCACCCAAGGTTTCAATTCCAAGGGAGAGTGGCGTCACGTCGAGCAGCAGCACGTCCTTCTGCTCGCCCGTCAGCACCGCACCCTGCACGGCCGCGCCGATGGCGACGACTTCGTCCGGGTTGACGCTCTTGTTCGGTTCCTTCCCGAAGAAGTTCTTGACGATTTCCTGAACTTTCGGCATGCGGGTTTGGCCGCCGACCAGGATCACTTCGTCGATCTCGTTCGGCTTGACGCCCGCGTCCTGAAGCGCCTTCTCCATCGGCGGAATAGTCCGCTTGATGAGATCATCCACCAGCTGCTCGAGCTTCGCGCGAGTCAGCGTGTAGTTGAGGTGCTTGGGACCGCTCTGATCCGCCGTGATGAACGGCAAATTGATATCGGTCGTCGGCGCCGACGACAGCTCCATCTTCGCCTTTTCGGCCGCTTCTTTCAGGCGCTGCAGCGCCATCGGATCCTTTGACAGGTCGATGCCCTGATCGCGCTTGAACTCGCTCACGAGCCAGTCGATGACGCGCTGGTCGAAGTCGTCGCCGCCCAGGTGCGTATCACCGTTGGTCGACTTGACCTCGAACTGCCGCGACCCTTCGACGTCATAGAGCTCGAGAACCGATATATCGTACGTGCCGCCGCCCAGGTCGAACACGGCGACTTTTTCATCCTTCTTTTTGTCGAGCCCATACGCCAACGCGGCGGCCGTGGGTTCGTTGATGATTCGTAAAACATCGAGACCCGCGATCTTGCCAGCGTCCTTTGTCGCTTGGCGTTGGGAGTCGTTGAAATAGGCCGGGACGGTAATCACCGCCTTCTCGACCTTGTGGCCGAGGTAGTCCTCGGCGGTCTGCTTCATTTTCTGGAGGATCATGGCCGAGATCTCGGGCGGCGTATAGCGCTTGCCCTGCACCTCGACGACGGCCAGATCGTTCTGCCCACCAACGATTTTATAGGGCACTCTCTTAGTCTCTTCTTGGACCTCAGAGAGCTTCCGTCCCATAAAGCGCTTGATGGAGAAGATCGTGTTCTGCGGGTTGGTCACCGCTTGCCGCTTGGCGATCTGGCCCACGAGCCGTTCGCCGTCCTTCGTGAACGCGACCACCGAAGGGGTTGTCCGACCGCCTTCCGCGTTGGGAATGACCACCGGGTCGCCGCCCTCCATGACGGCTACGACGGAGTTCGTCGTTCCTAGGTCGATCCCTATTACTTTGTCTGCCATTACGTCCCCTGATGGTGACTGTGATGATGACTCACGAGATCCAAGCAACCCACGCCCAATGGGGAGTGGCAATCCTGAGGCCTGAAATCTCGGCCAAACTGGCAGTATTGAGGCCGCATGATCCCGCTTGGGGATGACGTTCCGACAGTCCGGACGCCGATCGCGACGTACCTGATCATTCTCGTCTGCTTCGTAATCTGGATTTTTTACCAGGGTGCAGGCGTAGACTCAGTTCGGCTCGCTACCACGGTCTGTAACACCGGGATGGTGCCTGGGGAGCTCACCCACCTCGCCCCCATCGGTCAGTCCGTGCCTCTCGGTCCGGGCATGGTCTGCGCCGTAGATAACGATCCCATCAATATCGTCACGCCACTGATATCGATGTTCCTGCACGGGAGCTGGCTGCATATTCTGGGCAACATGCTGTTCCTGTTCGTCTTTGGCCGGGCTGTCGAGGACAGCATGGGCAGCCTCCGGTTCGCCTTCTTTTATATCATCTGCGGGCTCGTCGCCGCCGCTACCCACGTCGCGCTCAACGCCAACTCCCCGGTACCGACCGTCGGGGCCTCGGGCGCGATCTCCGGCGTCATGGGTGCCTATCTCGTCATGTACCCGACCGCCCGGGTCAAGATGTGGTTCTTTTTGTTCATCGTTCGATTCCCGGCCTGGCTGGTTCTCATCTGGTGGTTCCTCGAGCAGGCACTGACCGGCGTCCAGGAGCTCAATCAGATCAATCCGAACGCCGCCAACGGCGTGGCCGTCTGGGCCCACGTCGGGGGTTTCATTTGCGGGGCGATCCTCTCCCGGTTCTTCGTAAATCCTTCGCATGTTCGAAGTCGCATGGATCGCGTCCGCCTGCCCACCATATAAATTTTCGAAGTGCCGCGTGGCGTCGTATTCCGTGCCGAAGCCGGGCGACTAGGCGACTGGGTCGATCACACTTTGCTCCGGGCGGATGCCACAGCCGCGGAGATCGATCGATTATGTGCCGAAGCCGTTACCCACCGCTTCGCCGCTGTTTGCGTAAATCCACAGTGGGTAAATCGGTGTCGGGAAACGCTTGGCTTGCGAACCAACATCGCCGTGGCGGCGGTCGTCGGTTTCCCGCTCGGCGCGTCGACTTCGGCCGTTAAGGCCGCCGAGGCGGCCGGCGCGGTCGAGCAAGGCGCCGGCGAGTTGGACATGGTCGCCGCACTCGGGGCGATCAAGGACGGGGATTGGGAGTATGTCGAACGCGATATCCGGTCAGTCGTCGAGGCCGCTGATGGGGCGCTCGTGAAAGTCATCATCGAGTCGGCGGCCCTGACGCCCTCGGAGATCGTGCGTTCCTGCCGGATCGCCCGCGACGCGGGCGCGCATTACGTGAAAACGAGCACCGGTATGCATTCGGCCGGCGGCGCCACGCCGACGGCAGTCGCGCTCATGCGCATGGCCGTGGGCGATGACCTTGGCGTCAAAGCCTCAGGCGGGGTGCGGGACTGTGCGGGGGCCTTCGCACTCATTGAAAGCGGAGCGACCCGCATCGGCACCTCCGGTGGTGTTGCCTTGGCGGACTGCGTGGGACCCGCGCCGAAACCGCTCTGCGAGCTCTTTGGAGATGGCCGTGACCGTAACTGATACGACAGTGAACACCGGGACTGCGCAGCCGGCGCACTTCCTCAATCGCGAGCTCTCCTGGCTCGAGTTCAACGCCAGGGTGCTCCACGAAGCGTTCGATGCGCGCAATCCGCTCTTTGAACGCCTCAAGTTCGTGGCGATTTTCAGCTCGAACTTGGACGAGTTCTACACGGTGCGCGTGGCGGGCCTGAGGCGTCAGGTCGCCGCGGGCATCTCCGTGCCCTCGCCGGATGGCTTGTCGCCATTCGAGCAGCTGGCGGCGATCACCGCCCGCGTGAACGATCTGCTCGCCCAGCGACGCAAGGTGCTGCACGAGTTGCTGCTGCCGGCGTTGGCCGAGCGCAGCGTTCGGCTCGTCTCAATGGCCGACCTGACTCCCGCGGAATGGCTCACCGTCGACGAGTTCTTTGAGTCTCAAGTATTCCCGGTGCTGACTCCGCTCGCGGTCGATCCCGGTCACCCGTTTCCATACATCTCGAATTTGTCGTTGTCACTGGCCGTGGAAATCCGAGACCCCGTGAGTAAGACGGATCACTTCGCGCGCGTGAAGGTGCCAAAGAGTTTGCCACGGTGGGTTCCGTTTGGTCGGCCCTATTGCTTCGTGCCATTGGAGCAGGTTATTGGAACCAACCTCGGTGCGCTCTTCCCCGGAATGGAAATTTTAGGGTGGCACGCGTTCCGAGTAACGAGATATACGGATCTCGAGCTAGCCAAAGTTGACGAGGCTGAGGATCTCCTCGAGATGATCGAGCAGCAGGTGTTCGAGCGGCGGTTTAGTGAGGTGGTGCGTTTGGAAGTCCAGCCGACGATGCCCGCGCACCTGCGCTCGCTGCTGCTGGAGGAGTTGCGCGAAGAGACCTCGGCCAACCTGCCGCCGCTCACCGAGGCCGACGTTCAAGAAGCCGACTCGTTGCTCGACCTCGGCGATCTGATGTCGCTGTTGCACATCGATCTGCCGGATCTCAAGGATCCGCCCTTCACCGCGGTCGTGCCGCCGGAGTTCCGTGAGGTGGGACAGGGGCACCAGACGATCTTCGATGCGATCCGCGAGCGCGATGTGCTCGTGCATCATCCGTTCGAGTCGTTCCAAGCATCGGTCGAGCAGTTCTTGAAGGCCGCGGCGCAAGATCCGGCGGTGCAGGCGATCAAGATGACGTTGTACCGGACGTCCGGCGACGCATCGATCGTTCACGCGCTGACCGAGGCGGCGATGCTCGGCAAGCAGGTTGCCGTGCTCGTCGAGCTTCAGGCGCGCGGCGACGAGTCCAACAATATCTCTTGGGCGAGAACGCTGGAAAACGCGGGGGTGCACGTCGCGTATGGCGTGCCTGGGCTCAAGACCCACGCCAAGACTACGCTCGTTGTCCGCCGCGATGCTGATGGGTTGCGCCGCTATGTGCACATCGGAACCGGCAATTACAACTCATCGACATCGAAGCTCTACACGGACATCGGTCTCTTTACGTGTAGTCCGTCTATTGGCGCCGACGTCAGCGACCTGTTCAAT
The DNA here is from genome assembly GCA_035652495.1 of Gemmatimonadaceae bacterium. GTDB lineage: Bacteria > Gemmatimonadota > Gemmatimonadetes > Gemmatimonadales > Gemmatimonadaceae > DASRDS01. The sequence goes on from DASRDS010000327.1 coordinate 11,467, forward strand.
TCGCTGACTGGATACTCACGTCAGAGATTGTATCGCAAGTTGCTCGTGGCGCCGGCCAACATGCTCGGAAGATTTTTGGAGTTGATCGACCGCGAGGCACAGTTCGCGCGCGATGGAAAGGGCGGCAAGATCGTGGCGAAACTCAATGCCCTCGTGCATCCTGAGGTTATTGAGACGCTGTATCGGGCATCGCAAGCTGGTGTGGAGATCGACCTGATCGTGCGCGGCATTTGCTGCCTCAAGCCCGGCGTCGAGGGACTCAGCGAGCGGATCCGCGTCAGTAGTATCATCGGCAGATTCCTGGAGCACTCGCGCATCTGGATGTTCGCCAACGGCGGTGAACCCGAGTACTACATCGGCTCGGCAGACTGGATGCCGCGCAACCTCGAGCGCCGCGTTGAGTGTGTCACGCCTGTCGATGATGTCTCGCTCCACTCCCGGCTCCAGTCCGTGCTGGCGACCGACCTGGCGGATAATCGCCTGTCGTGGGACCTGGCCGGGGACGGTTCATACCGTCAGCGGCAGCCAGACGGACACCCCGAACGTGCCAGTCAAAAGATCCTGATTCGCGAGCCCTGGGGTCGCGTAGGGGACGATAACGTCTCTCCGGCGCGCGCCAGCGGTGAACGCATGCGGCCGGAAGCCTCGGCCGGGTGACCTCGGACGCCGGTCCGGGGTCTCCCCCTGTAGTGGCAAACGACGCGGACATTATCGCCCGTGTCGTGGCCGGCGACACCGAGGCTTTCAGCATCCTCGTCGACCGATACGGCAATCGGGCAGCTCGTTATGCCACGCGGATGCTCGGCGACCGTGCCGAGGCGGAGGAAGCCGTCCAGGACACTTTCGTGCGCGCCTACCGGGCGCTCAGCCGCTGCGCGGATCGCGAACGATTCGGTCATTGGTTGTTCAGCATTTTGATCAACCGATGCCGGACCGCTGGCGCGCGATCCGGGCGGCGGGCCCGAACATTCGTCCGGGACGAAATGGCCCTGGTAGCCGCGGCGGCGCCGGATGCGTACGATGGAGTGGCGTGGCGGGAAGAGATCGGCCACGCGCTGGCGCGGCTCGAGACCAGCCAGCGCGAGGCGTTCTTGCTCAAGCACGTGGAGCAGTTGAGTTACGACGAGATGGCCGCGATTACGGGCGCCGGAATATCGGCGCTCAAGATGCGGGTGAAGCGGGCGAC
>DASRDS010000328.1:0-1175 GCA_035652495.1 Gemmatimonadaceae bacterium
CGCAAGCATTGCCAGTCGAGCGGGCGTCGCAGCGTGAACGTCTGCGGGTCGAATCCCTGCTCGCGGAACTGACCGGCCAACCAGCCGCATCCCATCGACGGACCGACGGGCACGATCGTGTGACCGCGGTCGCGTAAGGCCTGCGCCAGGCGCAGCTCCACCAACTCCGCGCCTCCCGGCCCATCCGACTCCAGCATCTCGGCGATGATCATGTTCGCAACCGCCGCTTGAGCGTATGCAGACCACTCAGCACCGCTGGTGGGAGCAGCGCCGCCGCCAAAATCCCCCAGGCGCGCGGGTGAGCGAGCACCTGGCTCGCCGCGCTCCTGGCCCCGCGCGTGTCGCGTTCAGAGAGCCGCGCATAGGCCATCCGGAGCAACAAGCTGTCGCGTCCAATGCGATACGCGGCGTGCGCTGAGGGCGTCGAAGCGCGAAGCGCGAGCGCTTGGTCGAGGCTCTTCAACGCGTTGGTGATGAGCTTCTCGGTGTTCGATGACGAGGTCAACGAGCCCACCTGCGCGACGCGATAGCGGACGAGGCGCGACAGCAGGATCGCCACGGGAAATTCGGCGGCGACGCGATGAAAGAACTCGGTTTCCTCAGCGTACCGAAATGACGGATTGAACGTCCCAACTTTCTCGAAGACCGAGCGGTGTACCAGCGTCGATGACGGTAGGATCACGTTGCCGCGGAACATTGTCTCGTACAAGTCACCAGCATACGCCTCGGGGCCGACCTGTCGGAGCGCCCGGCCAAAGTACTGCGCGGCGCTGTCTTTGACTTCGGAAAAGACGGGAAATGCAGCCTCGTACCCTTGGCGTCCGGGACGCGGCTGGCCATCGCCATCGATGAGCGTGCAACCCGTGGCCGACCAGCGCGCATCGGGCGCGGCATCGAGCGCCGCGCACTGCGCCTCGAGCTTCATGGGCTCCCACTCGTCGTCCGAATCCAGCAGGGCGACCCATTCGCCACGCGCCTCGGCGATGCCGACATTCCGCGCCTTCGCGACACCGCCGTTCGGCGTCGCGATATATCGGACGGGTGTGCCCCATGCGCGACAAACGGCGGCGGTGTCGTCCGTCGATCCGTCATCGACGATGAGGATCTCGAGCGGCGTGACGGTCTGCGCGAGCGCGGAGTCGACCGCGCGGCGCAACAACCCGGCGCGATTGTAG
>DASRDS010000329.1:0-2630 GCA_035652495.1 Gemmatimonadaceae bacterium
GGCATCAGCATGAGCCTCCGCCGGCGGTTGGCGCTGCTCGACTGGGCGCGCGGTGCGGGTGCGGTGATCCTCGAGGACGACTACGACAGCGAGTATCGCTACTCGGGGCGGCCAGTGCCGGCATTGCAGGGACTCGACCCGCACGACATCGTGCTGTTCGCCGGCAGCTTCAGCAAAGTGTTGTTCCCGTCGCTCCGCCTGGGCTATCTCGTCCTGCCACCGGATCTCGTGGACGTCGTCACCGCGACGCTGTCGATCACGAGCCGCCACGCACCGCTCCTCGATCAAGCGATACTCGGCGACTTCATCGCTGAGGGTCATTTCGCGCGCCATGTGCGTCGCATGCGAGAGATTTACGCCGAGCGACTCGGCGTGCTGCTCGAGTGCACGCGGTTTTCGCTCGCAGGGCTGCTCGAGATCCGAGGCTTGGAGGCTGGCCTGCAAACCGCCGCTTGGCTCCAGGGCGGGATCGACGCGCAGGCGGCCGCGCGGGCCGCGATCGCGCGAGATGTAGAAGTTACGCCCTTAGCCCAGTATACTCGCGGCCGGCGCCCGCGTGTCATCCGCGAAGGGTTGCACCTGGGATTCGCCGCCGTTGATGTGCCGGAAATCCGCCGCGGCGTTCGCGAGCTGGCCGTGGCACTCGAATCTCTCTCCTAGAGGAACATGCGATGTGGCGACTCTTCGCAGTGGCGCTCGTGGCTGGTACCGCCTCGGCCCAGTCGGTGACGTATGTGCCGGCCGGTCCCAACCTGCCGTTCTCCTCGGCCGTCATCGTCGACAAGATGGTCTATGCGTCGGGCCAGATCGGCAGCGATGCGTCGGGGAAGGTCGTGCCGGGCGGGATCAAGGCCGAGACGGCGCAGGCCCTCAAGAACATCGATGCCGTGCTGCGCGCGAACGGCTCGGACCTCGATCACGCCGTGAAGTGCACCGCGTTTCTCGCCGACATTGGCGAGTGGCCGGCGATGAACGAGGTCTACGTGACGTTCTTCCCGAAACATCTCCCGGCGCGCAGCGCGATCGCGGCCGCGGGGCTCGTGCGCGGCGCGCGCATCGAGCTCGAGTGCATCGCGACGAAGGCGTAGCTCAGGGCGTCACCCTGAACGTGATCGGCGCGGATCGACTGACCCGTCCGTTCGCGTCGATCGCGGTCACCGTCCACCGATAGTCCACGCCGCGCGCGAGCGCGAGCGTGGACACATCGATCGTCGTATCGCCTAGCGTCGCGGCGGACGCCACCGGGACACTGTCAGGGCGCGCGACGTCGATCCGGTAGCGCACGGCGCCGCGCACCGCGTGCCAGGCGAACCGCACGGTCGTATCCGCGCGCACGCCGCCCTCGGGCGCGATGTGAGCGGCGGCCGGCAACCGTCGTCCGCGCCACAGCGCCACCATGGCCGCCAGCTCCACCACGACGGCCAGGCCCACCACGAGGATGATTGACAGGCGACGCGACACGCGCTTATTTAACCAAGTAGTTATATGCCAACTGCCACCGATAGATTGAGCGCGACTTTTTCGGCCCTCGCCGATCCGACCCGCCGGGCCATCCTCTCCCGTCTCGCGTTGGGCGAAGCGTCCGTCACGGAGCTCGCCGAGCCGTTCGCGATGAGTATGCCGGCGATCTCGAAGCACCTCAAGGTACTGGAGCACGCCGGCTTGATCGCGCGGGGCCGCGATGCCCAATGGCGGCCGTGTCGCTTGGAAGCCGGCCCGCTGCGCGGCGTCGCGGACTGGGTCGAGCCGTACCGTCACTTTTGGGAGCGTCGGTTCGACCGACTCGATGCGTACTTGCGCAAAAAGAAGTCGAAATGAGCGAGTCCCTCGAGATCAAGCGCGTGTTCGACGCGCCGCGAGCGATGGTGTTCGCGGCGTGGACGGACCCTGAGCAGCTCGCGCAGTGGTGGGGGCCGGAGAGCCATCCCGTGTCGCTGATCGAGTTCGACGCGCGTCCTGGCGGTAAATGGCGTGGGTGTCTAAGCGGTCTCGATGGGTCGACGCTCTGGCAACACGGCGTCATCCACGAGCTCGTTCCGCCGGAGCTCCTTGTGTACAGCTTCATTTGGGACGGCGATCCCACGCACGAGATGTTGTGCACCGTGCGCCTTGTCGAACGCGGCGATCAGACCGAAATGATCTTCGGTCAGCGCCGGTTCAAGTCGCCCTCGGAGCGCGACGGGCATTTGGGTGGCTGGCAATCTTCGTTCAATCGCCTCGACGCGTATCTGGCATCATGACACACGATTCTATGGCACGCGACTTCTACGCTAAACCTGGCCCGTTGACATCATCGGGTTCACACGATCTCACCGTCTTGCCATCTAGTCCAGCGGCGGTGTCTCAGATTGTTCAGGGGTTAGTCATTCATCAGTACATGGCGTCGGCCTATGGCGTGACGGTATCCGAGGCGCGAAGCGCCGAGAGCCATATCCGTCACGTAGACGAGATGCTGGATCGCATCTTCGCGATCGATCCCTCGCCGCTGACCGTCGCGCGTCCGCCCGAAAAGCGCCTCGTCGGGGTCTGCCATCACTTCTCGCTCTTGTTCGTCGCGATGCTTCGAGCGCACGGGATTCCGGCTCGGTATCGCCAGGGCTTCGGGACGTACTTCAATCCGCCGAACGCCA
>DASRDS010000330.1:0-1224 GCA_035652495.1 Gemmatimonadaceae bacterium
GGACCGCTCTTGTCGGGTAGCGCGGAGATGAGAACGCCGCGGATCGCCGACAGTCCAGCCGCATGCGCGTCGGCTGGTCCCACGTCCTGCACGGCGACGCCGAGGATCGCGTGATGCGCGTGACCATCCTTGCGGATCTCGTCCATGATGATCCGCGCGATGCTGATCGGCACCGCGAAACTGTAGCCCGTGAACGTGCCAGTCGGGCTCGCGATGGCGGTGTTGATGCCAATGACGCGGCCCTGCATGTCGACGAGCGGGCCGCCGGAGTTGCCGGGATTGACGACGGCGTCCGTCTGCAGAAAGTCGACGACCGCATAGCGCGGCTGGAACAGGTCGCGCAGCGAGCCGCTGCGGCCTTTCGCGCTGATGATGCCGGAGGTCACGGTGAACTCGAGCCCGAGCGGGTTGCCCACGGCCATCACCCCGTCCCCGACTTGGGTAGTGCTATCATCGCCCAGCGTGAGTGTCGGCAGGCCGGTCGCGTCGATCTTGACCACCGCCACCTCAGTCGATGGATCGCGGCCGATCACTTTGGCGGTGAAGATGCGGCCATCGGGCAAGCCGACGGTCACTCGCTCCGCGTTGGCTACGACGTGGTTATTGGTGAGGATATACCCGTCGGGGCTGACGATGAACCCGGACCCCAACCCGCGCATGGGCTCCTGCGGCTGCTCGGGTATCTGCATGCCGGGTGGCAGAAGGCCAGGGGGAATCTGCGGTCCTTCCATCATGCGGGCGTTACTGTCGGGCTTGAATACCGACTGGATCGCCACCACCGCCGGCGTCACCTGCTTCGCGAGCGGCGCCAGCGAGACCCCAATGCGCGGGGTGCCGAGCGCCGTCGTGGTTGGACTGGCCCGGTTCGGCGGGTCGGCAACGCTACCGGCGTCCGTCGATGTCTGAAGGGTAGGCGACGTCTGCTTGCATGCGACGCCGAGCATGAAGAGCGGAAGGAGGTTGCGTGCACGCATACCGCCCCTTTCTGCAAAAGTCGGACTGGTTCGGGCGTTGACACCGTCGCCTATCGACCATTAAAGCATCTGCCCATATGTCGCTTCTCTCACTCGAACGCGTGACGAAACGTTTCGACGGAATTGTCGCGGTCGATGATGTGTCGTTTACCATCGACCGCGGCCAGGTGGTCGGCTTTCTGGGGCCCAACGGGGCCGGGAAATCGACCACCATGCGGATGATCACTCAGTACTTCGAGCCCGACGGGGG
>DASRDS010000331.1:0-2247 GCA_035652495.1 Gemmatimonadaceae bacterium
CGAGGCCGCGCACCGCGTAATCCTGCCCCTTGCCGCGCCACCGCACGCCGACCGCGGCGGCGAGCGTGCCCTGGGTCGGCAATGGGGGATACGCGAATCGAAGCGCCGACAGCGCGACCGGCGTCGCGCGCAGGTCGAGCGTGAGATCGCCCGTTTTGATCCCAAAATTCGTGCTGATGTCTCGCACGCTGGACCCGGGCATCGCGAGCCGCGCGCCGCGGAACCACAGCGAGTCGTTGTCCAGGTTGATGGTCGCGGCGAGATCGTCGATGCGAGCGATCGGCGGCTTGAAGAGCGCCAGATCCGCGTTCAGCGTCGCGATCTGCGCCTGCTTCGTCTTTTGGACCGGATCCGCGACGCGCACGTAGGGCAGCATCGCGTTGAGCCGATCCACTTCCGTGATCTGCTCGCCATCGACGATCACGAGGCGTGGATTCGGCGGGGCGCTGTCCGGCTTGTACGGTTTTTTGAGGATGACGCGCGCGTTGACGATGCGCAGTCCGCGGATCGTGATCCAATCGCCGAATCCGTGCTTCGACGTATCGGTCGGTGTGTTCGACGAGGGGAAGATGCGGCTAAAGTTCCACGTCCCGGCCGCCGATTGGTCCAGCACGATGACCGGATCATCGACCTCCATCTGCCGGAAATTGAGGCGCTGGTGGAGGATGCTTCCCAAGCCGTAGTGGAACGACACCCGGTGCGCGCTCAAGAACGGCGCGCCCGAGGAATCGGTGATCGAAAGGCTATCGATGGTCGGGTTCGCGAGAAGATTCCCGCTCAGCTGGCCGATGTGCACGTTGCCGTGAATCGCCTTTTGCGCGAAGCCGAGCGCGATCGTTCGCGTGCGCTCGCGTCCAAAGTCCGAGCGCGTCAGGATCATCACGGCCGAGAAGGCGATCGCGATAACCAAGACCACCACGAAGGCGAGCCAGGCGAAGACGCGGAGCAGGGTGCCCATTAGAAGGCCTGCCCGATGGAAAGGTGCAGTGTCACGCGGTTAAAGAACCCCGTGAGCCCTGCTTCCGTGAGGGCCGGCGCGAACGTCCGGCGCCCGCCGACTTCGACCAGTTGGGCGTTCGGTCCGACGCCTCGCTGCGTCAGCACCACGAGCTGCTCGGTCGTGATCGGGTCGAGTCCCACATCGACCCGGATCGCTCCCACGGACGAGTAGTAGCGAATGCCGATGCCCGGCGTGATCGCACCCGCGGTGTGTATAGGCTCGCTCTGATTGCCGGTGCCAGCGCCGACCACCGCTCCATCGACGAACGTCGCGGCGCCGAGTGCCCCGACGATCGGGAACCGATACTCGACGCTGCCCTCGATGAGCGAGTTGCCACCGAGTGGACGCACGGTGAACTCCTGATCGCTCAACACGGCGTTCCCGGGCTTTCCGTTCGAGTTCGTGAAGGGGATCGCTTTCGGGTTGAGCGGGCAGGTCGTGATGTCCGGGTGCTGAGCCGGGTCGCAGAACACGAAGACTTTTGTGATATGCGTGCTGTACTGCACCCTCTTGTAGCGGATGGAGTCGGGCGGGATCGTCAGGACGCGCGGCCCCAAGAGATTTTCGCCGAACCCGCGCACGGAATTCGCGCCACCGGCGTAGAATCGCACGCGCGGCGTCAGGACGTTCGTTCTACTCGTGTCGCCCAACGCCTTTGACGTGCCAGGCAGGGCGTTTACGTACCCGGCGCGGGCATGCAGCGCCAGCACCGCGTGACGAAATCCGAGCGCATGGTACCAAGCGGCATCGACGACCCCGCGATAGTAGCGCCAGTCGGATTCGGTGAAGCCGCTCGCGACCTGCATCTCGCTCTTCACGACGAAGCCGTGAGTCGGATAGCCGGTCGGGTAATACGCATTGTTCGACCGGTCGACGTTGAGCGAGAGCGCGAGCGGTGACAGCTTCTGCCATTTGTTGAATGTTTCGAGCGTGGGCTGATCGCAGATGCCGAAGTTGACGCAGAAGTACACCTGACCGGCGTCCGTGCGCGTTTCCTCGAACTGATAGCGCAAGCTCGCCGAGGCGCGGTCGAGGAGCGTACGGGTGAACGTCGCGTTGCCGCCGTAGCCATAGTCGATGTATACACCGGGCGAGCTGCGACGGTGCGCGAAGAGGCCGGCGCCCAGCGAGTTGTCGTTCGCGAGGAACCACGGCTGCAGGATGTCGACGCCGACCTGCCACGTCGGACGCAGAAATGGCCGAGTGTCGATTCCGAACTGGTTCGCGCCAGAGGACGCGATGACGTC
>DASRDS010000332.1:0-1416 GCA_035652495.1 Gemmatimonadaceae bacterium
ACGTCGAGACGCTCATCGCCAAGGGCACACGATTCGTGGTGAAGCTGCCGGCCGGCGAGCCGTTGCCCGCTGTGGCATCCGGGTCGTGACCGCTAGTACCATGGCGTCATCGTTAGACTCGGCATTGGCCGCCGATCTCGCTGCGCTCGATCGCGCGGGATTGCGACGGATACTGCGCCCGGTTTCTCAACGTCACGGCGCCCATGTCACCTTGAACGGAACCGACGCCATTGACTTCTCTTCCAACGATTATTTGGGTCTCGCGTCGGATACGCGATTGACGAAGGCTGCTATCGAGGCGTTTCGGGGAGACGCGATCGGAGCGGCTGCCGCAAGGCTAATCTCTGGCGATCATCTCTTGCACGAGACACTCGAACGTGAGCTGGCCGAGTTCAAAAAAGCTGAAGCGGCGCTGCTCTTCGGGAGTGGATATCTGGCGAATGTAGGAACGATTCCAGCGCTCGTGGGCCGGCGGGACGTCATCTATGCCGACGCGCTGAATCACGCGTCACTCATCGATGCCTGCAAGCTGTCTCGGGCGGAGCTCCGGACGTTTCCACACCTGGACTTAGCCACGCTGGCCGAGTCACTCGATGCGGATCGCGGCAAGTTTCGTCGACGCCTGATCGTCGTCGATGGCGTGTTCTCGATGGACGGCGACCTGTTCCCACTGTGCGAGCTGACGAACATCGCCCAGGCCTACGATGCGTGGACATACGTTGACGATGCGCATGGTACCGGGGTGCTCGGCGAGAACGGTCGCGGGTCGGCCGAGCACTGGAAGGTCGAAGGGCAGATTGATGTTGTGATGGGAACGCTCGGCAAGGCGTTCGGCGTCGCCGGCGCATACGTCACCGGCTCTCGCGTGCTCATCGACTATCTGCTGCATCGCGCTCGATCGTTTGTCTTTACGACGGCTCAACCACCGGCACTAGCCGCAGCCGCCTCGGCGGCGCTCCGCATCATCCAGGACGAACCAGAGTTACGTGTGCGCCTTCGGCGCAATGCGACCCGAGTTCGCTCCGCGCTCCGCGCGAGCGGGCCGAGTGACGGCCACATCGTGCCTGTCGTAATCGGCGAGAGTGACGAGACTGTACGCATTGGCACCGCGTTGCGAGAAAGAGGAATTCTGGTGGGAGCGGTCAGGCCACCAACCGTGCCACTCGGCACCTCGCGCCTGCGCATTACGATCAGCGCCGCACACACAGACGACGATATCGATCGACTGCTCGAGACGCTGCGCGAGGTCGTACCGGGATCGTGAGCGTCAAAGATCTCGATCGCCAGCACGTCTGGCATCCGTACACGCAACACGCGATCGCGCCGGCGCCGATTCCCATTCGGCGCGCCGAGGGCGCGGTGTTGGTGGATATGGATGGCCGGGAGATCATCGACGCGATCTCGTCGTGGTGGGTG
>DASRDS010000333.1:0-15024 GCA_035652495.1 Gemmatimonadaceae bacterium
GCGATGCCGGAGGCGAGCCCGGAGTCCTGCGGCTCGACGTCGCTCATCGCCGCCATCAACACGGGGTTGAAGGCGAGGCCGCCGCCGATGCCGATCAGGATCATCGCGGGCAGGACGTCCGGCAAGAACGAACCGTGCACCGGCACACGCGCAAACCAGACGAGTGCGAGCGCGGCGACACCGAGACCGAAGGCAAGCGGGCCGCGGAAGCCGTAGCGCATGACGAGCTTCGCGGAGATCCCGAGCGAGAACGCCATCATGATCACGTTCCCGGGCAGGAACGCGAGCCCGACCTTGAGCGGTGAGTAGTGCAGCACGAGCTGCAGGTACAGCGCCGACAGGAAGAACAGCGCGAACATCGACGCGGCCCAGAGGATGCCGACGATGTTCGCGACCGACAGGTTGCGGTGGCGGAAGATACGCAGAGGCATGAGCGGCGCCGTCGCGCGCGACTCCCACGCGACGAACGCGGCGGCGATCACGACCGCTGCGGCGAGCAGCCCGAGCGTCTGCGCCGACGTCCAGCCGGCGGTGTTGCCGTTCACGATCGCGTAGACGGCGAGCACCATCGCGCCTGTGATCGCGACCGCACCCGGAACGTCGACCCGCGACTTCTCGGCACCGGTGTCCACTGCGGGGAGCAGCGGTAGGCCCGCGGCGAGCACGGCGATCCCGATCGGCAGGTTGACGAGGAAGATCCAGTGCCAGCCGACGAGGTCGGTGAGCACGCCGCCCGCCAGCACGCCGATGCTGCCGCCGCCGGACATCACGAAGCCGAAGACGCCCATCGCCTTCGCGCGCTCAGACGGCTCGGTGAAGAGGACGACGATCAGCGAGAACGCGACGGCGGAGACGACGGCGCCGCCGACGCCCTGCACGGCGCGCGCTGCGATCAACATGCCCTTCGTCGTCGAGAGCCCGCACACCAGGCTCGCGAGTGTGAAGGCCGCGGTGCCCGTCAGGAACAACCGCCGGTGGCCGAAGATGTCGCCGAAGCGGCCTGCGAGGAGCAGAAACCCGCCGAACGTGAGCATGTACGCGTTCACGACCCAGGCGAGCGACGTCTGCGAGAAGCCGAGATCGTTGCGGATCGACGGCAGCGCGACGTTCACCACGGTCGTGTCGACGACGATCATCAAGTCGCCGACGCACAGGATGATCAGTGCGAGCCAGCGTGTGCGTGCGCTCAGTTCGTGCGTCATCGGGTTCTCCTCTCGGTCGCCTTCCGACAGTACCGACCGAGTGCCTGCCGGGAACTCATCGGTTTTGGTGCGATGTGCGTGCTAAGGCAGCGGAATGTCGGAGCGGCTGCGCGCCTCGCGCCGTTCTTCCTCGGTCAGCTCGGACTCACGCACGGGTGTGATCAGCGACCAGTGCCCGCCGACCGGGCACCGTTGGTAGCGCCACCAGCCGAGCCGAAGCGCCTTGAACGACATTCCCGGAAGCCAGAACGTCGTGAACAGGTGGCCCTGCCGGCAGCGGACGACGAGCTTGCCGGCGATCGGGTAGCCGCGGAGCTTCATCGCCACCGGCTCGGCGACGATCGACGCGAGCCCGATCAGGAGCAGCCGACGCTTCTTGTTGCTCTTCTTTCGCATCCTCTCAGTGTGCCCGTTCGACCAGATACGGGTTGCGGCAAGTCAGGAGCTGCCGGCGAACGATGGCAGCGGAGGCTGATAGTCCCACTTGCCGTTGAACTTCGCGTGTGACTCGGAGTAGCGCCCCCCGTCGAAGCACAGCTTGTCGGCGTTCCAGATCTGATTGCCGTGCTGTGCATTCGCGGGGTACTCGACGTTGAGCTCGTACTCCCAGCACCGTCCGGCTTTCTTGGTCGGCGGGCCGACGAGCCGCCGCACCTGCTGCTCGGTCATGCCGAAGATGAGCTTCCGCGAGTTCGCGTAGTACCGCTTGTCCGTCTTCCCGACGACGCGAGCACAAGCTCGTATGCCGGTACACGAGCCCGAGCCCGACGGCCTCGTCAGCAACACAACGACGACGGCGACCGCAGCGACCGCGACGAGCGAGATCAGTCCTCCCGCAAGCCGCCTTCTCGCGCGCGGCCCCACCTAATGCTGCTCGACCGGGATCACGACGGGGATCCAAAAAGTGCCGTCGGCTTCGGAAGGTCCCTGGCGGACGTTGATCCAGCCTGCGACTTCGATGCCTCCGATGCCGCCGCCCGGTACAGGGAGCGTCGCTCTGTAGTGGCCGCGCGGGCCGTATGCGCGGACGAGCAACGGGCCGGTTGATGCGCCGGTCCTGCTCTTCAAGACCACGAGAAAGTAAGAGCCAAATGTGACGCCCGTCCCGGGGGGCTTGCCGGCTTCGCCGACGGTGAACGACACCGTGACACGAGGCAGGCCGAACGGCTCCTTCTTATTGAAATACAGGCCGGTCAGCCTCGCGACCAGCCGCGGCCGTGTCCACGTTGCTGCGCGGAACGGCGCCGGCGGGTTCTTCAACCCGACGAACTGCTGCACGCTCGAGTTGAACGCGAGTGCGGGCGCGGCTGCGATCGCTGCACCTATGAGGGCGGCTACGAGCAGCGGACGGATCGGTCGGTCTGTAGTGAGACGAGCTCGCCGGCGAACGTCGCGCCAATCGCTGTCATCGGTGGGATCCGCAATCGCTTCGAAACGTTCGGCGAGGATGTCGGTCATCCGGCCGCCTCTCTCGGTAGCTGCTCCAGGAGTGCTGTCCGAGCTTGTGTCAGCGTCGATGCGACGGTCTTCTCGGAGATGCCGAGCGCGTCTGCGATCTCGTGATACGAGAAGCCGGCGAAGTAGCGAAGGAACACAACCAGACGCCGTTGCGGCGGGAGCGTCCTGATCGCCGCGGCAAGCTCCGAGTCTCGTTCCGGATCGAGGAACATCAGATCCTCCGGCAGCTCGACGGTCTCCCGTCTCCCCAGCTCTCGCAACGCCGCTCGATGCGCGATCTGCCAGACCCACGCCGGAAGCGACTCCTCTTGGCGAAGCTGGCCGCGTGCGCGCAATGCAGTCGCGAAGGCCTCCTGGACGATCTCTCCTGCGAGCTCGGCGCTGCCGACCACGGGCGCGAGCGCATTCCGAAACCCCACGTACCTCTCGCGATATAGGCGCTCGAGCGGGTCCATCACCGAGATAGAGCATCCAGCATCGCAAAACCCTCATCGGCGAATAAAGGTTTTCGGGCCTGCGTGCCTCTCTCTTGGTGATGGGCCACCGTGCCGCCGCGATCGTGACGCTCGTCTGCGCAGTTGGCTTCGTGGCGTCCGTGGCGCTTGGTGCTCGCGCCACTCACGTGATCAACTTCTCGACCGCTCCCGCCGCACCGCGTTCCGCCAAGTCGTCCTTTGCCCGCAACGTCCTCGGTGCTCCGAAAGGCTTGGAGCTCGCAAAGCTGCGGCGGCTCGGCGTCGAGGCATTCCCGGGCGAGACGATGCGACTGTTCGCAGCGCCGGTCGCGGGCGGCACGTTCTGCTTCGAGTGGGCGTACGAGGTCGGTGCAGGCAGTTGGATCGCCGAGGAGAGCGGCTGCTCCGGCGTGCAGGCGAGGCCGCTGATGTCGAGCTACGACGACACGCGCGTCAGCATCGTCGCCGATCGACTGCTCGTCGGCGACGTCTCGGTGAAGCTGAGCAACAGCCAGGTCGTCGATCCGAGCCTGTTCTGGGTGACCGCTCCGATCAACGCGGGCTTCGTGCTCTATCAGCCGCCCAGCGGCCTCCACGTCGTGGAGGTCGACGCGCTCCAGCACGGCAAGGTCGTCGAGCGCGATCCGATCAGGCCAATTCCATGATCGATGGGCAGCTCTCGGTGTGGTCGCAGCGATCGTCGTCGGGGTCCTCTCGCCGATGCGGTCGCGCGATCGCACCGGGTCGGCTGGACAGCAGGAGCATCGAGGCATGAGGATCGACTGAGCTGATGCCGGTCTCGAAGCAGGCGATCGAGGATCTCTATTGCACGCGGTACGAGGGCTTTTGGCGTGCGTTGGCGCCGATTGCCGGAAGCTACGAACTGGCGCGCGACGTCGTCCAGGAGGCCTTCGCTCGTGCGCTCGCGTCTCGGCGGCAGTGTCGGAGTGAGGTTTCGCTTCCAGCCTGGGTTTGGCGGATCGCCTGGCGCGTCGCGTTGGAGAGCCGCGACATCGGACGGGAAGTTCCGTTCGAGGAGGCGTTCGTCGCGACGCTCGTCGATCCGGCCGACGACCCGCAGCTCGAACGCGCTCTCGCTTCGCTCCCTGCGCGCAGGCGATTGATCTTCTTTCTTCGCTACTTCGCCGATTTCAGCTACGCCGAGATCGCGGAGGCATGTCAGATCAGCGAAGGCACGGTTGCGGCCGCCCTCGCGCATGCGCGCGCCGAGCTCGCCGAGTCTCTTCGTGCCGAGGCAACTCGATGAGCAAGAGGCCGCCTGAAGAGCCCGCACGCGTCGCGGTGCACGAGCTCGACCCGGAGCTGCGTGACCACCTGCTCGCACTCGACCAGCCCGTTTCGCAGCCGGACTGGAGCGACGTCAGGTTGCGTGCGGCCAAGGCGCACCCGCACAGGGCGCGCCGCGTCGCGCTCGCCGGAACGATCCTTTGCGTCGCTGCCGTAGGCGCGGCCTCTGCCATGGGAGCTCGGATCACCCACATCGTCGACTTCTGGTCCGCGCCCGCGGCACCGCCGTCTGCCGCGTCCGCGTTTACGGAGGGCGCTCTGTGGACGCGCGGGTTTCCGCGAGGCCTCGAGCTCGGGAAGACGCGACGGATCGCCGTCGATCCGTTTCGCGGTGAGTCGATGCGGCTGCTCGTCGCGCCGCTCGCACACGGCGGCTTCTGTTACGCGTGGGCGCTCAAGCCCGGCGTCCTCGGCACCTGGGTCGACGAGCTCGGAGGCTGTTCGCAGCGAGCCGAGCCGCTGAGTCTGGGCTACGACGACACGCGAGTCAGCATCGTCGCGGATCGGGCGCGCGCCAATGGCGTTGCAGTGGAGCTGAGCAATGGACGCGTCGTGAAGCCCAGCCTTCGCTGGGTGTCCGCTCCCGTCAACGCCGGCTTCCTGCTGTATCAGCCACCGAACGGCCTCCACGTCGCCGGCGTCACCGCGCTTCTGAACGGCGACCCCGTCGAGCAGTATCCGATCGGGCAAGCGAAGCTCGTTCTGCACGTGCGCTGATCGTGGGCCCGCGCGCAAGGAGACGGCTCTCGTGGATCGTCGTCGCGGTGATCGTCGTCGTGGTCGCTGCGGGCGCGGTCCGGCACTTCACGCACTCGTCCGGCAACTCGAGTGCGGACAAGATCAAGATCGGAACGGAGAACCTCGGGATCTCATTCGGGGACACTCCGAAGCAGGTCGTGCGTCGCCTCGGACAGCCATCGCAGAAGCAGGCGGGCTGCTGGATCTACCGTGCGCCCGGCGGCAAGGTGAACGGGATCTTCGCGGGCTCGCTCACCGACGCGGTGCGGTTCTGCTTCGCATCGGGGATCGTCTCGGACATCAAGGACCACGATGTCGCGCACGTCATCGGCAAGCGCCACATCCCGGCCGAATGGAGCCCGCCGATCTACGTGGCTCCGGCGTACGAGACCCCCAAGGGGCTTCAGTTTTAGAGCTCGACGCCAGCGGACGCAGCGATTGGGCGTAGCTTCTCCGGCAGCTGTCGGCGTGCAGGCCCCACCGCGCGCGCGATCGTCATGGAGGCTCGCGTTCGCGCGCTTCCGCCGCGACCGCTGGTCGTTCGTCGCGGCCTGTGTGTTCGCCGTCATCCTCGTCGTCTCGCTCGCAGGCGGCGCGACGGCGAGCGCGCTGCTCGGCCACAACGGCACCGACATCTTTCCGTACGCCGCGAACTACAGCCTCAAGCCGGTCGGCCCGTGGACGCGCGTTCCCGCGACGCACAACTCGTACGGCTACGCGAACGGCGGTCTCGCGGCGCCCCCGAAGGGCGCTCCGACGACGCTCCTCATCTTCGGCGCGGATGGACCGCTCGGCCGCGACGAGTTCATCCGTGTCGTCGACGGCGGCAAGGCGTCCCTCGAGATCGCACTCGGCGGCGTGCTCGTCGCGTTGCTGATCGGCTTGCCGCTCGGCTGCGTGTCCGGCTACTTCGGCGGGCTCGCAGACACCTTCGTCACCCGCGTCACCGACACGGTGATGGCGTTTCCGCTCCTGCTCTTCCTGGTGTTCGCGAGCGTCAACCTCGACGCATCGCTGAAGCCGATCGGCGCCTGGGGGTCGATCATCCCCGAGGGGGTCGTGGCCGAGGCGGTCCTGATCGGCGTCTTCACCTCGTTCTATCCGACGCGGCTCGTGCGCGCGCGCCTGCTGACACTGCGGCAGGAGGAGTTCGTCGAGGCCGCCGAGATGGTCGGCGCGTCGCACTGGCGCATCCTCCGCTACCACCTGCTGCCCTACCTGCGGCCGATGCTGATCGTCTGGGCGGCGATCGCGACGGCGACGAACATCCTGCTCGAAGTCGGGCTCAGCTTCGTCGGCGCTGGTGTGCAGCCGGAGACGCCGACATGGGGATCGCTCCTTTCGACGACCTGGGGGACGATCTACCAGCCGCAGGTCTTCGACAAGACGCAGTTCACGGTCTGGCAGACCGTGTTTCCGACGGTCGCGATCCTGCTGTGTGTCGTCTCGCTCAACCAGCTCTCGGAGGGGTTGCGCCATGCGCTCGAGCCGGAGGGCGGGCGATGAGGATCGTCTTCTTCGTGGCCAGGCGGGCGGTCGCGGGCCTGATCACCGTCTGGGCGCTCGTCACGTTCGCGTTCTGGGTCTTCTGGGCGATCCCGAACGAGCCCGCGCAATTCGTCTACCCCGGCCAGAAGATGAACGCCTACCACATTCGCATGGGCGATCACATTCTCGGCATCGACAAGCCGAAGACGACGCTGTACTTCGACTACCTCTGGCGCATGCTCCACTGGAACTTCAGTCCTTCCTGGGGCAGCTACCAGTTCTTACCCGGCCTGCCGAGAAACCTCCATCCCCAGGGGGTGCAGGTGCAGCTCATGCAAGAGCTCGGCGTGACGCTGTCGATCACGCTCGGCGGCGCGTTCCTCGTGCTCCTGCTCGCCATTCCCCTGGGCGCGATCGCCGGTAGCCGGCTGCGCTCGCTCTCCGATCGCACGATCTCGCTCGTCGCACTGATCGGCGTCTGCACGCACCCGATGGTGATCGCGCTGATCCTGCGCGGGATCTTCGGCGACCACCTGCACTGGGTGCCTGCGACCGGGTATTGCCCGCTTCGCGGGACGTCCTTCGGTAACGGGTGCAACGGGCCGGTGGATTGGGCGTCCCACCTGATCCTTCCCTGGGCGAGCTTCACGCTCCTGTTCCTCGCGCTCTACATCCGCATGGTGAGGACGAGCGTTGCAGAGACTTTGCCCCAGGACTTCGTCCGCACGGCGCGCGCGAAGGGCGCAAGCAGCGTCCGCGTGCTCACGCGGCACGTGCTCCCGAACGCCTCGCTTCGCATCCTGACCATGATCGGGATGGAGATCGGCACCGCCATCGCTGTCTGTGCCTACATCGAGACGGCGTTCCAAATGGAAGGGCTTGGTCTCGCCGGCATCCAGGCGATGCTCGGCCTCGACCTGCCGCTGATCCTCGGCGTGGTCACGTTCATCTCGCTCGTGGTCGTGATCGGCAACCTGATCGTCGACGCGCTCTACGCCTTCATCGATCCGCGCGTCCGGTTCAGCACCGACCCTGGCCGCACCAAGAGCCTCGCCGGGGGCGTTATCTGACGGCTCTAACGGGAAAGGAGATAGGGCTCCCGGAAACCGGACACCGGACACCGGACACCGGGTGGGTGAACGCCGCTCGTGCGTTGAGATCTGCGGCGAGATGCTCGGTTGACCCGACCGGGAAGCAGGCGAAGTCTGCTTCGGTGCCATCGTCGAAGAGGACGCGTCGCTCGTACGATCCACCCATCGCGGTCGGTTCGACGAAGGTGAGCATGGGATCGCCGAGGTCGGACAGCCACGCTGAGTCGTGGAGGTAGGCGCGGGGATCGGTGACGAAGAGCGCGACGTCGATATCCGACCATTGGTCGGCGGGCGTCTCCAAGCGCGCCGCGGAGCCGACGATGATGGCTGCGTGCACATCAGGCTGTACCGCTGCCCAGGCCGGAACCCGCCCGATGAACTCCGCGTGGTCGCGCGCAGTCACCAGGCCCTGCCGACTGCCCCGCGAACAACTCGAGCGCTACCGCGGACGTCCATCTTCGTAAACGGAGCCGTTTTATGGAGACGGGCGGCAATAATCGCGAGCACTCGGCCTCTCATGATGGCAGCTCGTCGAGCAACGTTCGTGCGACCTCAGGCCGCTTATCTGCGCTTGTCTGCCGGGCGGCCGGGTGGGAGAGTTGGGTGGTGGAGGCTTCGGCGCAGCAGTCTGCTGGCTCATCGCCAGCGGCTCGGTCTGAGGTGGCGATCTCGGTACGTGGGCTGCGTAAGCGCTATGGATCGTTTGAGGCGGTTGCGGGGATCGAGGTGGAAGTCCGGCACGGCGAGATCTTTGCGTTCCTGGGGCCAAACGGTGCTGGCAAGACGACGACGGTGGAGATCCTGGAGGGTTTCCGCAGCCGGAGCGCGGGTGAGGTGTCGGTGTTGGGTGTGGATCCTGCGCATGCCGACGGGAGTTGGCGGAATCGGGTCGGAGCGGTATTGCAGGAGTCTGCGCCGGAGCCTGGTTTGACCGTTCGTGAGTGCCTGCGGCTATACGCGGGCTACTACGAGGCGCCGCGGGAAATCGAGGAGACGATCGCGCTTGTTGGTCTGGAGGAGAAAGCGGATTCCTTGGCGGAGCGTTTGTCCGGGGGACAGCGGCGCCGGCTCGATGTGGCGCTTGCCTTGATCGGCGACCCGGAGTTGATCTTCCTTGACGAGCCGACCACGGGTTTCGACCCGTCGGCGAGACGGGCCGCCTGGTCGGTGATTGCGGGCCTTCGCTCGCTCGGCAAGACGGTGTTCTTGACGACGCACTACATGGACGAAGCGGAGAACCTCGCCGACCGAATCGCGGTGATCGCGGCAGGGCGAATCGTCGCCGAGGGGACACCGCAGACGCTGGGAGGGCGAGAGACGATGTCAGCGAGGATCACGTTCACGCTGCCGGCCGGCGTCGCTGATAGTGAACTGCCTGCCGAGTTACAGGCTCGCTCGGGGAAAGCGAACGGCCGGCTGACAGTCGAAAGCGAGCGGCCACTCCCGGATCTCGGATTGCTCGCCCAATGGGCACGAAGCCGGAATCTCGATCTGCCGGACCTCGATGTACGACGACCCTCGCTCGAAGACGTCTACCTGCGCCTGACAGAAGACAACGTCCAGGCGGACGGTCGATGATTCTCTTTTGGCTCTATCGCAAATGGCGGGCGAGCCGGCAACGCCAGGAGGGCGACGAATCGCCCAGTCGGCGTCTGGGTCGTCCGGCGACGCTGCCCAGCGAGCGCACCCCGCTTGTCCTGCACCAGGCACGCTACGACCTGGTCGCCTTCGGTCGAAACGGGCAGGCACGGTTCTTCACGCTCATCCTGCCGATTCTCTTTCTCGTGATCTTCGTGAGCGTGTTCGGTAACCACAGAGTCGGGCCGATGCAAGTCAAGGCCTCGACCTACTACGTCCCCGGCATCTCCGCGCTCGCGGTGATCGCAGGCTCGTTCGTCAACCTCGTGATCTCGATCACGACGCAACGGGAGTCGGGAATCCTGAAGCGACGACGCGCTACACCGGTGCCAGCGTGGGTGCTCATCGCCGCCCGCACGCTGACCGCAATCGCAGTCTCCCTCGGTGTGATGCTCGCAGTGCTACTGATCGGACGCTTCGGCTACGGCGTCAGGCTGCCAAGCTCGACGATCCCCGGCGTGATTGTCACCGCGGTCGTGGGCGCCTTCACCTTCTGCTGCCTCGCCTATGCGATCGTCACGGTCATCCACTCGGCCGACGCCGCCCAACCGATGGTGCAGGCGATCATGCTGCCGCTCTACTTCATCTCCGGTGTCTTCATCCCCAACGTCAACCTTCCCGGCTGGCTGAAGGATGTCGCAATGGTCTTCCCGGTCCAACACCTGGCCGACGGCCTGCATCACGCATTCGACCCGGCCACGACCGGCAGCGGGATCGTCTGGAGCGACCTCGGCGTCCTTCTCCTGTGGGCAGCGGCCGGGCTGGCAGTCGCGTTGACACGCTTCAACTGGACACCCGCCGTCGCTGCCAGCTGACGCCCTTGTCCCAAGCCGGACAACACGTCAGACTCGACGCAACAGCGGGCAGGCTCAGACGAGGAGCGACGGAATGGCGAAGGACATCCAAACCCGCACCGCGACCTGCCCGACCCACGGCACCGTCGAAGCAACCCGCGAAATGCCAAAACCAGGATTCCCTATCTTCGTCTACGCCGCCCGCCGACTCCTCGCCAACAAACGCCCGTACCGCTGCCCAACCTGCGGCGCTCCAACCACCGGATAGCGCAGCCTGCACTCGAATCGTCGTTCGCGCGCAAACCCGAGCGCTCACTGCAGTGAACAGGCCTGGGTGACCGACGGAACCGGCCGCGTGCGCGAGTGTTCCCGCGGGACTTACAGACGCCTGAAGGCTGTGGATCTAGGGAGTGTTGAGCGGGGACCGGCTATTCGTTGTCGGGGACAGCAGGGGCTTTGACGCTGATGTCTCCTGGCATTCCCCAGCCTTTGATCCACCACGTAGGCAGGCCGAGCTTCTTGCCGCACAAGTTGTTCGCGCGCAGGACGGCCGGACTATTCGGGTTGACTCCAGTACCGTTGAAGTCCGTCTTGGACGGGTCGTTGGCCTCCGGGTAGGGAAAGTTCGGAACGCCGTTTGCCCGCATGCACCTGACGTAGCGGAGCTGCGTCGCGTGGTCTGGACCGTTCGGGTCTCGAACCGGATCGGCGGCGCGCAACGCGCGCCGGGCCTTGTTCAAGTACGCACTGCAAGTGCCGGTGGCGGGTTCGGGCCCTCCGCTGATGTGCACGCCGTCCGGCGAGGCGAACGGGGCGATGATGTTGATGACCCCATGCGCATCAACGGTCGGAACGGGTTGGTGCGGGTCACCATGCGCTCGCTCGCACACAGCCCACTGATCCAGGAACTTCGTCGCGCTGATCGGTGCGGCCGGACGGGTGCGCGTCGCCGTTGTTGATGTCGCGACGGTGCGTGTCAACGTCGTTCCGTCGCCTGTAGCCGACTTCGGACTCGAACCGCCGCACCCCGCCGCCGTCACGGCCAGAACCCCAAGAGCGCCCGGGAGGATGGAGCGGACAGTGGCCAAGTCGTAGCTCGCTACTAACCCGCGGCCGGTCCGCTTTTGCACGTGTGTGTCTTGGTGTAGACGAGATCGACGGCTATCAGGTGTCTGCCGGGTGCGTAGTCGAACGCCAACTCGGTCCCGGCTGGCATCTTGGCGGGGTTGATCACCGTCACGGTGTGATTGATCAACGCCTTCAGGTCAGGCGTCGGCGACTGCCGCCGGTAGAGCTTCAGTAACGCCTTAGCCGGAGCGAAACCGGTGGGAGCCATCAAGCGTGGCCGGATCGAAAGCACCCCGATGCTGTTTGGATCGGGGGGAGCGGGATCGGAGAAGCAGTACACGTTGCGCTTGACGAGAGCCGGGATGCCGTCTTGGCCGAGAGCGCGTCGGAGCACGGAGGGATCGAAGACCTGGCTGTTGGTCAAGGTCAGCTTGGCCTTGCCGTTCGCGTAGCTGACAAGGGTGAAGGAGTCGGTCCGGATCGTGGCGGGGCCACCGTCCGCGCTGTGGGTTGAGCTCGTAGTCCCTGGCGGCGTGTCGTGCACGCTCGTCAGGCCGAGCGCCAGCGCGCCGCCAGCGATGATCGTTGCGACGCCGGCGCTCGCGACGCGGCCGCGCCGTTTTCGGCGATTTGCGCGA
Source organism: Gemmatimonadaceae bacterium (assembly GCA_035652495.1). Taxonomy (GTDB): domain Bacteria; phylum Gemmatimonadota; class Gemmatimonadetes; order Gemmatimonadales; family Gemmatimonadaceae; genus DASRDS01. The sequence goes on from DASRDS010000333.1 coordinate 11,879, forward strand.
CCCCGGTCGACGATTGCCGCCAGCGAGGGCCGCTCGCTCACGGTGAGGTCGTGGACGGCGTCGCGTAGCTCCTTGATGAGGATGCTGTCTGGGTGTTCGTCATGGTTCATCGTGTTGCCTCCGTGATCGCGGCTGGGGCGAGTTGAGCGCTGAGCGCCGATGTCGCTCTGGAGAGGTGAGCTCTGACCGTTCCGGGCGCGATCCCGAGTTGCTTCGCGGTCGCGTCGACGTCCATGTCCAGGAAGACCCGAAGCACCAGCACTTCGCGTTGGCGGGCCGGGAGCCGACGCAGCGCCGTAAGCACGACGCCATCGAGACCGGTCGCATCGTCCTCCCTTGCGGCCCGGCTGTCACCGAGCAGCGGAGTCTCCCTCCGTCGGCGCCGCCACCACGACGCTCCGGTGTTGAGCGCGGTACGGACAATCCACGCCCGTGGTGCCGGATGGCCGCTCACTTTGTGCCACGAAACCCACGCCCGGGCGAACGCCTCAGCAACCTGGTCCTCAGCCAGCGTCATGTCGCCGGTAGTGGCGGCAACCGCACGCAGGCACGGTTCCCAACTGGTCGCGAAGAACTCGGCGAAACCGGCCTTGTCTCGACTCACGTCTCTCTAACCCACCAACACACGAAAACGCTTAGTCGGATCTTGGGAACCCGTCCGAGACACTCGCGCAGCCGCTGCATTTGCGCCTCGAGTACCACCGCGTCATCGACGTCTCGACTCGCCAACCTTCTTTCGGCGGTTCTAGTTCGGCCGATGGTTAGTGAACGTGCCAGCCCGATCCGAGTGGCTGCCAGCTCGGCCAGGTGCGGAGATTGCAAATGACCTTGTCGCCATAACGGGCGCTCTCCGCTCCCGGGTCAGGCCAGAAGGCCTGCCAACCTTCATTCCTCGGCATCACATGCCCGGTTATCCGCCGGAACGCCGACAAACAGATCGATCTCGCAAGGGCATACCCACGGGCAGGTGAAGGCGGCGTGCCATGACCCCACCCACCGTGGGCCACCGCGAACACCTCCATTTCGTGCGACGCGTCCGAGCAGGGAACGACGAGAACCGTCTTGGCGTGCGCACCGTCTCGATTCAGGCACTGATGTGCGTGTACCGAAAGGTAGAAGGCAGGGCGCCCAACAGCTGCTGAAGCAACTGCCGCAACGGCCGCCGCAACACAAGCAATCAGCAGCAGCCCCGGACCCCGACTCCGCATTTCCTAGCTCCTCTCGCCGCCGAACGGAGCCCGCCTCGACCTTCCCGTCGCCGCGAACCGCGACCAGGAGATCTTACGACGAGCCGCGGAGAGACCACAACCTGAAGCGACGACGGGAATCGAATCGAGATTGCGTTGCACCAATTCAGGGCCCCACCGTTCGAGCCCGGGGCCTCGGCGGCCAGTATCCACCCGCCTACTCAGCAACAACCAATCATGTGTCCACGGTTGGCGGCATTTCTCCGGCCGTCCCTTCTTAACCCTGACGGCTCTAACTGGCATGGCCGAAACAGAAGCCGAGGGTGCGCATGGCGGTCCTCGTGCGGGAATGCGGACGAGCCGGGCCACACAGGCGGCAGCCGATCAGCGCGACGAAGGCACATGCGCCTACTGCGGAGAAGAGACCACACAAAACCCAGGCCCTCGCCAGAAGAACTACGACCACGTCTACCCCCGCAGTCGGGGTGGCGATGATTCACCGGACAACGTGGTCGTCTCATGCCGAACCTGCAACCTGCAAAAGGGCGCGAGAACACCGAGCGAATGGAACGCAGCGAAACTGCGAGCTGGGCGGCTCTAGTCGCCGTCGGCACAGCTCTCGCCCTGACAACAGCGAGTGCCGCCTAGAACTCGGCCTGGTCTTCGGGGATAGGTTCGCGAACCCAGGGCTCACCAACCGACCACCGCCAAGCCTTCCAGCCAAGCGGCAGGGCTGCAACTTCATGCAAAGTAAGATCGCGATCCAGCAGATGACCGATATGAACTCGCAGACTTTGCTCGGAGAGGGTTTCTTCACTTGAAAGAAACTGCCACACACCATCTTCGTCATGGAAAACTAGAAGCACGGGCGTGCCGTCACGAACCAACGTGCTCGAGTAAACGGCAAGATGAGGATCGGTAAACGTCGTCACTCGCGGCGTCCGCAATGTCACAAGGGCCTTGCCCTCAGACTGGCCCAGCGCTACGTAGAACGTAATCCCTCCTATTATGACCGACCTCCCGCCTCCTAAAGATGCGTTTGACGAACTGCTGATCAAGGACATCGAGCACTATGGCTGGCAGTTCGTCCACGTCCTAGATGAGCACCCGGATCACGAGTCAGCTAATGCTTCGCTTCCGCCTGACCCGATCTATACAGCCACATTCGGCTACACAGTTGGCCTATGGGAAACCCAGGCGCACCCCGAACTCGTTCTCGTCGGACGGTGGGAAAGAGCGCACTCGATCATGGTGGCCGCCGTATCACTGGTTAAGGAAGGTCATCACTTCGTTGCCGGCGAGCAGTCCCAAGACGTAGTCCAAGGTTCCCGGTTCGATTTGAGCCGGTCTCGGAGGTTCGGCGCATCGAGTTGCTCACCTATGCCTCCTGGGCTAATCATCATCGCCCGTTCGAGGCACTGCAGTTGGTACTGCCCCGACGCAACTGGACGTTGGCCCTGGGATTCAGCGTATTCCTCGCATCCGCAGCCACTCTTGCATTAACCAAGCCTGTGCCTTCGCCGACGGTCAGCAGTTCCATCGAAAGACAGATCGGACAGTGACCTTCGTGTCACGCGGCTGACCTGGCGACGCAGCGGTCGATGAGCCGCAGGCGCAACGCACCATCTGGAGAGCTCAGAACCACGAGGACGCAAGTGACCCAGCCTCTTACACTCGGCCGGCTGGAGCTGTCCGGTTTCGGGAGGCCCTATCTCCTCTCCCCTGACGGCTCTAACAGCGCCGTAACGGCCGCTCTTTACACTCAACGGATGCCCGACGAGCCCATGGATGCCGCTGCGCTCTTCGCCCGTCTGAAGAAGGAGATTCGCGCCGCCGGGCCGCGCGGGGAGGGAGTGCCGCCCGCGCAGGTGCGGCTCTCCGTGCGCGACCAGGCCGAGCGGCTCTGGCCCATCTCCGCGGAGCGGCCGATCGTCGGCAAGGGCGGCCCGCTCAAGTCGC
>DASRDS010000334.1:0-2490 GCA_035652495.1 Gemmatimonadaceae bacterium
CAGAGCGCGCTCCGCGACCTCGCTAACGCTTCGGTCGCTATGATCCCCGGGGCTTACGTGGGCGGCCAGCGCATCAGTCAATAACGCTGTGTCGGGCGAGGATGGCGGCGGTGTCGAAGCCGCTGTCCTCGCCCGCGAGTCGCCTGCCGCAAAAAGCGTCAGCGATAGCGGGTGGCGCGAAGCGCACCAACAAAGCGCCCTCCATGGCCAACACGATCATCTCGGCCAATCGCCGCGCCTGAGCCTCGTCAGCCGTGGCCAGCAGCGTGCCCAATCGCTCCACGTACGCATCGAGCCGCGCGTCAGCCCCTCGCGCCCGCGCAAGCTCGGCCCGGAGCGCGTCGGCTGACTCAGGTGTGCGCTTCAGCGCGCGCAGGACATCGAGGCACATGATGTTGCCCGAGCCTTCCCAGATGGAATTCACGGGAGCCTCACGATAGAGCCGAGGCATGCCGCTGTCTTCCACGTAGCCGTTGCCGCCGAGCACTTCCATAGCCTCGGCGGTCACACCAATCGCGCGCTTGCAAATCCAGAATTTCGCCGCGGGCGTCAACACGCGTCTGAGCGCAATCTCGTCATCGTCGAACGCGCGCGCGAGCCGCATGGATAGCGTCGTCGAAGCCTCAGACTCGAGCGCGAGATCAGCGAGCACGGTGCGCATCAAAGGCTGCTCCACGAGCAGCTTCCCGAACGCCAGGCGCTGCCGCGCGTGCGAGATGGCCTGTGCGACTGCCTGACGCATGAACGCCGAGCTGCCGAGCGAACAGTCGAGACGCGTGTACGTTGCCATCTCGATGATCACTGGAATGCCGCGGCCTTCGTCGCCAATGCGCCATGCCGACGCACCGTGAAACTCGACCTCGCTCGATGCGTTGCTTCTATTCCCCAATTTGTCCTTCAGTCGTTGGATGCGAATGGCGTTGATCTGCCCATCAGGAGTCCAACGCGGCAACAAGAAGCACGACAATCCGCCAGGCGCCTGAGCCAACACCAAAAACGCATCGCACATGGGCGCCGACAGAAACCACTTGTGCCCAGTGAGCCGATACTCGTCCCCGTCGCGCTCCGCGCGGGTAGTTGTCGCGCGCACGTCAGAGCCGCCCTGCTTCTCGGTCATACCCATACCCATGAGCGCGCCGAGCTTGCGCGTGGCCGGCTGAAAGCTCGGGTCGTATCCCCGCGAATACAGCAACGGCAGCCACTGCGCGGCGATGTCCGGCTGATTCCGCAAAGCCGGCACGGCGCCATACGTCATCGTCATCGGACACTGCACCCCAGCCTCGATCTGCGACTGCATGACCACCGCCGCGGCCCGCGCCACATGCGCGCCAGCCCGAGGCTCGCTCCAGGGCCCAGTGTGCAACCCCTCGGCGACTCCGAGGCTCATCAGCTTATGCCAAGCGGGATGAAACTCGACCGTGTCGCCGTGCTGCACAGGTGGGTTGCGATTGGCCAGCACGCCCCACTCGATGACCTCGTCGCTACCGAGCCGTGCCCCGAACTCGGCGAGACGACGCGCGGCCCATTCTCCACCCTCCCGAGCAAGGGCCGAGCGCAGCACGGTATCAGTCTCGAAGAGGTTGTACGCCATGGCGTCCGTCACCAGATCGTCACGTTGTCCGCGGTGTAGTTCTCGACGATCGTCCCGCCCTTCGTGACGGTCCATTGGCGCGGATAGTGATCGCGCCACGCTGAGTACGTCGTGGTGGCGCCGTCCAACTCGACCGCCAGATGTGGCGCACAGTGCACGCGCACGGTCCGCCCCCGCCACGTAAATCGAACCGTGGCTTGGTCTTCGCTGGTCAGATCCGGCGCGTCCAGAGCGGCGAGCAAGACATTCTCGGGGGCTTCGGTGAGCCAGTCGTCGCTGTCCTTTGGCGTATGCACGCTGTGATGCGTCACGCCCGGTGCAACGATTACGGTCACATCCTGCACTAATCCGGGATGGCGGTCATCACGCGTCTCCGTGAACGCGAAAATCGTGAGGTTGTCGCCCGTCGCATACCCGGCGCCGTCGACGCGGACCCGGGCGATCGTGCGCGAGCGTTGCTCACCTCCGAGGGAGTCGAGGGCGGAACGCACGAGCGTTCGCGCCGGCGGTTGGCCGAGGGCCAGCGCGAGGCAGATCCAGATCATCGGAGCCGAAACCGGTTGCGGAGTGAGCGTTCGCCGACGGCCGAGAAGAGGACGACGCGGGTGCCTTTTTTCGGGTGGGCCCAGCCGAGCTCGAAGAATCGCGTGAGCAGTGCGCCACCGAGCGCGCCGGCGAGATGATGCCGGCGCACGCTCCAGTCGAGACATGGCAGGCAGAGCGGCCGGCGCCGTCGTTCCATCGCGCTCAGGTCGATGCCCATCGAGCCGCAAAACCGCTCACCCTCGCTCGTGAGCGCGAGCCCGTCGTCGCCCGCGCGCAGACACTCCTGCTGCGTGAGGCTGTCGAACACGAGCACAGCGAGCTCGCCGGCCAGGTGATCGTAGCACACGCGCGCT
>DASRDS010000335.1:0-11527 GCA_035652495.1 Gemmatimonadaceae bacterium
ATGGCTTCCGGCGTGAACACGCGACCGGTCCCATGACAGGTAGGACACGGCTCCGTCATGCTCTGCAGATGGCTCTGACGGAGGCGCTGACGCGTCATCTCAATGAGGCCGAGGTCGCTGACGGCAAATGCCTTTGTTCGAGCCCGATCGCGACCCAGATGCGTTCGGAGCTCTTGCAGCACCTTGTCCCGGTTCTGCTTGGTCTCCATGTCGATAAAATCACACACGATGATCCCACCGACGTCGCGCAGGCGGATCTGCCGCGCGACTTCTCGGGCCGCCTCGAGATTGGTCTTCAGGATCGTTTTTTCGGGATCCTTCTTACCGGTGTACCGTCCCGAGTTGACGTCGACCGAGACCAGCGCCTCGGTGGGCTCGATTATCAGATAGCCGCCGGCCGGCAGATCGCACCGCCGTTTGAACAGATCGCGGATCTCCGTCTCGATGTTGGCCTTATCGAAGAGCGGCACCGGTTCCTCGTAGTACTTCACGCGCTCAATGAGGTCGGGCGCGATGCCTTTCAGGTACTCGACGATCTCATTGAAGATCTGCTTACTATCGACCGTCAGCCCGTCGATCTTCGTGCTGAAGAGGTCGCGAATAATCCCGCGGGTCAGGCTGGTCTCACGGTGCACCAGCGCCGGCGCCCGCATAAAGTGGGTTTTCCGCTTGATCCGCTTCCACGACCCCATGAGCGTCGTGAGCTCACGCTTGAAGGTCTCTTCGGTCGCGTCCTCGCCGACGGTCCGGACAATGACCCCTCCCGAGTCCTCGGGCAGCGCCGCCCGTACCATATCGCGCAGCCGGTGGCGCTCGGCGCGGTCGCCGATCTTGCGGCTGATCCCGACACGGGTCGCGTCGGGCATATAGACGAGGAATCGGCCAGCGAGGGAAATCTGCGCCGTGACGCGCGGGCCTTTCGTGGAAATCGGTTCCTTCGAAACCTGAACGATGATCTGCTGGCCGCGCTTTAATGCGTCCTGAATCGGCGGCGCCTTGGCCCGCCTGCTCTCATCATCGTTCTCGTCATCCGCGCCCTCGTCGGCGCCTTCCTCGGACTGCGAGGCGCCGTCCTCGTCATAGACGAGATCGGAGGCGTGAAGAAAGGCGCTTTTTTCGGTGCCAATATCTACAAAGGCAGCTTGTATACCTGGGAGGACCGCTTCGACCTTGCCCAGATATATGTCGCCCACCATACGGCGGGCGTCGGGGCGGTCAACCAGTAGCTCGACGAGCTGGTCGTCCTCCAAAATCGCGACTCGCGTTTCGCGCGAGGTCGCGTTGATCAAAATCTCTCTTTTCATTGGGATTGCGGGCGTTGCGGCTCGCCGCCTGTAGGTAGTCGGTGACGGCTACCTCGCCCGAAGCGCGGCAACTGCTTAGTGCGGCTCGGTGCAACACGAGGCTATCCGACCGATCCATCGGCTCCATGCGATGTGTAATAACACGCGGCGAACGCGCGGAATAATGTTCAAAAGTCCAGCCCCCTAGGGGCTCCGTACTAATAACGACGACTGGCATAAACAGCAAATAACTGACTCAGTCAGCAATTTCCCGCAGTAAATGCCGGGCGATGACCAGCCGCTGGATCTCGGACGTGCCCTCGCCGATCTCGTAAATCTTGGCGTCGCGCATATAGCGCTCGACGGGATAGTCGCGGGTGTACCCGTAACCGCCATGGATCTGCACAGCCTTGGTGGTCGTCCGCATAGCCATCTCACTGCAGTAGAGCTTGGCAATGGCCGCGGCCTTGCTGAACGGCCGCCCGTGCTGGGCGAGCCACGCGGCGTGATACACGAGGTGCTTGCCGGCCTCGATCTCCGTCGCCATGTCCGAAAGCTGAAACTGCACGCCCTGGAACTCGGCGATCGCCTGCCCGAACTGCCGGCGCACCGTCGCATAGCGCAACGCCTGCTCGGCGGCCGCCTCGGCGAGACCGAGGGCCTGGGCCGCCATACCGATACGACCCGAGTCGAGGGTGATCATGAAATTCGTGAAGCCCTCGCCCTCGTTGCCGAGGAGATTCTCGGCTGGGACCTCCACGTCCTCGAGGATCAGCTCGCGGGTGTCGGACGAGCGCCAGCCTAGCTTGTCCTCCTTTTTCCCCGAGCGGAAACCCGGCATCGGCTTGAGCGAGTCGTCGTGGCCAATGCCGAGAGCCTTCGTGCGCTCGAGATCGCAGGTCTCCTTTGTCAGAATAAAGGAGCTGATGCCCTTTGACCCGGCGCCGGGCTGCGTCACCGCGGTGACCACCGCCACCTCGGCTACGCCGCCGTGCGTGATGAAAATCTTCGCGCCGTTCAGCAAATAGTGGCTGCCTTTCCGCACGGCCGTCGTGCGAGTGCCGGCGGCGTCGCTCCCTGCCCCGGGCTCCGTCAGGCCGAAGCAGCCGAAGACTTTCCCGCTCGCGAGCAGCGGGACATAGCGCTTCTTCTGCGCGTCCGTGCCGAAGTTCACAATCGGCGATGTGCCGAGTGTCGTGTGCGCGCCCACCGTGATCGCGTGGGAGCAGTCGACTTTCGCGAGCTCATGGAGCACGATCGTGTAGCTCAACGTATCGAGCCCCGCGCCGCCGAGCTCCTCGGGCCACGGAATGCCCATCAGACCCAGCTCGGCCATCTTCTTCACGTTATCCCAGGGGAATTCGCAGTTCGCGTCGAACTTCGCCGCGACCGGGGCGACGTCTTGCTGGGCGAATGCGCGGACCATCTCGCGCACTTGAAGGTGCTGCTCGGTGAAATAGAGCGTGTCGTCCATTATCGTGCACCACTGATAAGAGTCAGAAACTGCTTCCCATATTTATCGGCCTTGACGTGGCCTATGCCACGCACTTCCAGTAGCTCGTCCAACGATCGTGGCCGCCGCACCGCCAGCGCGGCGAGAGTCTTGTCGGCAAACACGACGTACGCCGGCACCTTCTCCCGCTTTGCGATCTCACGCCGTAAGGTCCGCATCTCCTCCAACAACCGCGCATCGGCCGCATCCACGACTGAAGCCTCAACGCGAGGCTTCGCCTTTCGCCGCGGCACCTCGTCAGTAAGTACGCGGTTCGTGCCAAGGCAGTTGTCGCAGCCTGTGCAGCGACCGGCGTCCTTCAGTGCCGGATCACCGAAGTATCGCAGAACGAACGCTCGGCGGCACGTAGCCGCGTACACATACTTTTGAATCGTCTCCAGCTTGGCCAAATCAGCCCGACGGCGACGCTCGAGGCCCGCCCGGTCGATCTTGAGGTAGCCACCCTTCTCCAGCTTCTTGAGAACCTCACCGGGGAGTTCGGTGAGATCGACCGTGGCTCCTGTTCTGAGGACGTCGCCGGCCATTCGCCACAGCTGACGAAGCACCTCGAGTGGCCGGCCCGTAAGCTCCCTTTTGATACGCTCGGACGACGCCACGAGTTTGACCGGCACGTTGGCATCTACAGCCGAATTGATGAAAAACTCGTGCGTGAAGCGATCGCGGAACGCGTGCAAGAGATAGCAATTCGCCGGTTGGCCATCGCGACCCGCGCGTCCCGCTTCTTGGTAATACGCTTCCACTGAGCCCGGCATGGCGTGATGGACCACTAGGCGCACGTTGCGCTTGTCGATGCCCATGCCGAACGCGTTCGTCGCGACGACAGCGCGGACTTTTTCGGACATGAAGGCGTCCTGCACCTTGTGACGGCGGGTGTCATCCAGGCCACCGTGATAGGCGACACTAGGGATGTCATGTCCCTGGAGAATTGGGACCAGGCGTTCGACGGCACGGCGAGTCGAGGCGTAGATAATGGCCGGTGTCTCGTGCGTCTTCAGCAACTCCGAGAGCACCGCATCCTTCTGCGCGTCGTTTTTCGCCTTGATCACGTGATACGTGAGATTCGTGCGGTCAAATCCGGTGACCACGATCTCGGGATCACGTAGCTCGAGCTGCGTCGTGATGTCGTTTCGCACCGCCCTGGTCGCGGTCGCCGTGAGCGCGATGACCGTTGGGTTGCCGAGTGCGCTTCGAAGCGCGCCCAAGCGCTGATAACTCGGCCGAAAATCGTGCCCCCATTCGCTAATACAATGCGCCTCATCGACGGCGAGCAGCGAAACACCGACCTTCTTGAATCGCTCGGCGGCGTTACCAAAATCAAATCGCTCCGGAGCGACATACAGCAACTTGATCTCGCCGCGATCCACCTGCGCGAGTCGAGCGGCGACTTCCTCGCGTGAGAGCGTGCTGTTGATGAAGGTGGCGGGAAGACTACGGGCCACTAACGCGTCGACCTGATCCTTCATCAGGGAAATCAACGGTGAGACGACGACCGTGAGCCCAGGAAAGAGCAACGCCGGAATTTGAAAACACAGTGACTTGCCGCCACCGGTCGGCAAAACGACTAAAGCGTCGCGGCCGGCCAGGACCGCGTGCACAGCGCGTTCCTGACCGGGCCGAAATGTTTCGTATCCGAATTTCTCGCGAAGAATCTGCCGTGCGTCCATCACGTTGAGCATGCCATGACGCTACGTCCTGGCATAGATAAAAGCGTCATCGTTTATACATACCCCGAGTCTTCCGCCACCTCGCGGATATCCACTTCGACCTTATCAGCACCGCCGTAGTCCCGCAGGATATCCGCGAACCGTACGCCCCACGTAACCGCCGCGTCTCGCGCATCGACGGCGACGAGGCAGTAGCCGGCGATGAGCTCCTTGGACTCCGTGAACGGACCGTCCACCAGGAGATGCTTGCCGTTCGACACCGTGAGCCGCACCGACGTCGCGCTCGGCAGCAAGCGCTCGGCCACTTGCAGCACGCCAGCCTTCGTCATCTCGCTGAGCAGCTGCCGCATGCGAACCTGGATATCGGCCGACGGCGGGGTGTTCGATTCGTACGCGGGGTCGGCTTTTCGGACGATCATGTACCGCACCGGCGCATCCTTGGGCTTCTCAACGAGCCCAAGATCCCACGGTTCCTTCACACGCCCGATGTAGAGATCCACATCGCCGAGGATCTTCGCGATGCGCGAGGCCCAGTCGATGGCCTCGTCGAGCGCACGCACGCGAACGATCGCGAAACTCGCGACCAGCTCGTTCGAGCCGACAAAGGGCCCGTATGTGACCGAACGCCGGCCTTTGGCGAAGTGAAGGCGCACGCCTTCGGATGTCGGCGCCAGACCCTCGCCAGCCAGGAACGCACCGGCGTCCACCATCTCGCCTATGAGACCACCAACCCGTTCGAGCAACTCGGCGGGCGGCATCTCCCCCGCTTCGATCTTCGCATCGGCCTTGTGCATCATCACGAAGCGTCTCATTGCGCGGCCCAGATGGCGCGAACGCGACGATCGCGCAGGTACACGCCACCCCAGATCAACGCGGCGATGATGAACGGGAACAACGTGTCGAACGGCGCGGCCGACACGCGGACTTTGGCCGCGACCGCGCCGCCGAGGTAGCCGGTGAGCAGGATCGCGCCGGCGATCGACGTGCGTGGAATAGCGTAGACCACGATCAGGACAAGCTCGAGGAGCCCGATACCAAAGGCGGCGCTCGCGGGATAGCCGAGTGTGGCGAACGCTTGTGCGACGGGTGCGGGCATCAGCAGATGGCCGATGCTGTCAAACAACATGAACAGAATCGCGAGGGTGCTCAGTATCCGTCCGGTCCAAGTCATAGTTCCTCCTGTTGCCCATGCGACGGACAGCGGCGGACGGAATCGACACGTGTCAGACGGCGCGCGCGAAGTGGCCGCGAGTAAAGGAGTTACCTACTGCACGCCGCGCGGCGGCCGTGTCGGGGGGTTCGTTCGCGGCCAGGGCGGCGAGGGTCCTGGCGTAGCCGCCGATCAGTTCGGCGATGGGATCGTCGGGCACGTTGAAGACGGCGTGGTATGACCGGATGCCGGCGGACCACAGTCGCGGCAGGAACTCTGACGCTTCGATAGGCCGAGAGTGCAAAAGGCGGTTGCGACAGGCGCTATCGGTCGCGACGGCGAACGTGTAGCCCGTGGGATCTGTCAAAGAGACCTGGGGATGCTTCTGCACGCAGAGATCGCGGCAGGTCGTCGGCTCGCGGTCAAAGGCGGCCGAGAGCACGCAATGCTCGATCGTCATGCCTTCCGGGCGCCCGTAGATCACGGCCGCGAAGCCCGCGCCGGACCATGGGGCAACGACGGCGGCCATCTCGTCGGTTGTGAGCTCGATGGAGAGGACGATACGTTGCGTGCCGTATCGGAAGTACTCGGCCGCGGTGTGCTGGTTGAAGCAGTTCGTCGCGTAGTCGAGGATCGCGCGATCGCCGAGCTCTCGGGCGAGGCCGAGGTGGCCCGTCACCATCGGGAAGCCGAGCGCGAGCCACTTGTCGAGCGTCTTGCGCTCGGGTGGACGGATGATCGTCGGCGTCCGGATCGCGAACGCGACGCCGAGCTCCTCGGCCACGGCGCGGATACGCGCCGCCGGCGGCGGTGGGTTGCGGAGGAATGGGTCGAACACGATCTCGGTCGCGCCCGCGGCGGCCGCCGCTCTCGCATCCTCCACACGATAGACCGTCGCCGAGAGTACATGCCCGTTCGGCGTCCGCGGAGCCTGTGCGCGCACGTCAGCGACAGCGGCGGCGATGACGGCGCGGCGCTCAGCGTGCGCGGCTTCCGTGGACCAATCCCGCATTGACGCCAGTTGCTCGGTCGCTTGTTGCCGGATGTGATTCAGTTCGCTGACGGGCAGAAACAGACCGGTCGAGAGTCCCGACAAGTCCACGGCGCCGAGCGCGAATGGCGTCTCGCCGAGTCGGCCGAGTTGAGCACGGAGTTGGGTTTCGTCGAGCGCGCGCCGGTCGGCGGGGCGCAGCGTCGCTTCGCTGCGGACCGTGACGGCCTCGGAGTTCGCGGAGAAGATCGCCTTGAGCGGCGTACCCGCCTGGCCGAACAGGCGAACGTCGAGGCGGATTTTGGCGGGCGCCGGAACCGACGTGCGCGCGACGCTTTGGCGCGCGCGCTCGAGCAATGAGGCCTGCGCGGTCCGGTAGGCGATCCAACCGACCGGCACACGCTTGCGGGTGGCGACGCCGACGCGACCCGAGCCAATCGTGCGCACGTGGTCGACCGCGAATCCGAGTGACTGGCCGTTGATGCCGGGCGGTGGCTCGAACGCCAGACCATCGCCCGGCGCGATCGGACCGACGGATCCGGTGAGCGCGATCACGAGCTCGGTCGCCGACGCCGAGACGACCGTGCCGATTTGGACGCCACGATGATCGGGGTGCGTGCGCGTGACGTACTCGCGTCCGGCGCGTGCGCCTTCGCCGAGCATACCCGACGTAAATCCCCGGCTAAAGATCTGCACCAGCGGCTGCGTATCGCCCGAATGCACTGGCGTGGTGTCGCCTTTGGCCACCCGGTCCAAAAATGTTCTATATGCCGAGGTCACGGCCGCGACGTACTCGGGCCGTTTCTTTCTTCCCTCGACCTTGAGACACACGATGCCAGCGCGCGCGACATCCGCCAGGGACTCCGGCGCGGCGAGATCGCGAGCTGAGATCAGGTAGCCCGAGTCCAACGTTGCGCCGGTCAGTGCGTCGTTGAGCACATAGTCTTTGCGGCATGACTGGGCGCAGGAGCCACGGTTGGCGCTACGCTCCGAGATCATGCCGGACATGAAGCACTGACCCGAGTATGAAATACACAGCGCGCCGTGTATGAAGGTCTCCAGACCCAGGTCCGGCACGGCGCCATGGATCGCTTGGACGTCAGCTAACGTGTTCTCGCGCGCCAGAACGACTCGACTGACTCCGAGATCCCGGATCGCCGCCGCACCAGCGGCGTCATGTACCGTCATTTGCGTCGATCCATGTATTTCCAGATCCGGGTAGACGACGCGAATCAGCTTTATCAGACCAACATCTTGGACAATGACAGCGTCAATTCCGGCATCGATCGTGGCACCGAGCAAGTCCAGTGCGTCGACCAATTCGGCCGGCTTGGCCAGAACGTTCAGCGTCAGATAAATGCGGGCATTGTGCGCATGCGCCAGCCGCGTGGCCGCGGCCAGCTCGTCCAGCGTGAGCTGCGCCCCTTCGTCGCGCGCATTGAAGCGCTCGGCGCCGAGATACACGGCATTCGCGCCATTGGCGACGGCGGCGCGAACGGCGTCCAGAGACCCGGCGGGGGCAAGTAACTCAGGTACCCGCATGATCAAATAAAGCTAACGCGGCTTTGACTTCGCGAAGAACCGGATGGCGAACGCGACGACCAGGCACGCGATGCCGACCCACCGAATCGTGTTGTTATCCGTCCGTACGCCGTATCCGAACACGACGAGCCCGGCGATCGCGATCGTCACGCGCCAGGCCGCGACTGGCGTCACGGTCGCCGGACGTGCATCATGGGACCTCCGCGTCCGGGATTTCCAGGACGAGCCGGAGGAGCGCCGTCGAGAAGACTTTGCCCTGCGCGTCGGTCTTGAGCGACAGCGTGCCGCCACCGTCGAGCGCACCGTGGAGGAGGAAATTGAGCGCGCCCAGGTTGGGAAGCTCATAACGATCGACGCCGCCGGTGATCACGCCGGCGAAATGCTGCGCGACCCGGTCGCGGGTCAGGTACTTGGCCAGCACGGGGTACCACTTCGGATCGAGGGCGATCACGCCGACGTTCGCCGTGTCGCCTTTGTCGCCCGAGCGGGCGTGCGCGATGTCCAGGAGGCGGATGCGCATCAGACGATCGCCACCGTGGTGTGGACCACGCGCTTGTCGATCAGCGCGGGCCAGTACGCGACGATCTCTTCGACCTTCGGGCGTCCGCCCGCGAAGCCCGTGACGCTCGGCGGACCGTTCAGCACGAGGGGCGCGATCTGGCGGGAGAAACCCTCGACCGCGGCCTTGTTCTCGGATCTGACGCCGATCCGGAGCTGCACTTCCGGCGCATCCGTCGGCGGTGTGAGGGGGCCGTGCGCGGCCGACGCGCCGACGAACTCCGTCAGGATCTTATCAAATCGCAATCCGAGCCGATCCAGACGCTCTCTCAGCACGCGATCCGCCATACGAGCCTTTTCAAGCGCATCCGGCCACGCATACACCAGCGTGCCCACGGCTTTGTAGCCTGCACGATAGGCGATGGACACCTTCAGTTTATCGGTCGGCTGCGACCCGTGGATGCCGGACACTTTGACGCGATTCTCACCGTCGCTCTTCAGTTGAATCGTCGTAAAGTCCGCGACGACATCCGGCGTGATGTAGGAGTGCGGGTCACCCATCTCATACACGAGTTGCTCGGTCACGGTGTGCGTCGACACACGGCCGCCCGTCTTCGGGTGCTTCGTGACAACGAACGTGCCATCCGCCGACCCTTCAATGATCGGATATCCGACGTCCGCCAAATCCGGTATCTCGCGCCAATCATAGAGACAGTTACCGCCAGAACACTGGGCGCCGCACTCGATGATATGCCCGGCGACGATGCCCGCCGCGAGCTTGTCATAGTCGGTCGCGCCCCACCCAAATTCGTGACGCAACGGGGCCATGGTCAGCGCCGTATCCGTCGACCGGCCGGTCACGACAATCTGAGCGCCCTTTTGTAGCGCTTCCACGATGGGCGATGAGCCGATGTACGCATTCGCCGAAAGCACGCGCTCGCGCACGGACGACAGCGGCTCGCCCGTGTCCATGTTGGCCAGCGTGTGCCCGGCGTCGACCAATTCATCGATGCGGTCAAGAAGATCATCGCCGGTGACGACGCCGATTCGCACATCGGGTGCGACCTTACGCAGGGCATCAGCACACCCGCGGGGGTTCACGCCGCCAGCGTTTGCGACGACGCGAAGGCCGTGCCCCGCGATATGCGGCATCACACTCTGCATGGCGCCGATAAAGTCGCGGGCATAGCCGGCCGAAGGATCGCGCTCCTTCTGCTTCTGCAAGATCGACATCGTGACCTCGGCCAAATAGTCGAGCATCAGATAGTCGATCGGTCCACCGGCGACGAGTCGGCGCGGCGCGTCGGGATCGTCGCCCCAGAATCCCTGACCGCCTCCCACGCGAACGGTTTTCACAGCAAGAATGGTCCGAGGTGAGGTCCAGGATTGTGCCGCGACGTGCGCAGCGCGAGGATCAACGTGTCGCGCGTGTCCTCTGGGAACACGATCGCATCGACGAGTCCACGCGCGGCGGCGTAGCGGGCGTCGAGCTGCGTGTCGTATTCCTCGCGCATGGCCTCGACGGCGGCGGTGACGGCGGGCGCGGGCTCACGGCCGGCGGCCTTCGCGGCCGCGAGGGCCGGGCCGTGCACGGCGCGTACGGCGGACTCGCCTTCCATCACGCCCATGCGGCCCGTGGGCCAGGAGAAGATGAAGTCGGGATCGAAGCCCTGCCCCGCCATCGCATAGTAGCCCGCGCCCGAGGCGTGGTTGACCGTGAGAACGAGCTTGGGCACGCGCGCGGTCGCCATCGCTTCCACGAAGCGGGCGCCGGCGCGAATGATGCCTTCTTCCTCGGCTTCCTGGCCGACCATGAAGCCCGACACGTCTTGCACGAAGAGCAGCGGCAGACCTTCGCGGTCGCAGCGGTCGATGTAGTACGCGGCTTTCTCCGCGCTTTCCGCGTAGATAATCCCGCCGAATCTCGGCTTCTCTCCCGCCCGGCCTTTGATCAAACCCCTGCGATTCGCCAGGACACCGATCGGCATGCCACCCAACTTGGCGTCGGCGCAGATTAACTCCTTGGCGAGATCACCCTGGAATTCATCGAGCGCGCCGTCGTCGACGATCGCCTTGAGCACCGCGAGCATGTCATATGACATCCGGTGATCGGCTGGCAACAAATCGTAAAGCGGTTCAGCGTCGCGCGTCTCGATCGTTTCAACTCTTCCCCCCGGCAAACGATCGATGAGTGAGCGCAGGCGTTTCAAGCAATCGGCATCGTTGTCAGCCGTATAATGAGCGACTCCGCTGACAGACGTGTGCATCGTGGCGCCACCGAGACTCTCGGAGTCGACGGACTGCCCAGTCGCGCCTTCGACGAGGTTGGGCCCGCCAAGTCCCATGAACGACGTGCCCTTCACCATGATGATCACGTCGGAGAGCGCAGGCAGATACGCGCCGCCGGCAATGCACGGCCCCATAACCGCGGCGAACTGCGGCACGCGCAGATAATGGCGCATGATGGAGTTGTAATAGAAAATCCGCGCGGCCCCGTACTGCCCGGGAAACACACCGCCCTGGTACGGCAGGTTGACGCCAGCCGAGTCGACCAGATACACGATGGGCACACGGCAGCGCATGGCGATTTCCTGCGCGCGCAGGATCTTCTTGATCGTCTCCGGCCACCACGAGCCGGCCTTCACCGTCGCGTCATTCGCGACGATCACGACTTCGCGCCCGTGCACAATGCCGATGCCCGTGACGACGCCGGCCGCGGGCGCCTGGCCGTCGTACTGGTCATACGCGACGAGCAGTCCGATCTCGATGAAGCGCGTGCCGGGGTCCGTGAGACCGGCGACGCGCTCGCGTGCCGTCAGTTTCCCCTGCGCGTGCTGGCGCTCGATCTTGTCCGGCCCACCGCCGGATTCGAGTCGCGCTTCGAGA
>DASRDS010000336.1:0-3337 GCA_035652495.1 Gemmatimonadaceae bacterium
CGCCGGCGCGAACAACAACGCGTACACGACGCACGACATCACGAGCTTTTACGAATGGATGCCGTCCAACGCGCTGCCGCTCGCGCTCTGGCTCGATGCCGATCGCATGGGCTGGCTGCTGCCGACGATGACGCTCAAGCGCGTCGACGTGCAACGCGATGTCGTCAAGAACGAGCGTCGCCAGCGATACGATAACGCGCCGTATGGGCGAGCGAACGAAACGATTCTCTCGGCGTTGTATCCCTCGGGCAATCCCTACGAGTGGTCCGTCATCGGCTCGATGTCGGATCTCACAGCGGCCTCTCTTGAAGACGTCCAGACATTTTTTAAGACCTACTACGCGCCGAACAACGCGACGCTCGTTATTGTCGGCGATTTCGTGCCGGATTCGGCGAAACGGTGGGTGAAGGCGGACTTTGGGTCGATTCCCCGAGGCTCCGTCGAACCCACCCGTCCAACGGTCGCGCCATTCTCACTCGCGCGCGATACCAGCGTGACGCTTCCGGACCGAGTGCAATTACCTCGTGTTTACTACACCTGGCATGGCGTGAAGGTGTATAGCCCCGATGATGCCTCGCTCGATCTACTTGCTTACATCTTGGCCGGAGATAACGCGTCTCGTCTCTACGTGACCTTGGTACACGATCGCCAGATCGCGCAGGACATTAGCGCGCAGAACCAAGATTTTCGCCTCGACGGCATGTTCACCATCTCCGTGACACCAAAACCATCGGTGTCGACGGCGGTGGTTGACTCGACGCTGCGCGGCGAGGTTCAGCGGGTCATCGACGGCGGTGTGACGGACGCCGAGCTGACGCGCGCTAAGAATGTTCAGCGTACGGGAATGCTCGACCGGCTGTCCGGCGTCACGGAGCGATCGGACGCCTTGGCTTACTATGACTATGTCGTCGGCACACCGGACTATGTCACGCAGGACCTGGAGCGCTACGAGCACGTGAGCGTGGCTGACATCCAACGCGTCGCGCGTACATACCTTGGTGCGCACAAGGTGATTCTGACCGTCGTCCCCGAGAAACAACCCGCCGCATGAGACGGCTCCTTCCCTTACTCTTGGTCGCACTCGCGGCCGTGGCGAGATCGGGCGCGCAGCCCGCGGGCCGAACCACGCCGCCGACGCTCGGGCCCCCGCCGAAAGTGGCACTGCCGCCGATCCATGAGCGGCATCTGGATAACGGCCTCCGCATCCTGGTGGTCGAGCGCCACGAGATTCCACTCGTGGACGCGCTTCTCGTGATCGGCACCGGACCGGAAGCCGATCCAGCCGGCAAGTCTGGCGTCGCTTCACTGATGGGCGAGATGCTCACGCGCGGCACGCCGACCCGGTCGGCGACCGACATCGCGGCGCAATCCGCGAACTTGGGCGCCGGCATCGACGCGGGCTCGTCGTGGGACCACTCGATCGTCTCGCTGCACGTGCCGACGGCGACGGCGGATAGTGCCTGGGCGCTTTTCGCCGACGTCGCGCTGCATGCGACCTTCCCGGATTCCGAGTTCGCGCGCGTCAAACGCGAGCGGCTCACGGACCTGGTCGAGATCAACGATCACGCTCCGGAAGTGGCCGATCGCGCGTTCGCGTCGATCATCTACGGCCAGAAGTTTCCGTACGGACGCCCATCGCTCGGCACCGAGAAGTCGGTGCAATCGATCACGACGGACGATGTGCGCGCCTTCCACGATCGGCATTTCGCGCCCGAACGCGCGACGCTGATCGTCGTCGGCGATGTCTCGGTCGAGGCCGTGATCGCCAAGGCGCAGCGTCTGTTCGGCACGTGGAAACGGGGCACCGAAGCGGTGTCGGCCAACGACGCATCGCCGACACCACCCGCGCCGGGGCCGACGACGCTGTACATGATCGACAAGCCCGACGCGCCGCAGTCGTCGATCCGCATCGGTGGGGTCACGACCACGCGGGCGACGCCGGATTATTTCTCGCTCGAAGTCATGAACACGATCTTAGGCGGCGCGTTCACGAGCCGGCTCAACGAAAATCTGCGCGAGACGCACGCCTACACGTACGGCGCATTCTCCGGGTTCGGGCTGCGGCGCCTGCCGGGTCCGTTTGTGGCCGAGGCGGAGGTGGTGGCGACCAAAACCGATTCGTCGCTGCTCCAGTTCATGCATGAGCTGCGCGCGATTCGCGATACGGTGCCGACGCCGGAGTTGCGGAAGGCGAAGAAGTACCTCGAGCTCCAGCTGCCGGGCGAGCTCGAGACCTCGCGCGATATCGCGGGGCAGCTCGTGGCGGTGGCCGTGTATCACCTGCCGCTCGACTACTACAACACATACCAATCGCACATTGCCGCGGTGACGCAGGCCCAGGTGCTCGAGGTGGCGCTTCGCTACATCGACCCGTCGCACCTCGCGATCGTGGTCGTCGGCGACCGGGCGAAGATCGACGCGCCGGTCCGCGCGGCGAACTTGGGCCCGCTCCAGGATCGCGGGATCGACGGACAACCCATTACTCAGTGATATGCGACTGCTAGCGCTTGGCTCGCTCGCCTTTGCCTCACTGGCGATGACCGCGGATCAGCGTCCGATCACGTTCGACGATTTCGCGTCGGTCGGCGCGGTCTCCGAACCACAGATCTCCCCCGATGGGCGGACCGTGCTCTACACGGTTGGCACCGTCGACCTGGCTGCCAACAAGCGCTCGCCCGCCACGTGGCGCGTCGGCGCATCGGGCGGATCGGCGCATCGGTTTCCGGACGATACGACGAAGGCCACCGAGGCCACCTGGTCGCCGGACGGCCGTCGTATCGCGTATATCGCGGGCGGCCAGCTGTGGGTCGCGACTGTCGAAGGCGGCGGCCCTCACAAGATCACGTCGCTGACGGGCGAAGCCACGGGTCCCAAGTGGTCGCCGGACGGTTCCCGTCTGGCCTTCACCTCGCGCGTCTATCCCACGTGCTCCGATGAGACGTGCAATGCCAAGACCGCCAAGGCCAGCGAGGCGAATCCGGCCAAAGCGCACGTGGCGGACCACCTGCTGTACCGTCACTGGAATGCGTGGGACGATGGTACGCGCGCCCACCTGTTCGTCATCCCAGCCGACGGCGGCACGCCCGCGGATCTCACGCCAAGCGCGCCGTACGACGTGCCGCCGGGTCCGTTCGGTGGCAGCGAAGGCTATGCGTGGTCGCCTGACGGCAAAGAGCTGGCATTCAGCGCTAAAGATCAGGGCGCGTCCGACGCGTGGTCGACGAATGTCGACGTGTATACCGTTCCGGTGTCCGGTGGTCAGATCACGGATATCACGCGCGACAATCACGGCGCGGATCAGAATCCGGTCTACTCGCCGGACGGCCGCTATATCGCG
>DASRDS010000337.1:0-5883 GCA_035652495.1 Gemmatimonadaceae bacterium
GTTGCGTGGGCCGTGGGACGCGGCCGCGCTCGTCAACGGCTCGATCCTCGGTGCCACGCGGCATGATGTCATGGTCGTGTTCGACCTCAACCACGCTGATTACGATAAGGCCAAGGCGTTATTGGCGGCCGCGTGCGAGCGGCTCTAATGCGACACCTCTTTCTCGTGGTGGCGCTCATGACGGCGTCGGTCGTGAGCGCGCAGCAGACCGTCACCGTCATCACGCACGACTATGCGTTTCAGATGCCGGATACGTTGCTGGGTGGGCTCACGACGTTCCGGATTCGGAACGAAGGAAAGGAGCCGCACGAGATGATCCTCGTCAAAATCGGCGACCACGATTCGCTCAGCGTGCTGTGTGAGCTCGCGCAGCTCGCGCCGCGTGGATCTGCGTGCGGAGTTCCATTTCGATGTCGCCGGCCGGGATGAATCGAACGGTTTGGACCTTGCCGACCGGGTGATCCAACCCGAGGAAGAAGATCGTTGGTCCCTGCCCGCGCCGCTGGACGTTGGTCAGGCTCACTTCAGAGAGCGGCACCTGAAACACCGACAGGCCCTTCACCCGGAGCATGTCGCCGTCGAGCCAGACGTCGCTCAGACGCCAGCCATACCAGATCGCGTAGGCGACTCCTAAAACAGTTACGACTGTACCAAATTGGATGAAGGTTGGCAGCAAGAGCTTGAACATCAGGATGCCCGTCAGGCAGCAAAGCGGCGCGCCGACCCGGTACCAATCTGTCAGTCCGGACGACAGCCGCGTCTTCACAAAGCCGATGCGGTGTCGCCCGGCAAGAGGATATGCCGAATGATGGGAATCGGCACTCCACCTTGCTTCACGAACTGATCGTGAAAATCACGGAGAGTGTAGGCGCTCCCCTTTGCGCGCTGGTAGTCGGCGCGCAGCTTGTAGATCGCGAGCTTGCCGAGCGTGTAGTAGAGGTAGGTGGGATTGTATGCGCCGCGGCGTGCTTCTTCGTAGCCGTTCGCCGGCTCCTGAAAGCACTTGTCGACGAACAGCTTCGCCCCGTCGTTCACTGACATGCCCTGCGTGTGCTCTTTGATGCCGACGACGTAGCGGCAATCACGCAGCAACGCTTCCTCGAGCTGGGCCAAGTGAGTCTTTGGGTCGCCGTTGCCGTACCCCTGCTCGACCATCATCTGCTCGGTGTAATGCGCCCAGCCCTCGGTGTTCGACCCGGCCGCGAGGAGCTTCCGGGTTTTCGTCGGAAATTGCTTCACGTAGAGGAATTGCACAAAATGCCCGGGAAAGACCTCATGGATGGTCACGATATTCATGACCGAGGGATTGAACTCGCGCAGATGCTCCTCGATATGCCGCGCGTCCCAATTCTTCTCGGGCGGCGTCACGTAGTAGAACGCCTCGGTCGCTTTGGTCTCGAAGGGACCGGGTGAATCCATCGACGCGGACGAGCCGTTGCGAGCGTAGGGCGGAGTCTCGGTCACGATCGGCATCGTCTCCGAGGGAATGTCGACGATCTGGTGATCGACCAGGAATTGCCGGATCCCGGCGACCGTCGACTGCACCGAGGGAATGAGATTCGCTGCGGTCGGGTGCGTTTTCTCGAGCACCAGGAATGCCTGGTGCGGCGTCTTGCCCGGGGCGACGAGCGCCGCCGTCGCCACGAAATCCTTGTAGTCCTTGTCGAGATTCGCCTCGCCGATCGCGAGCACGCGATCGAGCGGCATGTCGATCATCTCGTCGTACTTGAGCTTATCGGAGAAGTTCTTCGCCCCGATCGCGAAGGAGCCGTGCGATTTCGGTTTCAGATCGGTCAGCCACTTCGACGCGTCCTTGAGCGAGGCGATAACGGAGTCGTTCACGGTGGTGAACGCACGCCACGCCGCGGTATCCGTGCCGGCCGCGGACTTCGCCCACGTGGCGACATCGCCCTGAAAGAATCCGACCGAGCCCGAGGCTACCCGAATCGCCAGGTCCGTGAACTCGACCGGCGGATTATTGATATTCGCCTTCATGGCCGCGATCATCGCCGGCACCTGCCGCAACCGCGCGGTCAGCGACCGTAGCCGCTCGGCCGGCGGCGCGAAATTGCGCTTCATGAGCAGGTCGACCCCGTTGCCCGGCGCCCCGACGTAGTTGATCGGATTGATGCGCCAACTCGTCAGGATATCGAGGTCCTGGAGCTCGGATCGAATGTTGCCGTCGATGATGGCGGCGTCGATCGAGTCGTCGGACGACAGCTTGCCCGCGCGGATCGTATCGAGGCGCTGGAGCTGCGCGCGCAGGGTGGCGATGCGCCGCGTGACCGCGGCGGCCGAGCGATCCTCGAAGAGGGTATCGTATTGGTGGAACCCGGCGGCGGTGCCGGCCGAGGGGGCGAACGCGAATGCCGAGTCGAAGTACACGTCGGCGAACTGGCTAAAGGGGTTCGACGCCGAATTGCCAGCCGTGGCGGGTTGCTCTTTCGGTTGGCAGGCGATCGCGAGGGCCAGGCACGCCAGCACGAGAGGGGTTCGCATAGTCCCCTAGTATAGCCAAAGTCCACTTTGGCGACAGAATCCCGACCGTTCCCGACAGATCGTCTGGCCGCGGCACCTGGCGCGCCTGAGCCTTCTCGCCATGCGATACCTCATACTCCTCCTCTTGGCCGCGCGCCTCGATGCGCAGCGGCTCGACACGCTCTATGTGGGTCATGCGTCTCTCTCGACGGCCTACATGCGCAATGACTCGAGCGAATCGGTCTTCTTGGTGCCCGACTCGGGCGGCACGAAAGTCATTGGGCGCACGACGACTCGTCAGCGAGTTGTCGATGGGAGGCTCTTTCGCGTCGTCCATTTCCACAGTGCGCGGGCTGACGTGACGGACAGCGTCATGACGGGCGGTACGGGGGTACTGCCGATGTGGGAGATCTCGCATCAGACCTCGAAGCTCATGCACCTGAAATGGGATGGACGCCGCGTGACTGGCGACGTCACGCCAACCGGCAAGAGCCAAGAAGCGGTCGATCAGCACATGACGATCGCTCCATTCAATTCTTCTGACGTGGAGCAGATCATCCAAGGCCTGGCGTTGACGCCCGGCTACCGGGCGCTGATCGCGACGTACGAATACGAAACGCCCGGTGGATTGCGCCTCGACACGCTCACCGTGATCGACAAAGGACAGGTGCGGGTTTCCAGAGGTGGCACGTCCTCGATGACCGTCTGGCTCGATCCGGACACGAAGCGTGTGGTCAAAGAAGAGTTTGCGGACAGCCCGACAACTTGGAAGTTCCGTATTGTCCGACAGTAGGTGCGCTTTGCGTTGGTAATGATGAACCCCAACACGAGGTCATCATGAGCCAACGTAGCGAAGCGCTCGCGGAGCGCTTAGTTCAGGGTGCCGTCGCCCTCGCGTCGTTCGCCCGCAGCTTGACGGACGCCGAGTGGAATACGCCCATCCCGCGCGACGGTCGCACGGTCGGGACGATCGTGCACCACGTCGCGACGATGTACCCGCTCGAGATCGAGCTGGCGCGGCAGATTGCCGCGGGCCAAGCGGTCACCGGCGTCACCTGGGACGACGTGCACCACTTGAACGCGCAGCACGCCAAAGAGTTCGCCGATGTCACCAAGGACGAAGCGATCACCCTTCTTGCCCGAAACGGCGCGGTCGCGTCGCGCGCGATTCGGGCGCTGACCGATGAGCAGCTCGACACCGCCGCGCCGATTTCCCTCAACGCGGATGCGCCGCTCACGTGTCAGTTTATGTTAGAGGATCACGCGGTTCGGCACAGTTACCACCACCTGCAGCGCATCCAGCATGTCCGAGGATCACTTCCGGAAGCTCGAGCGGATGTATCTGAGCGCGCCGACGAACCAGTACTATCGGCCTGAGATGCGCGTCGGGGATGGCACCGCCCAAGTGCGCATCCCCGTCCGGCCGGACTTCTTCCATGCCGCCAACGCGGTCCACGGCAGCGTGTACTTCAAGGCCCTCGACGACGCGACATTTTTCGCGGCCAGCTCACTGGTCCACGACGCGTTCGTGCTCACGGTCACGTTCCACCTGACACTGCTTCGGCCCGTCACGGCGGGGACACTCGTCGCGACGGGCCAGGTCGTGCATCGGTCGAAGCGCCTCATCATCGCCGACGGCGCGGCGATCGATGACCGCGGCAAAATCGTCGCCCGCGGCACCGGCTCGTTCATGCCGAGCACGACGCCGCTGTCCGCGGATATCGGATACCGCTAGCGGCTCAGTGCCCCTCCGCTGCTCCGTGCAGGCGCGGGTCGAAGGCTCCCGAGACGCCGGTGGGCGTCCGTAGAATCGAGGCGCCGATGCCGAGTGAGCCGCGGTGTGCCGGCTGGACGGTGTAGTGCATCGCGCGCAGCGCGGCGACCGTCGAATCGGGAAGTCCGTCCTGCTCGTAGAGAAGTATGTCGGGCAGATGCTGGTGATGTACGCGGGGTGCGCTGACGGCCTCGTTGATGCCCATGCCGAAGTCGACGACGTTCGAGATTACCTGGAATACCAGCGTGATGATCCGGCCACTGCCGCTGGCGCCGGTCACGATCATGGGCTTGCCATCGTGATCGAGGACGATGGTCGGCGTCATCGAGGACAACATGCGCTTGCCGGGCACGATCGCGTTGGCCTCGCCCTGAACGAGGCCCGCGCTATTGGGCACGCCGGGCTGCGCGGTGAAATCGTCCATTTCGTCGTTGAGCAGGAATCCGGCGCCGCCGACCGTTGATGCGGAGCCATTGCCGTTGTTGATGGTCGTGGTCATCGCAACGGCGTTGCCTTGGCCATCGATCACCGAGAAGTGCGTCGTGTGCTTCCCCTCCGCGCTGGCGCCGGTCGGGAACGAGACGTCCGCGGACGGCGTCGCGCTGTCGGGGCGGATGGTCGCCGCCAAGCTATCCGCGAACGGCTGCGACAGGAGGCGGTCGCTCGGGATGGTGACAAAATCCGGGTCGCCGAGGAAGTGGTTGCGCACGGCGAACGCGCGTCGCATGGATTCCGTGAGCCAGTGAATCTCCCGCGGCGAATGCCAGCCCATCGGGCGCAGGTCGTGGTTCGCGAGCTCGTGCGCCATGAGCTCGATCGTCATGCCGCCCGACGACGGCGGCGGCATCGAGATCACATGGTAGCCGCGATAGTCGAACGTGATCGGCGTACGCCATTTCGCGCGATACGCCGCGAGATCGGCGAGCGTGATGATCCCATGCCCGCGTTTCATCTCGGCGACGATCGCCGCGGCGGTCGGCCCGGCGTAGAACCCGGCCGGTCCGTCCTTGGCGATGCGCTTGAGCACCGTGGCGAGATCAGGGTTACGCCACCGCGTGCCCGCCGCGACCGGATGACCATTCGGCAGAAAGAGCGCGGCGCTCGCCGGGAACTGCGACAGCCGCGTGCTGTCGTAGAACGTCGCGCGGGCGAAATCGGAATCCACCACGAACCCGCTGTCCGCGAGCGCAATCGCCGGCGCCAAGACCTCGGCCCACGGACGGGAGCCGAAGCGATGGTGCGCTTCCCAGAGACCGGCGACCGAACCGGGAACGCCCGCCGCCAGGTCGCCCGTCAGTGAGCGATCGTCCGGCTTGCCGTTCGCCCCAATGAACATGTCGCGCGTCGCCGCCGCGGGCGCCATCTCGCGGAAGTCGAGCGCGACCGGCGGACTCCCGGCCATCTGGGCGACGATGAACCCACCGCCGCCAATGTTCCCCGCGGCCGGCCACACCACCGCTAGCGTGAACGCCGTCGCGACAGCCGCATCGATCGCGTTGCCGCCGTGTCGCAGCATTTCGGCGCCGACATGCGTGGCCAGCGGCGCATCGGTCGCGACCATGCCATGCGGCGCGGTCGCCCCCGGTGTGTCGAGGTGATAGGGCCAACTCGCCGGGACCTCGATGGCGGTT
>DASRDS010000338.1:0-2728 GCA_035652495.1 Gemmatimonadaceae bacterium
TTCGCAACGACTCTCGTGGTTTCCGCAAAGAGCCTCGTGCCTTCGCGGCGGAATCGGAGTTTTTCGTCAGCTTCAATCTCCGGTATTGGGTGGGAGGCCGGCGGCCCCCACCCCCAACAAACGCTCCTAGAAGTCGTCCCCGTAGCCTGCGCCCCCGGGGCCGTAGTAACCGCCAAGGCTGGATCTGTACGCGTCGTCGCGATAGCTGTTCTCGTCGAACTCCGGCGCGTTCTTGATCTGATCCCTTGTGCGATTCACGAACACGGTCTGCGCGTCGAGGTCGACATCGCGCACCACACCGGCCGGGAGCATCACCTTCTTGCCGAAGATCCAAGGACCGGTATCGACGACGATGTAGCTTCCTCCCACCTCATTCGAAGCTTCATCGACCTTACCGATCGATCCGTCCAATGCCTCGACGCTGAAGCCGCTGAGGTCGCTCTGCGTCCAGATGGTCTCACGGTAGACCCACACATCCGCAGTGGCCATACATGCCTCCTCCCATGGCTTACCTGTCGAAGCACAGTTCGCCGTCTCCGCGAAAGCCAAACGTCCGGTAGCCGAAATGCACCGTTGGCCATCGCAAGAGCGCGGCGGTCGCCTCGATGATGGTGGTCGCGGTCGCGCCGAGCACCTGCGGTTCAGCGGCTGGCAGTGCAGCGCAGGTCGGCGTCGAGCGGACCGATTCGGTACTGCGCGAGCGTCGGTGCACCGCCGGTGAAGCCGCCGCTGGCGCAGTTCTGCTGCGCCTGCGCGAGCGTTGCCTCGGTTCCGGCCACCCAGTCGGGCAGCCGACGGTGGAAGACGGCCCGTGTCGTCTGTGCCGTCAGCCCGGTGATGTCCTTCCATTGGGCCCGCGTGGAGTAGATCCCGATCGGACCGGTCGCGCCGGCGTTGCGTAGCCCCGCGATGAAGCCCTGCAGCGCAGCGATGTTGAGCTGGTAGGTCCCGGCCCAGCTCGCATTCAGCTCGACGTCGAGCCACCACGGCGCGGTCTCGGCCGCGACCGCGTCGAGTGCGGCGACCAGGCGATAGGAGCGGGCGGAGCGTTGCTCGCCGTAGAGGTACGAGCAGGCGTTGGTCAGCTTGCCGTTACAGGAACCGTACACCGGTGCGTTGCCGCCGCCGGGCCAGTCCGCGACGTGATGCCCGCCCGGGTTCCCCGTATCGATGTAGAGCGACAGGGGCGGCTGCTTCGGGCGCTTCTGCCCCGGCGTATCGCGCGCCCATTGCAGCTCGCCGCCAATGCACCGGTTCGCGTTGTTCGCGAGCCCGCCGTTGGCACCGACGATCCCGAACAGTGGATTCGGGGGGTACGAACCAGAGCATTGCGGAAAGGAGGCGTCGTAGCCGATGGACGGCGACGAGCTGCGGGTGATCCAGATGATCACCGCCACGACAAGGACGACGACGGCGAGCGCGGCCACCAGAACCCACCGCGCTCCGGGCCGGGAACGGCTGCCGGACCGCACAGTCGTCACGCTACCAAGGGTCCCCGAGCGACCGACACCCGCCCGTGTATCGCAACCGGACGCTCGGCCCGGTGGACGCGAACGGCTCAGATCAAATCACGCATGCAAGGTGAGCTCGTAGATGAGCTCTTGGATCTTGCCGTCCAATGTCCGCACGTATGCCGGCGGCGTCTACTCCGCGCACCCTCGGCATGCGTACCGCTCAGCTTCACGATCGGCGGACGCAGCGCGACCGTCCGCTTCGGCATCGGCACGCACTGCAACTGGTAGCCACGACCGTCGAGCGTCCGCGAGTCAGGGTGCACGCGCCGGGCACGGCGTCGTCAGCAAGACGACAAATCGTGGAGCGTTTGTGGAGCAGCGCGGTCGCGACCGACGGCAACCGTCGGCAACTGCAAGAACGCGAGCTCGATGACATCTCGGAGGCTCACAAAGCACGAGCCCAGGAGACGGTCAGCCAGGGTCCTTTCAGGGCCAAACCAGGGGTTTGCCGGATCGACGCAGATGGCTTGACGGAGCAAGCTGGACGCATGACTGAGACCGCGTCGTACAAACAACTCCGCCGGAGCCGTTCGGATCGCATGCTCGCGGGCGTGTGCGGCGGCCTCGGCAGCTACTTCGACGTCAATCCCCTCTTCTACCGCATCGGGTTCGTCGTCTTGTCCTTTCTCGGTGGCGCCGGGTTCCTCATCTACGGCGCGGCGCTACTCGTGATCCCCGATGAGAGAGCACGGGATTCCATCGCCGCCGATGCGCTTCGGAACCATCGCCACCGCCCGGGCGCGCTCGTGGGACTCGTCCTTGTCGGGGCTGCGGGGATCGCGCTGCTCTCGCGCATCTCGTACCACCTGCACAGCGAGGTGTTCTGGACGATCGTCCTGCTCGGAGGCGTCCTGATCCTCACGTCGCAGTACCGCAGGCGGGAGCCGTCGGCAGTCCCGCCCCAGGTTGGTGACCGGGATGAAGCAACGGCGGTGATCACGACGCAACGCAGATCGCCGCTGCGTCTGCGGAACGTCCTGATCGGAACAGGCCTCCTGCTCCTCATACCGCTCGTGGCGGGGATCGTCGTCGTGAGTGTGTACGCGCATCTCGGCGACGGGATCGGCGACCGGAGCTACCAACCCCTGTCCGCGGCCGCCCGCACCGACTACCGCGTCGGCATCGGCAACCTCCACCTCGACCTCTCCCGCGCGGCGGCGCCGGCAACGCAGACGACGATCGACGCTCAGGTCGGCATCGGCCACCTCGAGGTC
>DASRDS010000339.1:0-8088 GCA_035652495.1 Gemmatimonadaceae bacterium
TTCGTCTATGGCGTGCCCGATCGCGCCTCCTATCTCGCCGCGCAGCCGGGCCTCCAGGATCGCCTGCGCGCGACGAGCCGCGTGGCGCCCGGCGTGAACTATGGGTTCTGACTACACGCCGAACGAGATCATGGCGGTGACCGCCGCTCGTGCGCTCACGAACGGCGATGTCGTTTTCGTCGGCATCGGCCTGCCGAATCTGGCCTGCAACCTCGCGCGCGCGACGCACGCGCCGGATCTCGTGCTCATCTACGAGTCAGGCGCGGTGGGTGCGGTGCCGGAGCGACTCCCGGTGAGCATCGGCGATCCGGCACTCGTCACCGGCTGTCTCATGGTCGCCAGCATGGCTGATGTCTTTCAGTACATGCTGCAAAACCAAAAAATCGCGGTGGGATTTCTCGGCGGCGCCCAGGTCGATCGCTGGGGCAACATCAACACGACAGTCATTGGCGATTACGCCACGCCATCGGTTCGCCTTCCTGGCTCAGGTGGTGCGGCCGAGATCGCGGCGCATGCGCGAAGGACCATCGTGATCGCGAAGTTGGGATCTCGCAGTTTCCCGGCATCCGTCGACTTCGTCACGAGTCCCGGGCAGCGCTACAAGGGGACTCGTCGCTCGGCTCCATCACTTCCGGGTGCTGGGCCCATCATGGTTATCACCGATATGGGCATTCTGGACATGAATCCTGAGTCAGGCGAGATGGAGCTCGCGGCGCTATATCCTGGCGTGAGTGCTGAGTCGGTCGCTAAGGGCGTCGGTTGGCCGTTACGGATTCGCGCGTCGCTACGCGACGTCGCACCACCGACGGATCAAGAGCTCGACTTGCTGCGTCATAAGCTCGACCCCCACAAACTGTTCCTGAAGTGATCGAAGCGACCACCGCGCCCGGCACAGCGGACGCCCACCCGCCGGTGCTCAAACGCACGATGTCGCTCCGCGATCTCGTGCTCTTCAACCTGGTTGCGGTGCTCAGCCTCCGTTGGCTCAACACCGCCGCCAGCTCGGGTCCGTCGTCCCTGACGCTGTGGCTCCTAGCCGCGCTGCTGTTCTTCGTTCCACAAGGTCTGGCGGTAGCGGAGTTGTCAGCTCGATACCCGAAAGAAGGTGGCATCTACTTCTGGACACGCCGCCGCTTCGGCGAAGGCCACGGATTCTTCTGTGGCTGGTGCTACTGGGTCGTCAACATCCTGTACTATCCAAACCTGCTCACCGCCGCGGCGGTGATCGCGCTCTTCGTCGTCGGCAAGGGCGACTCGGGCCTCGCGAGCAGCTGGTACTATGTGATGCCGGCATGCACCCTGATGCTCTGGTTCGCCACCGCGCTCAACATCGTAGGCCTCGGCACCGGCAAGTGGCTGCAAAACGCCGGTGGCGTCGGCGCGTATCTAGCCGGCGCGATCTTGCTCGTGGTCGGGATCCACGCGGTCTTCACGCGCCCCAGCGCGAACCCGATCACGCTGCACTCGCTCGTCCCCAACTTCGGCTCCCTCTCCGAAGTCAATCTATGGGCCTCGATCGCCTTCGCCTTCTCGGGCCTCGAGCTCGGCGCCACGCTCGGTGACGAGATCCACGAGCCCGCCCGCACGCTTCCGCGCGCGATCTACCTCTCGGCGCCCAGCATTGCCGGCCTCTACATCCTCGGCACCGTCTGCGTCCTGTGGCTCGTGCCCACACAATCCCTGAGCATCACGTCGGGATTCTTGCAGGCGATCCAGGCGGCGACCACCGGAAGCTTCTGGTGGATCGCCCCGTTGGCCGCCACCGTCTTCACGATCGGCAACATCGGCGGCGCCGGCGCCTGGCTCGCGGGCCCCGCCCGCGTCGCCTTCGTCATCGGTCTCGACAAGTACTTCCCGCCCGCGTTCGGCCGCATTCACCCGAAGTGGGGCACGCCGTACGTGGCGATCCTCGTCCAAGCGATCGCCGCCACCGCGGTCCTCCCCTTGGCATTCCTCGGCAAAGGATCGACGGTCGAGGTCGTCTATCAGATCGTGCTCGACATGAACGTGCTGATCTACTTCATTCCGTTCGTTTATTTGTTTCTCTGTCTCTTGGCCGAGCCAGAGACGACTATCATCCCTGGTGGCAAACCGGGTCGCATCATCGTGAGCCTCGCTGGCCTGGGCATCACCGTATTCGCAATGATTGTCGCCGCGATTCCACCGTCCGGTCAGAACGTGTTCCTCTTCGAGCTCAAGGTCATCGGCGGCGTCGGCTTCTTCTATGTGCTCGGCTGGCTCTTCTACCGCCGCGGCGCACGCGCATGATCCGCTTCGCGTGCGCCTTCCTAGCGCTGCTGGCAGTCCAGGCGGGAGCGCAGCGGGAGCCGGTGCTGAACCAGATCAAGCTCCCGCACGCGTACTACTACCGCGAGATGTACCTGCCGCAGGTGACCAGCGGGCCAAGCGCGGTCACCTGGTCGCCCGATGGCAAGGCCGTCATTTACTCGATGCAAGGCGCACTCTGGCGCCAGCAACTCGGCACACAAGACGCCGAGCAGCTGACATCGGAGCCGGGCTATGACTTTCAGCCGGACTGGTCGCCCGATGGCCGGACGGTCGTGTACACGTCGTACCGCGGCGACGCGGAGGAGTTGCGGACGCTCGATCTCACGACCGGTGAGTCGAAAGCCCTGACGTCGAACGGCGCGGTAAACGTCGAGCCACGCTGGTCGCCCGACGGCAAGTCGATCGCGTTCGTCTCGACGCAGTACCAAGGGCGCTTTCACATTTTCGTGTGGAGCGCCGACAGCGTCCACCGCGTCACGGAAGACCATGACAGCGGTCTCCCACGCTACTACTACAGCGTCTACGACCACTATCTCTCGCCAGCCTGGTCGCCAGATGGCAAAGAGCTGCTGTGGATCTCGAACCGAGGCCACATCTACGGCACCGGCGGCATCTGGCGCAGCGGCCGCGAAATTCACCACGAGGAAACCGCCTGGAAAGCGAGACCGGACTGGTGCCGCGACGGCCGCATCGTCTACAGCTCGTACCTCGGGCGCCAGTGGAATCAACTCTGGCTGATGGCGGCCGACGGTGCGAGTCCGTTCCAACTCACGTACGGCGACTACGACGCCGCATCCCCGCGCTGGTCGCCGGATTGCCACCGCATCGCGTACATCGCGAACGAAGGCGGCACGACGTCGCTGCGGATCGTCGATATACCGGGTGGCTCGACCACGGCCCTTGTCGCGGCGCACCGTCATTACAAAGGCCCGGTCGGCATACTCCGTGTCGCGGTCCGCGATGCCACGGGCCATCGCATGCCCGCGCGCGTCTCCGTGATCGGCAGCGGCGACCGCTCGTACGCGCCCGACGATGCGTGGCGCTACGCGGACGATAGCTTCGACCGCCACCGTCGCAAGCTCGAGATCGGCTACTTCGACACCCCAACGGAATCGAACCTCACGGTGCCGGCCGAGAGCGTGACGGTCACGGTAACGCGCGGCCTCGAGTATCACCCGGTCATCCGCCGCGTGTTGGTCCGCGCGAACGACACAACGCGCGTCACCGTCGGCCTCCCGCGTCTGGCGAACCTCCCGCCACTCGGCTGGTACAGCGGCGACCTGCACGTGCACATGAACTACGGCGGCACGTATCGCAACACGCCGCCGCATCTCGCCGAACAAGCGCGGGCTGAAGATGTGCACGTTATTGAGAATTTGATAGTGAACAAAGAAGGACGGATCCCGGATGTCGACTATTTCCAGCCGGGCGGAAAAGCCGATCCCGCGTCCGACGAAAGCACGCTGATCGTCCACAGCCAGGAATACCACACGAGCTACTGGGGCCACACCGGTCTTCTTGGTCTCCGCACGCATCTCGTGCTGCCAGGCTACACCGCCTACGCCGGTACGGCCGCGGCGAGCCTCGTGCCAACGAACGCGGACGTCGCGGCGATTGCGCGCGCCGAAGATCATTCGGTGCTCGTCGGGTACGTGCACCCGTTCGACGACGTTCCGGATCCCGCGAATCGCTCCGAGCCATTGACCGACGAAATCCCAGTCGATGCCGCGCTCGGCGGCGTCGACTACATGGAAATCGTCGGATTCGCCGACCATCGCGCGTCGGCGGCCGTGTGGTACAAGCTGCTCAACTGCGGCTTTCGCATTCCGGCCGGCGCCGGCACCGATGCCATGGCCAACTTCGCGTCGCTGCGCGGACCCGTCGGCCTCAATCGCGTGTTCGTGCACACCGGCCAAGTGCTCTGGCACGGCGCGTGGCTCGACTCGCTGCGAGCGGGCCGCACGTTCGCGACGAACGGCCCACTGCTCACGCTCACGATCGACGGTCACGGGATCGGCGAAGAGATCCGGGTGCCCGGGCCGACAACGCTTCATGTCCACGCGACCCTCGCCTCGATCGTGCCGGTCGATCACTTCGAGGTCGTGGGTCCGAGCGGCGTCGCCGGGAGCGCGCCGTTGACGGGGGATCATACGACCGCCACCGCGGATTGGAGCATTCCGGTCACGACCAGTGGCTGGTATACCGTCCGTGCGTACGCCGACAGCGCGTCGGACGTGATCATGGATATGTACCCATTCGCCACCACCAGCCCGATCTACGTGACCGTCGGCAACCAACCCGTGCGCTCGCCGGCCGACGCCGCGTACTTCACCGCGTGGATCGACCGCCTCGCGGAGGGCGTCCGGGCGTTCACCGCCTGGAACTCGCCGGCCGAACGAGACCATGTGCTCGCCCAACTCGATTCGGCCCGCGCGAGGTATCAGAAGTAAGTCCCGTGCTCTAAGTCGGCGATCAGCCCAACGTGCGTCGGACGCCATCCCAACTCACGTTGCGTTTTTTCACTCGATGCCGGCGCATCGAGCGCGGCGAAGTGTGAGAACCAGCCGAAATGCTCCGCCGCTTCGTCGGAAGTTTTGGAGACGATCGGCACACCGAGCCGGCGACCGATAGCACCGGCGATATCTCGGAACGGCACTCCTTCGTCGCCAACCCCATGATACCGCGCGCCGGCCGAACCCTTCTCGATGACGAGCCGATAGAGGTGCGCCGCATCGAGCCGGTGCACGGCGGACCAACGATTGTTGCCCTCGTTCACGTACGCCGACGCGTGCTTGTCACGGGCGATGCCGATGAGCGTCGGCACGAACCCATGATCACCATCGCCATGTACCGAGGGCGGCAATCGCACAACGGATATGTGCACGCCGCGCGCTCTCAATGCGTCAGCGGCCTGCTCGGACGCAATGCGGGGCAGTGCGGAAGTTGGCGCGTCGTTCTCCGCCGCGGGCCTCCCGGGCGTGGCGACGAGGCCCGTGCCGGAGGTGACAATGAGTGGCCGGTTTGAGCCCGCGAGCGCGCCCCCAAGCGCTTCGATCGCATGTCGATCATCCTCACAATGTTCGGCCCACTTCGAGAAGTCGTGATTGAACGCCGTATGAATCACGGCGTCGGACGCTCGGGCGCCGGCCGCGAGACTCGCGGCGTCGGTGACATCGCCACGATGCACGTCAATCCCCTGTTGCTTCAGCTTGTCGGCGGCCGCGTCATTCCGCGCCAGGCCGAGTACGCGGTGACCCGCGTCGGTCAGCTCGCGCACGATAGCCGAGCCGACAAATCCGGTTGCTCCGGTGACGAAAATTTTCATGGCGGGAGTATAGCGGTTGCTTCGGGACGATCTATGCTGTACAGTCCAGAGAATCTTCGCGATCGTCCTATGGACCCGTTATCCGACGTTCTCTCACTGCTCAAACCACGCAGCTACGTGTCTGCCGGCTTTGACGCCGGCGACCCGTGGTCCGTCCGGTTCGCTCGCCACGAGGGCTTTATCAAGTGCTACGCCGTCGTTTCGGGCCGCTGCTGGCTCGCCGTCGACGACGTTCGCGATCCGGTGCGCGTCGAGCAGGGCGACTGCTTTGTGCTGCCCACCGGCCGCCCCTTTCGTCTCGCCAGCGACCTCGCCGTCGCGCCAGTAGACGCCGACACGATCTTCGGACCAGCGCGACTCGGTCGCGTCGCCACGTACAATGGCGGCGGCGATTTCTTTTTGGTCGGCAGTCGCTTCGCCGTCAGCGGCAACCAAGCCGGCATGCTCCTCGGACTGTTGCCGCCCATCGCGCACATTCGCGACGAATCTGATCAGGCCGCGTTGCGATGGTCGGTCGAGCGGATGATGCGGGAGCTGCGCGAGCCTCAGCCCGGCGGCTTTCTCATCGCCGAGCATCTCGCGCATATGATGTTGCTGCTGGCGCTGCGGCGGCATCTCGCCGATGGTTCGCGCAACGAAGTTGGGTGGTTATTTGCGCTGGCCGATAAGCAAATCGGTGCGGCGATCAGCGCCATACATGATGACCCCGCGCATCGCTGGACCGTCCAGGAGCTCGCCGAGCGCGCGTTCATGTCGCGCTCAGTGTTCGCGCTGAGATTCAAGGCACTCGTCGGCGAATCGCCCATGGAGTATCTCACACGCTGGCGCATGCTCCTCGCCGGCGACAAGCTCACGAGCTCGCGCGATTCGATCTCGCTGATCGCCCAATCGCTCGGCTATGAATCCGAGAGCGCATTCAGCACGGCGTTCAAGCGCGTGATGGGTTGCGCGCCGCGCAAATTTGTGATGCCGGTTGCCCTCGGGCCGCGACCGGCAAGATATTGACTTCGGGTTTTCTTCGGGATATCGTTCCCCTCCACAACCGCCCGAGTCGGGGCGTGGTGTCATTACACGAGAGGGGGCCGACGTGCGCGGCTGGCGGGCGGAGGCAGTGCGGCCGCGGAGCGTGGCGGAGAATGCAACCGCGCTTGCCGATCGCGGACTTATCGTCGCCATGCGGTGCCAGGACCGCGGCGCGTTGGCCGAGTTCTACCGGCGGTTCCGACCGGTGCTCGTGGTGGCCGCGCGACGATTGACCGCGGATGCGGTCGACGGCGAGGCGATTGTGGAGGATGTGTTGACGGATGCGGCGGTGCATTTCGTCTCGACGACGACGCCAGTACCGGGCTCGGTGCCCGGGTACTTGGTGCGTATGCTGCGCAATCGCGTGCTCAACGCGCTACGCGCGCGCAACCGTCTCGACAATCGCATCTCGGATGCCGCGTGCAACTCGGAGCACGCCGAGCGTACCAGCGCTGGCGTGGACCATGAGGTCGAGCGTCAGGCGACGCCCGCGCCGGCTGTCGCCCGCCTGGCGGCGGCGCTCGATGCGGCCATGACTGAGGACGAGCGCATGCTGGCCACGTGGCTCGCGAACGGCGTCGCGCAGCAGCAGATCGCGGACTGGGTCGGCGTCAGCTATCCCGCACTCTGCAAGCGCGTCAGTCGCCTGCGTGCGCGGTTGCGTGGGGTCGCTGAGCGGCATGTCAGTACCGCGAGCGCGGATGATCGTCGCACGTTGGCGCCGCTTATGAAGCGGGAGGCCAGGGTATGAGCGATTCAGAGATGGGTTCGCAAGGCGAGCTCTTTGAATATCACCCGCAGGAGGACGCTGAGCGTGATGCCGCGGACGCGCTGATCGATCTCGTCGGCAAGCGAGTCATTCCGGCGTCGGGCTCGCGACGATTCTGGGAGTGGTACGCGCGCGCGTGCCGCGCGGGACAGACGGCTGACGAACGGCGCGACACCGAATCTGGCATCGCATCGTTCATCGAGCATGTCGGTGCGCGACTCGCCGCGCTCGACGCGCCGCTCATTCGCGTCGCGGGCCGGGCGCCGCGAACTGCGACTTGCATAGTAGGTCCCGTCTCACAAGTGCTCGCGCCCGCCCTCGCGTCCGGGGCCGCGCCACTCGTCGAGGCCGGCGTCGCCGCCGGCGCGGGGCGTCAGCTGTGGGACGAAGTGACGGACGCGTGGATCGCGGTGCCGGCTGAGCTGCCGGAGCGACGGTACGTCGCGATGCGGGTGAGCGGCGACAGCATGACGCCGCTGCTGCATTCCGACGATGTCGTGCTCATTGACCTTGACAATAACGATACAACTGCCGGTTCCATCATCGTCGCGCGCAACAACGACGATGGGTACGTGGTGAAGCAGGTCACCGCGAACGATGGGTTCGACATCGTTTTGGGGTCACTCAACCCCGCGTATGCGCCGATGCGCATCACATCTTCGAGCAATGTAGTACTGGGGCG
>DASRDS010000340.1:0-9725 GCA_035652495.1 Gemmatimonadaceae bacterium
ACCCGGGGATCTATGGAGCTGACTCACGACGACCCGCTCAGCACCATTGATGACAAAGGTGCCGAGGTTCGTGAGCAGCGGCAGCTCACCGAGATACACTTCCTTCTCGATGATATTCCGCGGCCGCTTGACGCCGTTCACTTCCTCGTTGATCACGAGTTGGAGCGTCGCCTTGAGCGGAGCGGAGTACGTCATATCGCGCTCGATGCACTCCTCGACGGAGTACTTCGGCTCACCGAGCGAGTACTTCACGAACTCCAGCGAGAAGTTCTCGTGGACATCCGTGATCGGAAACAAGTCCTTGAAGACTCGCTCGAGACCTATATCTTCGCGGTCTTGGCTCGCCGCGTCGAGCTGCAACAGGGCCTCGAAGGCCCGGGTCTGGATATCGAGGAGATGCGGCATTTGCATCCCCCCGGCCAGTTTGCCAAAAGAAATCTGCTTCATCATGTCAGGCTTGGTCCCCGTGTAATGCGGACGTCGGACGGGAGGCGGAAGCTCGGCCGTCCCAATGCTGGAACGACCTCCTTCCCCCTCCGAGTCCGACTTGTAACGCCAGTCGGTCTAACAGTTACTTCACCTCGACCGTCGCGCCTTGTTCCTCCAGCTTGGCCTTGATCTGCGCCGCCTCGTCCTTGGAGACGCCCGCTTTCACGACCTGCGGGGCGCCGTCGACCAGGTCTTTCGCTTCCTTGAGGCCGAGCGACGTGACTTCGCGCACGACCTTGATGACCTGAATCTTCTTCGCGCCCGCTTCCCTGAGCGTGACCGCGAATTCGGTCTGCTCCTCGACGGGTGCCGCGGCGGCCGCGCCACCGCCGGCGCCGCCAGCTGCCGGCGCTCCGCCGCCGACTGGCGCGGCAGCGATCGTCACGTTGAACTTCGACTTGAACTTGTCGATTAACTCGGCGAGCTCGAAGACCGACATATTGCCGATCGCTTCGAGGATATCGTCGCTGCTGAGCTGCGTTGCGTTAGCCATTGTGTCGTCTCTCTAATATAGTACGGGGAGGGTCACCCTTCGCGCTGGGCGCGCAACGCCTCGAGCGCGCCGGCGAACGTGGACAGCACACCGTTGAGCGCGCCGGCGAATCCGGCCAACGGCGATTGGAGCGCGGCGCCGAGGTTGGCGAGGAGCTGCTCCCGCGACGGCATCGTCGCGAGTTTCGCAATCTGCGCCTTGTCGATCGCCTTACCATCGAGCAACCCGCCTTTGACGGCCGGCTTCTCGAATTCTTTGGCGAAATCCGTCAGGACTTTGGCGGCGGCCACTGGGTCTTTGCCAATGACAATGCCGGTCGGTCCTTTCAGTTTGGTACCGGTCAGCCCACTCTGATTCACGGCGCGAAGCGCCAGGGAATTCTTGATCACGACGTACTCGACGCCATTCTTGCGAAAGCGGCGGCGGAGATCCGTCACCTGCTTCACGTTCAGTCCCGTGAA
Source organism: Gemmatimonadaceae bacterium (assembly GCA_035652495.1). Classification (GTDB taxonomy): domain Bacteria; phylum Gemmatimonadota; class Gemmatimonadetes; order Gemmatimonadales; family Gemmatimonadaceae; genus DASRDS01. The sequence goes on from DASRDS010000340.1 coordinate 1,444, forward strand.
GTCAGTGTAATACAGCGCCTTGGCGCCCTTGATCTTGGTTTCGAGCTCTGACACCAGAGCTTCTTTCTCAGTGCGTTTCATATCGGCTACCGATAGGGCGTGGTATCGATCGTGATGCCCGGGCCCATCGTGCTCGAGATCACGACGTTCTTGATGTACACGCCCTTCGCCGCGGCCGGCTTGGAGCGCACCACCGTCTCCATCAGCGCGTTGAAGTTCGTCTGCAGCGCATCCACCGCGAACGAGACCTTGCCGATCGGCGCATGGAGGTTGCCGCCCTTATCGACGCGGAACTCGATCTTGCCGGCCTTCGTGTCGCGCACCGCGCGGGTCACGTCCGGCGTCACCGTCCCGGCCTTTGGGTTCGGCATGAGACCGCGGGGACCGAGAACGCGGCCGAGTTGGCCGACTTGGCCCATCTGGTCCGGCGTGGCGATCATCACGTCGAAGTCCATCCAGCCATCCTTGATCTTCTGGATGTACTCGACGCCGACGAAATCGGCGCCCGCGACCTGCGCATCGCGGGCCTTGTCGCCGATCGCGATCACCAGCACGCGGACGGACTTACCCGTGCCCGCCGGCAGAACGACCGTGCCGCGAACCAGCTGGTCGGCGTGGCGTGGGTCGACGCCAAGATGCACCGAGACCTCGACGGTCTCGTCGAACTTGGCATAGGCCGTCTGCTTCACGAGCTCGAGGGCCGTGCGCGACGGTTGCGGCGCCCCAATGGGCAGCCGCTTCGCCGCATCCGTGTACTTCTTGCCGTGCGTGTGCATCAGCCTTTCACCTCGATGCCCATCGAACGCGCGGCGCCCGCGACCATCGCCTCGGCCGACTCGATCGTGTCGCAGTTCAGGTCCGGGAGCTTGATCTCGGCGATCTTCCGGATCTGCGCCTTGGTCACCGACCCGACCTTCTGCTTATTCGGCGTGCCCGAGCCCTTTTCGACGCCCGCCTCCTTCTTCAGCAGCACGGCCGCGGGCGGGGTCTTCGTGATGAACGTGAACGACTTGTCACTATAGATCGTGACTTCGACGGGCAGGATGGTATCCTGGCCCTGCGTGCGTGCGTTGAACTCCTTCACGAACGCCATGATGTTGATCCCCTGCGGGCCCAGTGCGGTACCCACAGGAGGTGCCGGATTCGCGCGCCCCGCTGGAATCTGGAGCTTCACGAATCCCGTAACTTTTTTCGCCATGCCTCTCCCTCACTTAGCGTCGTTCCTACGACTCCCACTGTTCTTTTAACGTCGGCGTGGTACCCGACGGCCTACTTTTTTGCGCTGCGCGCACTCGCTTCGCTTCGTGCGCTCGCGCTACCTGCACCTACCCTTCCAACCCTTCGCGTCGCATCGCTACCCGTGGCACCGCTACTCGTGGCACCGCTACCCCGGCGCCATCCAGCGCGACCCAACCATGCAACGCCCAACTATCTCAATAAGCCTTTAACTGCAGGTAATCCAATTCGACCGATGTTGGCCGGCCGAACAAAGAAACCGACACGCGGACCTTACCCTTGTCAGGCATGACTTCTTCGACGGTCCCGTTGAAGTCCGTGAAAGGCCCTTCGGTGATAGCGACAGCCTGCCCAACCAGAAACGGAATCTCCTCTTTCGGCTCCTCAGGCTCCGCGTCAGTCGCGATGCCGAGCAGCCGATTGACCTCGTCAGGCCGCAGCGGCTGCGGCAGCCGATCGTGGCCGACGAACTTGATCACCCCTTGGATGCCGTTGATGGTATGAATCGTTTCCTGATTCATCACCATCTCAACGAGCACGTACCCAGGGTACATCTTCCGCTCCACATTCACCTTCTTGCCATTCTTGATCTCGACGACTTCCTGCGTCGGAACCAACGCCTGACGGATCGAGCGGGACTCGGCCGGTGCCGGGTCCTGCTCGATCTTCCGCTGAATCAGCGACCGGACCTTGTTCTCATGGCCGGCAGTCGTCTGAATCGCGTACCAGCGATGCTCCATCGTCAACGCGTGAAGAGCTGCGGAATCCATCGCACCAGTATCGCTTGAAAGCTGACATCCATGATGGCGATAACGCCGCCAATGAATAACGAAAGAACGATGACCATCACCGACAACTGCCGCGTCTCCTGAACGCTGGGCCACGTCACCCGACGCATCTCGTTCACGATCGCCCGGTACGTCGACGGCAGCGTCCGCACCCAGGCGTTGAATCGCGTGATGACGCTTTCCTTGCCCTGCTCACCAGCTCGCGCCACGTCGACGGCCATACTACTTGGTTTCCTTGTGCACGAGGTGCTTGTTGCACCGCGGGCAATACTTCTTCCACTCGACGCGCTCGGGATGCGTGCGCTTGTTCTTCGTGGTGAAGTAGTTGCGGTTCTTACACTCGTTGCACGCCAGAATGATTTTTTCGCGAGGCATGATTACTTCTTGATTTTGGTGACGACGCCGGCGCCAACGGTGCGGCCACCCTCACGGATGGCGAACCGCAGACCCTCATCCATGGCGATCGGCGTAATCAGCTCGATCGTCATCTGGATGTTGTCGCCCGGCATGACCATCTCGGTGCCGGCAGGCAGCTCGACGCTTCCCGTGACGTCCGTCGTACGGAAATAGAACTGCGGACGATACCCCTTGAAGAACGGGGTGTGCCGGCCGCCCTCTTCCTTGGTCAGCACGTACACTTCGGCCTCGAAGTGTGTGTGCGGCGTGATCGCGCCCGGCTTGGACAGCACCATGCCGCGCTCGACGTCTTCCTTGCCGAGACCACGGAGCAGCAGTCCGACGTTGTCGCCGGCCTGACCGTCATCGAGCAGCTTGCGGAACATCTCGACGCCGGTGACGACCGTCTTCTTGTCGCTGCCGAAGCCGACCAGCGCCAGCTCCTCGCCAACCTTGATCTTGCCACGCTCGATACGACCGGTCGCGACCGTGCCACGACCCGTGATCGAGAACACGTCTTCGACCGGCATCAGGAACGGCTTGTCCACCTCGCGCTTTGGAACCGGGATATACGAATCCAGCGCGGCCATGAGCTCGCCGATCTTCTTGCCCCACTCGGAATTCGCATCGCCGCTCTCGAGCGCCTTGAGCGCCGAGCCACGAATGACCGGGATCTCGTCGCCCGGGAACTCGTACGCGGACAGCAACTCACGAACCTCGAGCTCGACGAGATCCAAGAGCTCCGGATCGTCGACGGCGTCGACCTTGTTCATGAACACGACGATGTACGGCACGTTGACCTGACGGGCGAGCAGGATGTGCTCGCGCGTCTGCGGCATCGGGCCGTCCGCCGCCGACACCACGAGGATCGCACCATCCATCTGCGCGGCACCCGTGATCATGTTCTTCACATAATCCGCGTGACCCGGGCAGTCGACGTGCGCATAGTGCCGCTGGTCGCTCTCATACTCCACGTGCGCCGTCGCGATCGTGATGCCACGCTCGCGCTCTTCCGGCGCCTTGTCGATTTGATCGAACGCCACCTTTTGAGCCAGACCCTTCGAGGCCTGAATCGAAGTGATAGCCGCGGTCAGCGTCGTCTTCCCGTGGTCGACGTGACCAATGGTGCCAACGTTTACGTGCGGCTTCGTCCGCTCAAACTTTGCCTTTGCCATTTTTTAAATCTGCATCCGTGTTAAGTGTCCTACGCCCAAGCTCGCGATCGGGATTGAACCGATGACCTCACCCTTACCAAGGGTGTGCTCTACCGACTGAGCTACGCGAGCGTTCGCTACATCACATTCCGTGAGCTACTGCGCTTGCTTATCACTTTGCATCGCGGCCGCAGCGACCCGCTGGGCTCGCGTAGCTCTCCTATTTTGCGAGCGTTCGCTACATCACATTCCGTGAGCTACTGCGCTTGCTTATCACTTTGCATCGCGGCCGCAGCGACCCGCTGGGCTCGCGTAGCTCTCCTATTTACTGTCGTCTCGCCTTTGGCTCGACTCCCGCTCATCAGAACTGCTACCGCAACAGCAACTGCGACCGCAAAAGCCTGCGCAACAAGCGGGAGACGGGGCTCGAACCCGCGACATCAAGCTTGGAAGGCTTGCGCTCTACCAACTGAGCTACTCCCGCGTCCCCCAAAAATGGTGGGGGAAGGATTCGAACCTTCGAAGGCATACGCCGGCAGATTTACAGTCTGCTCCCGTTGGCCACTTGGGTACCCCACCGTGAGCTACCACGCGAAAAGCCGCACTGACGTGTCCTCAAAGAGAGCTGACGGCGAGACTTGAACTCGCAACCTGCTGATTACAAATCAGCTGCTCTGCCAATTGAGCTACGTCAGCACAGCTATTTTGCGCGAGCCCGTAGAATACTCGACTGGTGAACGAGTGTCAACGCGTTAGGAGATCGGCCGTTACACGGTCGAGCTAACGGACCTTCGTCCACGTGGTCCCGACGCCGGAGTCCTTGATCTGGATGCCACGGGAAGCGAGCTCATCCCTGATCGCATCCGACTTGGCGAAGTCCCTCGCGGCCCTCGCGTCTGCCCGTTCCTTGAGCCGGCCATTCACCCACACGGTGATCTCGTCGGCAGCGCCATCGCGGGGCGGATAAATACCCATCAAACGCTTAGCCGGAACGATGCCCAGCGTGTCCTCGATGAACTGGAGAGCCTTGCGAGCCAAAAAGATAGCCGAGGTGTCGCCGCCCTTACGGTCGAGGTCGGCATTCGCTGCCCGGACAAAATTGAACACCGCGGCGAGCGCACGCGGAGAGTTCAAATCGTCGAACAAAGCATCCCGAATCGCCTGCTCCAACTCGGCCTCGGCGGCCGCCATCGCCGGAGTGCCGCTCCCAGGCATCGGCGAATCCAACCGCTCAGCGAGCTCAACCAGATGCATGACGGCGGCCTTGGACGCCTCCAGTCCCTCGTCCGTCAGGTTCAGCACCTGCCGGTAATGGGTGTTGTAGATGAGGTGCCGAACAGCGGCGGCGGGGATGCCCTCCCCTTGCAGGTCAGCAACGGTGACAACGTTGCCGACCCGTTTCGCCATCTTGGCGCCCTCCATCAGCAAAAACTCCCCATGGCACCAGTGCCGGGAGAACGTGACCCCGGTCGCGCCCTCCGACTGGGCGATCTCGTCCTCATGATGCGGGAAGATGAGATCGATGCCGCCGCAATGGAGATCGAGCGTATGGCCCAGGATCTCCATCGCCATGGCCGAGCACTCGAGATGCCACCCTGGGCGACCACGTCCCCACGGCGAGTCCCACGCCGCTCCGGTCTGCTCGTCCTCAGGCTTCGCGGCCTTCCAGAGCGCGAAATCCTGCGCGTTCTCCTTCGAGTAGTCGTCACTCGACACGCGAGCGCCAGCCATGATCTCACGCGTGTCCAGACGCGAGAGCCGCCCATAGCCCGGAAAGCGACGAATCGCGAAGTAGACCGAGCCGTCGTCAGCGCGATACGCGAGCCCGCGCTCCTGCAGCTTCTGTACGAGCGCGATCATCTGCGGGATGAACTCCGTCGCCCGCGGATAGTGCTCGGCACGCTGAATCTTCAAGTAATCCAGATCCTTGAAGAACTGCGTGACCATCGGCGCCGTGATGTCGCCGATCTTCACGCCTTCCCTCACGGCCTTGGCGATGATCTTGTCCTCGACATCGGTCAGATTCATCGCCTGATCGACGCTCCAGCCACGGAGCTTAAACGCGCGACGGAGGAGATCCTCGAACAAAAACGTTCGAAAATTCCCGATGTGCGCGAAATTGTAGACCGTGGGACCGCACGTGTAGAGGCGCACGGTCTGTCCGTCCGCCGGGGCGAACGGCTCGACCTTGCGCGCCATCGTGTCGTAAAGAAGGAAAGGCGGCGCGGAGGGCATCGGGAGTCGGAAGCTAGCAGGGCGTTGTTTGCCCTGCTAGCAGTTCAACGACTCCGTGATCAAGTAAGCAAAGCTGGGAAACTCTCCGGAGATTCGAATCGGCCGATCAGCCGCGCACCACGCCATCCGCGAGCATGACCACGCGGGTCGCGATCGCGGCGACCGCGAGCGCGTTGCGTGCCGCGACCACGACGGTGACTCCGGCTGCCGGCAATAGACTGACGAGCGCCGACAGTGGTCCATCGATAAGCGCCAGCACGGGCAGCGTCACCAGGAGATAGGCGATGTGCAAGCGCGCCAACGCGTCCGGCGACAGCGCGCCGACCGGGCGCGCGAGCTCGGCGCCGAGACCGACGCGGTCGAGTGACTCGCGAACCGTGTGCGGCCGATGCGCGCGCGCCATGAGCGAGATGAGATCCAGGACCGCCATCCAACGGTAGGCTGGTGGGAAGACGGCGACATACGCCCTGGCGCGTGGGCGTTCGACGGTGCCGGCGTCGGGCCGCAACAGACCGGCGGCGCAGAGCAGCAATGTGGACTTCCCCGAACCTGCCGCTCCGGCGACTCCCACGATTTCGCCCTGGACGACGTCGAGATTGACGCGGCGGAGCACGCGTACGGCGGCTGAGCAGCCGGGGACGCCGCTGCGATACGATTTTTGGAGCGCGCGGAGCGACAGGATGGGGGTCATCGGCGCGCTAGAACCCGAAAATGCACGGGAGGAACCGCATCACCGCGCAATAGTCGTAGAGAGCCGTCGACCACGCGACGTTGGAGCAGCTGTCGAATACCTTCGCGAAACACATTGTCGTCTCCAGAAGAAAGAAGGGGAGACGAAAATGGCGCGACGAAGGCCGAAGCCTATCACCGCGCCATCACCAATATCATCGCTACGCGAGCGCTACGTCGGACCGGCGCGGGTTCGCTCCGACAGCGCGATGATGTCGAGCGGCACGCCGTCAAACGCCGAGACGGCGACGCCGCCTGTCCCGCCGCCCTCGGCCGCCGGCACGCGCACCGTTATCGGCCCATCGCGGCGCGCGCGACGGAATCCGCGTCCCTCGTACAGTCGCGCGACGAGCAAACGATGGACGAGGACCATGATGACGACCAGCAGCGGAATCGACACGAGGAGCCCGACCGGGCCGAGCAACTCGCCGAACACCAGCACGGCGATCATCGTCAGGACCGGCGGCAGGTCCACGCGCTTCGACATGATGTTCGGGGCGACGAAGTTGCCCTCGATGACGTGAATCGCCACGCCGAGCGCCAGGACCAGCGCGGCGCGCACGAGTCCGTTCGGCTGACTGATCACGAACAGGGCCGGCACCGTCGTCGAGAGCAGCACGCCGTACACCGGGATAATCGCCGCGACGGCGCTCAACACACCGAAGGTCAGCCAGAACGGCACGCGAATCACCCAGAGACCAACAGCGGTTAGCGCGCCGAGGATCACCATCGTCAGGAGTTGCGCGACGATGTAATCACGCAGCTTGGAGCCCATGTCCCCGAAAATGTCGCGCACCAAATCGCGATGGACCGGCGGGAACAGCGCGATCACCCACTCGCGATAGACCGCCGGCTCGAGCGCGAGGTAGATGCCCATCACGACCACCGTGAAGAGCACCGTGATCGCCTCGAGCACCGAGAACACACGCGGCACCACATCGCCGACGACGGATGAGATCTGGCCGGGGAGGTTGTTCAGCACCTGGTCCTGGATCGGCCCGATCTGCTTCGCCAGCGAGGGAAACTTGGCCGAGAGCGCCGCGATCTCTCGCTGAAACGCCCCGACAATCGACGGCACCAACCCGAGCAGCTCTTGCGTCTGCTGGACAACCGGTGGCACGAGGAGGCCGATGATACCGGCGCCGACGGACAGCGTGAGGACCGCGCCGAGCCAGAACGCGATGGGGCGCGGCAGCTGCGTTCGGCGCGCGATCCAGTCGGCGACCGCGCCGAGATACAGCGCCAGGAGCGACGCGAGGAACACCAGGAGGAAGACGTTGGATGTCTTGAGGAACATCCAAAGGAGCAGTCCTGTCAGCACGATCGCCGTCAGGATCGGCCCGACCCGCATGGGCTTCTGGCCCGCGGTAGTACCGCCCTGACGACCGTCAGCGCTCACACCTGTGCTCGGTACCATTATGGATCATGTGGGAATGCCACGGCTCACGCGAACCCTCTCGTATCTGGGCTTTGCTCAGACCGACATAGGCAAGCAGTGATGCGGTGCCGTATGCAAATCGATCACGCTGATGTGTCCACCGTCACGCGGATTTCTTGTCGTCTGGTGCCTCGACCTCGGCGTCATGCACGATCTCTTCGTGCGCCTGACCGCCGGCGCCGAGTTGCCGGTTATCCGGCGCGGCGCCGGCGCCGAGGAGGCCCATCTTCTGCTTCAGGGCCAGAAGCTGGGAGTCGGCGTTGGCGGCGGTGGCCGAGACTTCGAGCTGCTTGAAGTCTTTGGCGA
>DASRDS010000341.1:0-2760 GCA_035652495.1 Gemmatimonadaceae bacterium
CCAGCGCGCTCACGATGACGACGGCATCGAACGAGCCGTCGCGATACGGCAGTTCCATTCCGCTGCCTTGCGCGGCTGAAAGATCGATGGTGTCCTCACGCAACCGGTCGCGAACGGTCTGGCCATGTCCGTGCACCTCGACGCCGAACAAGGCGCGGGCGTGTCGTGCAAGGGTGTACATGAACACGCCGCTGCCGTAACCGATCTCGAGAATCGCATCGACCGGTGTGCGTGGCAGCACCGACTCGACCCACCGTAGCCGTTCTCGCAACACCCACCCCATGCCGCCATCGAAGTAAGCATCGACGTAGTCGACCTCGCTCGTGCGTCGCAGATGGCCGCGCGCCGGTAGCTCGATACTCTTTGGTATCGAGATCGCCTGCTCCGACGGAGGAGGAACGGTGCGATGAGAATTACGCTTCGGCGGTGGGGCCGAAGCATCGGGCTGTTGTTCGATCGGCATGGGGCTCTGACATCAATATCAGAATCCATGCCCGAATGTTGGTTTTTTTCGTCCTTCGTTACGGGACTGGCGTCGAATCAAAAACGGTCCGCTACTGAATCGCGATGATGCGTTGCGCGAGCGCTCCGATTGCCCAGAGAATCGCATACGCGACAATCGGCGAGATGTCGAACATCCCGACTGTCGGAAGCCGCTTGCGGAGCGGAGCCACGAGCCACTCGGTCAGCGTGAATGACCAGCGAATCCAGCGCGAATACGGCGAGATTCTAACCCACGAGGCGATCACGCGCACGATGAGCGCGAGCTCCAGGATCCCGAGGATCCATCCCATGACTAGGAGGGCGATCGCGCGCGGCCCGTGGTCGAGGGCCCAGAGCACGCCAATGACGTTGTCGCGAGCGAAATTGAGGAGACTCAGCGCGATGATGCCGACGATGATTACCCCAAGCAGCGCCCACAGTGGTGCGGCGGTCGGCATGCCGCCCGAGCGGATGACGACACGCTCGACGGGCGCGATGGCGGGATCGATCGTCTTTCGGAAAAATCGCGCTGGCGCGCCAAATGGGCTGAGCCGTCGTGTCCTCACCATCCAATCCCCGGCGCAAACGAGGCCCGCGAGGGCCGCGCCGCCGAGGAAGACGTAGCGGACCACGCCTATGACGGCGTCCAGTCCAGTGACAACGGTGTGCGAGTCCATAAGAAACCCAGCAGCAGTCCGAAAACGCCCGCGATCCAAACGTGGTCCGGCGCCAGCCGCGAGCCGACGCTCACAGGTATGATAGCGAGCGAAACGAGCAGTGTGGCAACACTGACCCCGAGTTGGAACCGCCAGCCGCCCGCGCTCCGGCCCAACCAGTATCCCAGCGGAAAGAGCCACACGAGCGTCCAGAGCGCGGTCAGATACTGGCCGTAGCGGGCTTGCTTCCCGTAGATGTCCGAGATGAGGAGCCGCCATCCTTGCCAGGCGCCGGCATCCGGCCGCGAGGAGGCGATCTTCCCATCGCGCTCCGCCGAGAGCAGTAGGCCCGCGCGGTCGACGTCGGCGGCGATCCGGACGGTGTCCGGGTGCGTCGTGACCGTATCGCACGGAATGACGCCGTGCAACCGATGCGCGGGCGAGTGGAACTTGAGGTAGTCGAGCCGCGTGCGGACGCCGAGGATGAGATCCTGGCCGGCGCATGCGACCATGAAGATCTGCTGACGCTCACCGTCGGCCGCGCTGACGATGGGCGCCAAATGGCCGCCGACGTTGGGCGCCGGGATGGTGGTGACCGCGATATGCGCGCGGCCCTGCAAAATTGTCGCGCGCATCGCCGCGCTGGCGGAGTCCGATAGCCGGCCGGACCGGAACGGTTGGTCGTTGAACGTCGCTGACAGGATCTGGCCGCGATATTTGCCAAGATTCGGCAGATCCGCGGTGACCTGCTCCCAATATTGCGTGCGAGGGAGCGAGGGTCCCATGAGCCACGGGATGACGGCCGCGAGCGCCAGCCAGGCGCCTGCCGCGCCGAGCACAAGACGCCGGCTGGTTCTCGGATCTGGCGTGAAAATGAGCCGCATGTGATCGGCCAGCCACACACCGATGATTCCGCCCAGCGGGTTGGCGATGCAGTCATTCAAGCCAGCTTCGCGTCCCGAAATGACGTAATTCTGGAGCGTTTCGATCGTCACTGCGAGGAGAAAACCGAACAAATAGATGTGCCAACGCCGAAAGCCGGCCGTGCGCAGTCCCCACCCCAAGGGAATGAAGAGCGCGATGTTGAGCAGGAAATCGGCGACCCCGAACGAGCCGCAGAAGACACACCAATGGAACCCGGACGGCAGCGGACCGCCGAGCGGCTTCAACGTCAATCGGGCTATCAGGACCAACGCGCACAGACTCGTGGCAGAGCCGAGTGCCTTCTGTTGCGCCCGCGCTACACTGACCATCGTAGTTGTGAGTTAACGGAGGCTCATGAATGGCACTCTAACTGCGAATCGAGCCTTAGGCGACAAATGCTAAACTCGAGCACACCGGTGACAAAGCATTTCTTCACCGTTGATGTGGAAGACTACTTCCAGGTCAGCGCATTCGAGGGCGTCGTGTCGCGCGACCAGTGGCCGCGCTTCCCGAGCCGCATTCAGGCCGCCGTGGACCGGCTGCTCGATTTGATGTCCCGTCACGGGATCCGGGGGACGTTCTTTACGCTGGGTTGGATCGCCAAGCATCATCCAAATGTTGTGCGCCGGATCGCCGCCGAGGGTCATGAGATTGCCTCGCACGGCTGGTGGCACCAGAAAGTTACGACGCTGTCGCC
>DASRDS010000342.1:0-10406 GCA_035652495.1 Gemmatimonadaceae bacterium
ACACACTTCCCCCCAATATTCCGCTATTCGCACCGCCGGCCGTGGCTCGTCGGCTCAATGGTGTTGGAGTAGCACCGGGGGAGACTGTATCCGTAGGCGGTCTGTCAATTCAGGCCGCGAAAGCTAAGCATCGTGTGGTGGGCGGCGCGAATATGTATCGGTTGGATGCAAGCGAAGCGAGCATATTCTTCGCGGGCGACACGGGACTGACCTCGAAGACGCACGAAATGGGACCCGTCGACATAGCACTGCTGCCGATTGGCAAAGCCCCGTGGTGGCGCCCAGGGTTCCGCCGCAATCACTTGTCGAGCGATGATGCCCTGGTCCTATTCGAGAGGCTTGGCGCGCGCTACCTCATACCGTATCACTGGGGCACATTCCACCATGTGACCTCCGGTCCGTACGATGCCAAACGTCGACTCGATGCGCTGCTCAAAGACCATCCCCGGGCCAGTGACGTGATCGCGCTCGCACCCGGAAGCACGTGTGCTCTCTGACGACACGATCGCGGCCATTGCCACCGCAGCAGGTCGAGGAGCACTCGCGCTCGTCAGGGTGAGCGGTCCAAAGACGTGGTCGATCGCCGAGTCGGTGATCACGCCGTGGCCGCTAACGCCACGCCGCGCAACGCTCGTCACCATACGGGATCCGGCAAGCGGTGAGGTGCTCGATCGTCCAATCGCGACGTCGTACGAGGCGCCGCACTCGTTCACGGGCGAGCACGAGCTCGAGATCTCAACGCACGGCGGCGCGATCGTCCCCGCCGCGGTGCTGGCCGCCCTGGTCGCGGCCGGCGCGCGTCCCGCGCACGAGGGCGAGTTCACGCGGCGCGCGGTGCTCAACGGCAAGCTGGATCTCGCGCAGGCCGAGGCGATCGGCGATCTCGTCGATGCCCGCAGCCTGTCAGCCCAGCGTGCGGCCCTCTCGCAGCTCGATGGCGGACTCTCCCGCCGCGTCGCCGCGCTTCGGTCGGCGTTGCTCGACACCGAGGCGCTGATCGCGTACGACATCGACTTCCCGGAGGAAGACGATGGCCCGATTCCACGCGAGCGCGTCGCCTCGGCGTCCGCGACCGCCGCGAAATCGCTGGCGCAACTGCTCGCCACCGCGCCCGTCGGCGAGCTCATTCGGGATGGCGCGCTCGTCGTGATCGCCGGACCGCCGAACGCCGGCAAGTCATCGCTTTTCAACGCCATACTGGGCCGGGCGCGTGCCCTGGTCACCGAAATCCCCGGGACCACGCGTGATGCCATCGAAGCACTGGTCGAACCCACCGGCGCTCCCTACCCATTGCGGCTGGTCGACACCGCGGGCCTCCGCGATACCACTGACGTTGTGGAGCGCCTCGGCATCGAAGTCAGCGAACGGTATCTCCGCGATGCCCACGCGGTGTTGGCGTGCGCTGAGTCGCAAGGCGCACTCGACGACGCGGTCGCCCGAGTGAAAACTCTGGCGTCAGCGCCCGTCGTTCCCGTGCTCACCAAGGCCGATTTGCATGATAGAGACGGCGTGAGCGCGGAGACCGGCCGAGGTTTGAGTGAGTTAGTCGAGGCGGTATACCGCGCAATCGGTGCGGCGCCCGCCGATGCTGACGTGCCGATAGTCACGCGAGCACGGCACCGCGCGAATCTCGCGGCGGCGGCTAGCGAACTAGACGAATTCCAGCGCGCCTGGTCGAGCGGGGCGGTGCCGGTCGTGGTCGCGGCGGTGCACCTGAGGGCGGCCGTTCACGCCCTCGAGGATATCATCGGGGTTGTCGACACCGAGGATATCTTAGACCGCGTATTCGCCGAGTTTTGCGTTGGCAAGTAGCGGGCTAGAGGCGCTCGATAATGTCGGCCGCGCGCGCCAGTGAAAGCACGGCCAGGCCTGCGTTCTCGATCGCCTGGCGGCCGCCCTCCTCGCGGTCGACGAGCGCCAAGACCCCTGAGATGCGGCCGCCGGCATTTTTAACTGCCTCAGCCGCGCGGAGCGCCGAGCCGCCGGTGGTGATGACGTCCTCGACGATGACGACGTGGTCGCCCTCACGGTAGGGACCTTCGATCAACTTACCGGTGCCGTGCGTTTTCGCTTCTTTGCGCACGGTGAACGCGCGGACGAGCGGGCCGTTGCCGGGGAGCGCGCTGGCGAAGGCGATCGCGTAGGAGATCGGGTCGGCGCCGAGGGTGAGCCCACCGGCGGAGTCGAAGTCCCATTTGGCGGCGCGGAGGGCGCTCAAGGCCAGGGGGCCGATGAGGGCGAGGCCGTCGGGACTCATCGTCGTCAGGCGGGCGTCGATGTAGAGTGACGACTTCTTCCCCGAGGAGAGCGTGAAGTCGCCGCGCCGCGCGGACCGTTTCGCTAGCAAATCCAGCAGTGTATCGTACATGCCCTTGAGGCTAATCGGTCTCGCTCGGTCTTTCATGCGCGCTCCTGTCCGATTCTCTTCCGTCGCGTTGGCCGCCGTTGCGGTCTTCGCGTTCACGGCGCTCTACATCGCCGATCGCGAGCTCGCGCGGTCGCCGGCGTTGGCGCTGCTGCGGTATGGGCTCTGGGCGGTCGGCGGGGCGACGCTCATTGCGCTGACGTTGGCGCTCGTGCATGAGCGACGGCTGACGCGGCGAGTGGCCGAGCGTTCGGCGGAGCTGGAGCGGCTGTCGGCCGAGTTGCTGCGGGCGAACCGGGCGAAGAGCGAGTTTCTGGCGAATGTGTCGCACGAGCTTCGGACGCCGCTCAATGCCATCGTCGGCTTCGTGGATCTCTTGCGCGACGGCGTCTATGGCGAGCTCCAACCGCGCCAGGTCGGGCCCGTGCAGCGAATCGAGGCCTCGGCGCTGCATCTCCGGCATCTCGTCGATCAGGTGCTCGATCTCGCGAAGATGACGGCGGGGCGGATGGAGGTGCATACGGAGCACCTCGATCTCCGGCCGTTCGTGCTCGATGTCGCGACTGAGGTCGAGCCGCTCGCGAACGAGCGGGGGCTCACGGTGTCGATGGCGATCCCGGCGTCATTGCCGCGGTTGCGGACGGATCCATCGCACGTGCGACAAATTTTGTTGAATCTGCTGAGTAACGCGGTCAAGTACACGACCGATGGCGGCATTGCGGTCAAGGGACGCGTCGTCTCAGGCGAGGATGCGGCTCCGCCCAGCTTGCCGCCGGACGGCATCTGGGTCGCGCTCTCGGTGAGCGACACCGGGATCGGCATCGCGGCGGCAGACTGCGAGCGGATCTTCGATGAGTTCGAGCAGGTGAACGCGGGGCCGCGTGGGGACTCGGTGCGGCGCGGCACGGGGCTCGGGCTTTCGATCTCGCGCCGTCTCGCGCGACTCATCGGCGGCGAGATCACCGTCGAATCCGAGGTCGGGCGCGGGTCGACGTTTACCGTGTGGCTGCCTGTCGATCCGGTCGACGCGAAGGCCGCGCTATTGCGGGCTTCGGGCCAGGTCGCGGCGATTCTGCGTTAGGGACAATCAGGGACGAGCTACTTCTTCGTCCCGAAGAGGCCTTTGACCTTGCCGAACAATCCGGCATCGGCCTTCTGGGCCAGCAGTGCGTCGCGGAGCGCCGATGCGAATGCGACGGCGTCGGGATAGCGACCGCCGGGCTGCTTGCTGAGCGCCTTCATGATCACCGCCTCGACCGCCGGTGGGAACACGAGGCCCGCTTTCGCGCGGTTGAGCGGGATCGGCGGCTGGGTCAAGAGTTGCGTGAACATCTCGCGCGGGCTGCGCGCGGTGAACGGCAGCGCGCCCGTCAGCAGGTAATAGGCGATCGTCGCCAAGCTGTACTGGTCGGCGGCCGGCGTGACGATCTCGCCCGAGAGCGCTTCGGGCGCGACATACATGAGGGTGCCGACGAAGAATCCGGCGCGCGTGAGACGCTCGTCGGTGGCGGGGTCCGTGTCCGTCGCGATCCCGAAATCGAGCAGCTTGACCCGATTGTTCGAGGGATCGAACATGACGTTCTCGGGCTTGAGATCGCGGTGCACGATGCCCGCCGCGTGCGCGGCCCCGACCGCGCCCGCGATTTGCATGACGATCTCGGCCACCAACGGGGGTGGGAGCGGCGCGTTCTTCTTCGCGTACTTCTCCAAGAGCTCGCCACCCGCCCACTCGATGGCGAGAAAATGCGTGGAGTCGGCGCCCTGGCCGATCTCGATCGTGCGGACGACGTTGGGATGGATGACCCGCGTGCCGTATCGGGCTTCGCGGAGGAACCGCTCGACGGCGGTCCTGTCCTGCCGCAACTTTTCCCGCAGCACCTTGAGCGCGACCGGACCATGCTGCGGGTGCTCGGCGCGATACACGGTCGACGTGCCGCCTTCGCCAACGAGGGCGCGGATCGTATATCCGCCCATCGTTTCTCCGACCAGGCGCTCGCGCGTCACGAGGCGAAGGTAATCATCCGACAGATGCGAGCGCAACTACTAGCGCGATCGTTGATGGCCGTCGCGGGTTTGGCCTGCGCGAGCACGAGCGCCGATGTCCCATATGCGAGACCTGCCTCGCCCGCCGCGCCCGCGTCGCGCGTGATCGTTGGACGCGACGGCTTCATCCAACGACTCGCGCTGTGGGACCCGCACCGCGAGCCGCTGTTGGACTATCTCGAGCGGGTGCACGAGGCGGATCGGCGGTATGGCTGGGGGACAGACCGTTGCCGCGCTTATGTTCAGCTTGGCGATCCCGATCAAGTGTTCGTCGAGCCCGACGTCGAGATCTGGGTCTATACCCGGTACTTCGGCCGGCTCAAATTCGACCACACGCGGTTGACGCAAGAGAGCCAAGCCATGCTGGGGACCCTCGTCGCACAGGCGCGCTCCGCTCGATGACGCGCGAGCTGGCGCGGAAAGCACTGCATCTCGTCTTCGCGGCCGTGCCGCTCTCGCTCACGGCGGGCGTGCCTCGGCTCGTCGTGCTCGCACTGTTGAGCGGCATGCTCGCGGTCGCGGTCGCGATCGAGATCACACGCGCGCGGATCGCCGCGGTCGGGGCCGCGTTTACTCGGACCGTTGGTCCGCTCTTGCGCCGAGAGGAGAACGACCGCTGGACCGGAGCGACGTGGCTCATTTTGGTGTGCCTCGCGGCCGTGTGGGTTCTACCAGTACCGGGCGCGATCGCCGTCACTTGGGCCGCGGCCGCGGGTGACGCGAGCGCCGCGCTCGTGGGCATGCCGCTCGGCGGGCGACTCATCCCGACTAGCAATTTTGGCAAGTCAGGCAAGTCGGTCGAGGGGAGCGCGGCGTGTTTTCTGGTGACATTCTTCGGGGCCTATCAGCTCGCGGGCCTGAGCTTGAGACTTGCGCTGATACTGGCCGCCGCGGCGACGGTGGCCGAGTGGCCCCGGTCGGTCATTGACGACAACGTTCGGGTGGGGGCGGCGACGACCGCCTTATTTCTCATCGCCCAGATGCTGGGGCCTTAGTTTTCGTCCAGCATGGCTCACGTCACACCTCCCAAGGCCCCACGCCTTTTCTTAGTCGACGGGTACGCCCTCATCTACCGGGCGTTCTACGCGCTGCTTTCCCGGCCGCTGACGACCAAACGCGGCGAGAACACCTCGGCCGCTTGGGGCATCGCGACGTTCTTGAAGCTTTTGCGGTCGGATCATGGGCTGGCCGGCGGAGAGTACATCGGCTGGGTTCTCGACTCCGGCCTTTCGTTCCGGCATGAGCAGTACGCGGCGTACAAGGCGACGCGGCAGAAGCTGAGCGAGGAGCTGCAGAACGACTTCGACCGGGGCATGGAGCGCATCTCGGCCCTGCTCGAGGCGAACAAGATTCCGGTGATCACGTGTCACGGCTACGAGGCCGACGACGTGATCGGGACGCTGGCGCGGCAGGGCGTCGAGAAAGGCGTGTCGGTCGTGATCGTCTCGGGCGACAAAGATTTTCAGCAGCTCGTGCGGCCGGGCATCTGGTTGCTGAACCCTGGCCGCGGTGGCCCGGCTGATATCAAGGAGCATTGGGTCGGCGTCGAGAACGCGGACGAGCGGCTCGGCGTGCCGCCGTCGCTCGTCACCGACTACTTCTCGATGGTCGGGGACACGTCGGACAACATCCCGGGCGTGCCGGGGATCGGTGAGAAGACAGCGGCCGAACTGGTGAAGACGTATGGGTCGCTGGAGTCGATTCTCGATCACGCGGGCGAGATCACGAAGAAGCGGCCGCGGGAGGCGCTGCTCCAGTACCACGATCAGGCGCGGTTGTCGAAGCGGCTGGTGACCATTCACGACGACGTGCCGGTGACACTCGATCTCGAGTCGCTGGCGGTGCAGGAGCCGGATCGCGACCGGCTGCGGCATCTTTATGTGGAGCTCGAGTTCAACACGTTGGTGAGGGAGCTCGGTCCCACGAGTGCCACGCCCGCGTCGAGCGTGGTGGAGGCCGAGCGTCCAGCGGCGCATCCGACGTTGTATGTGACCGTCGAGACGGAAGAAGCTGTAAAGAATGTCATCGCCGAGGCGCGCCAAGCGGGATCATTCACGTTCACGTTGGCGACGGTGACCGAGCCGGGTGCGCCGATCGTGGACGATCCGCTGCGATCGAACATCGTGGGGATCGCGCTCTCGCTCGAGCCGTATACGGCGTACTATCTGCCGCTTGGCCATCGCGACTGGCGCTCGGACGGCACCGAGTTGGTCATCACGGGGACGAGCATCGCGGCGAAGGCGTTGTCCGCCGGCGTCGAGTCGCCCCGGAATTTGCCGGCGGGTACGCTGGATTTGCTGCGGCTGTTGTTCGAGGACGCGGGCGTTCGCAAGTCGGCGTACGATGCGAAGCGGCAGCTGCTCGTCCTGAGACGAGCGGGGATTGAGCTCCGGGGCGTCGACTTCGACCCGATGATCGCGAGCTATGTGCTGGATCCGGGGCGTCGGTCGCATTCGCTCGATCAGTTGGTGCTCGAGTTTTTGGATCAGACGCGGACGACGCAGGAAGATCTATGCGGCAAGGGGAAGAACGCGATCCCGTTCGATCAGGTGCCGATCACATGCGCTCGAGACTATGCGGGCGCCGATGTCGACGCGGCCGGGCGGCTGCGGACGGTGTTTGAGCCGCTGCTCCAGGAGTTGGCGCTGGCGCCCTTGTTCAACGATATCGAGATCCCGTTGAGTGGGGTGTTGGCCGAGATGGAGTCGGCTGGCATCACGATCGATGTGAGCCGGTTGCGGGCGATGAAGGCGGAGTTTCAGGCGGAGCGCGAGCGGGTCGAGGAGGCGATTTACGCTGAGGCGGGCGAGCGGTTCAACATCAACTCGAACCCGCAGTTGAGGACGATCCTGTTCGATAAGCTCAAGCTCACGGTGAGAAAGCGGACGGCGACTGGTGCGTCGACGGACGCGAGCGTGTTGCAGGAGCTGGCGGATGAGGGCGAAACGCTGCCTGTGCTGCTGCTCTCGTATCGGGAGCTGTTCAAGCTCGAGGGCACGTATCTCGACGCATTGCCGCTCATGGTGCATCCGGCGGATGGCCGGGTCCACACGTCGTTCAGCCAGACGGTGGCGGCGACGGGGCGGTTGTCGTCGAACGACCCGAATCTGCAGAATATCCCGATCCGGGGTGAGCTGGGCCGGCAGATCCGGCGGGCATTCATTCCGCGGGCGGGGTCCCTGCTCATTTCGGCCGACTATTCGCAGATCGAGCTTCGGCTGCTGGCGCATCTGTCGCATGATCCCGCATTCGTCGAAGCGTTCAAGGCTGGCGGCGATATCCATCGGCAGACCGCCTCGATTCTGTTCGATGTGCCGCTCGATCTCGTGACACCGGTCATGCGGGCCAGGGCGAAAACGGTCAATTTCGCGACGATCTATGGTCAGGGTCCGCATGCCCTCTCGCGTCAGCTCAAGATCGAGCATGCCGAGGCGAAGGCGTTCATCGCGCGGTACTTCGAGCGTTTTGGCGGGATTCGCGCCTATTTGGACAACACGATCGAGCAGGCCCGGTCGCAGGGGTATGTGCAAACGATCTTTGGTCGTCGGCGGTACATTCCCGAGCTACGGGATCGGAACTACAATATTCGGGCATTCGGTGAGCGGGCCGCGCAAAATTCGCCGATTCAGGGATCGGCGGCTGACCTCATCAAGATCGCGATGATCCATATCGACCGGCGATTGCGGGCCGAGCATCCGGAGGCGCGCATGCTGCTGCAAGTGCATGACGAGCTGGTGTTCGAGGTGCCGGAGCGCGAGCTCGAGCCGGTCGAGGGGCTCGTCCGCCATGAGATGGAGCACGCGGCGGATTTGAGCGTGCCGCTCGTGGTGGATATCGGAGTCGGGCACGACTGGTTGGAGACGAAGGAGTGAAATTCGGGGCGTTGGCGCTCGCGTTCGCGCTTGTCGCGTGCGAGAAGCGAGCGTCGGCTCCGCCGAGTCAGAAGCCAGCGGCATCGAGCGCATCGCAGGGCGCGGCGCTCACGTGGGAGGATGCGAGCGCGGGGCCGGTGCTCTTCGTGGCTGGCAGCAATGAGACCGAGGCCGCGATCGTCTTCCCGCATTTTACGGACAGCACGCTGGGCACGGTGTCCACGCTCGACACTGGCGGGATCAGCCGCGGCAAGGCCGACCTATTCGCCCGCGGCGGGCTTATCGGCACGGCGGTGATTGTGCCAAAGACCGCCGGTGTGCTCGGTGGTGAATGCACCGCGTGGCCCACGGCTCATGTGCGTTCGATTGATCGAGCGACCGGCGGCGTTCCGGGACCGTGGACCGTCGGATTCGTGGCGGGGCATGCGGTCGCGGTGACGATGGACTCCATCGCGATGCTCACGCCGGCCGATTCGACCATTCGAACGTCGGACATCGCGCGCCTGGCGTCGACACTGCCCAACGACACGGCGCCGTCGTTTCATGGGTTGCCGTTCGAGGTGCAGCGCGCGGGCCGGTTCTCGATCGCGCCGGGGATCGACGGCATCGCGGCCGTGCTGGTGCGGCATGTGAACGAAGAAGCGAATCCCCGCGAGGAGCACATCTTCTTGATCGCGGAGCGGGACAGCACGCATCAGCCTCCGGCGTGGGTCGCGGCCTACTCCGAGCGCGCGTCGGGGTCCGAGGACGATTTGGAGACGAACGAGGTGCTGGCCGCTGTTCGCCTCGGGCCGGGGCGGACGCCGACGCTCGTGCTGAGTCGCGATTATGGCGACGGGGGCGTGTACTCGCTCATTGAGCGTGGCGCTCCGGCGCAGTGGCGGCTGCGGTGGAGTAGCGCGTACACCGGGTGCTAGTTCGGCGTCGTCGCCCGCTCGAACCCTAACTCTCGGCCATCGATGCTCGTGAACGGGAAGTCGGCGGTCGACCCGACGTCGCCCCTGAGTTGTCCGCCGGCGACGAGGCCGCCGCCAAAGTTAATGAACTCGTCCGTCGCTTCGTTGGCTGTCGCCGTGAACTGGAACTGAACGTGACAATTTGGGATGACGACGTCGATCGTGCCGCATTCCCCTCCGTTGAGACCCGCACGGCCGGCGACTTTGAACGTGACTGATCGGTCTCCGATGTAATCGAGCACCGCGGTGCCAGTGATGGTGTCGTTCACCTGCGTGAGCGTGACGCGAAAATCTCTCAGGCCCGCTGGCAAAGTGGCGCTCGTCGCCCGCCACGCTCCGGTGAGCGGTTCGTGTTGGGGCGATGTGCTCGAGGAGCACGCGATGGCGAGGCCCAGGGGTAGCACGAGGAAACGGCGCATTAAATTCTCGATTAGGTTCAAGGTCACTCACTGACGGTAGAACGTCGTGCCATTGAGCTCGATCCTGCCGCCGTTGATCGCTTTGCCGACTCTGCTACTCACATGGCCGTTGACGTCCGTCAGAGTGAGGGCAATAGTCGGTCGCGCGTATTGGCCGCTGACGCTCCAGCGCTGCCCGCCAAACGAGCTGACGCCGCTCACCGTGTCACCAGACTCGGACAGCAAGAATCCCATGGGACCGGCCGGAGTGGGCTTTTGGTTTGGACCCCAACTCGACCAGCTGCCGGCGATGCTGGCCGGCGGACTCCAAGGACCTGTGCCATCGCCCGCGCACGCCATACACGCAATGGCAAGCGCGATAGACAACGCTCTCATGTACTGACGGACCCACGCGCCGGAGCCTTCGTCACCGGCGCCGCGGCGCACGCGTTCTTGAGCCAGCGGCGGAAGTACGAGTCGGCCAACAGATATGGTAGCGCGTAGGCGACGCCCCAGAGCGCGAGCTGGGCGTCGAGCAGTCGCCCGCGTGCCCAACTGGGAACGCCGAGGAGAATCAGCATTACGCTGAGCGCGATCACGAGCAGCAAGAGCCCCGTGAACTTGAGCTCATAGCGCACCTGCCACGGATCACCGGCATTCGCGCCGATGGTCACGCGGCCTGACGAGATGGCCATGAAGAATTTGGGACTGTCTTTCGCGAGGCCCCACGCGGGCGGCACGCGGAATCGGAATCCGCCGATGAGCGAATGGT
>DASRDS010000343.1:0-38109 GCA_035652495.1 Gemmatimonadaceae bacterium
CCGCCAAACCTGTCGCCAAGTTCGCCGACCGTGCCACAGCGGAGCGCCGCACCTGGCAGGCCCTTACCACGACTGATGCACCGGCATCCGTCCCACCAACGACCACGACCGAGACTACCGACATGGCCACCAAGACCGCACCCCGCAAGCGCACGCCCAGCAAGACCCGCACGATCGCGGAGAAGAAGATCTACAAACTGGTCAAAGAGAATCCGCGTCGCGCCAACACGTGGGGTCACAAATCGTTCGCCAAGATCCGCGACGGCATGACGGTTGAGCAGTACTTGGCGGCTGGCGGTCGGCGCAACGACCTGGCGTGGGACCTGGCACACAAGTACGTGGAACTGCGATGACATCGGAACCGCGCAAGCTGCCGGACGGCATCCGCGTCATCACCTTGAAAGGCGGCGGCAAGCACTACAAGGCCCGCGTCGAGGGCGAGCGCGACGCGGAGGGCAAGCGCACGGAGGTCACGCAGAACTTCGTCAAGCTCTCTGATGCGGTCGCGTGGCGCCGGGCGCAGCTGGTGTCAAAGGATCGGGGCACGTTCCTGAAGCCGAGTGACCAGCGGCTCGGCGCGTACCTGCGTGAATGGCTCGACGGCCCAGAGATGGACCGCGTCCGTATGGGCACGCTCCGCATGCGCTCATGGAGCGACAATGACAAGACCGTGCGGCGGCTTGTGCTACCCTGCGCGATTGCTCAGGTCCCGTTGAGCAAGCTGACGACGGACGCGCTGGAAACGCACTATCTGACGCTGTTCGAGAAGGGTTCGCCGCGTAAGACGGATTCCGCGCACGACAGCAAAAAGCCCCGGCCGCTCGGCGTGCGGTCCGTACGTGGGGTTCATGTCACGATCTCCGGCGCGCTGGAGGGGGCAAGGAAGCGCAAGCTGATTGCCACCAATCCGGCACGCGGTGCTAAGCTACCGAAGAAGCGTCCCGCGCCGAACGGCACGGTCACGGTGGACGACGAGGACGATGTGATGCGGGTGCTCTCGCGGGCACAGCTGAATCACCTGCTGGCCACGGCTGCGCGCCCACCCGCCGAAGTACGAAAGCCGACCAGCAAGCATGACAGCTATCGGTCACCACTTGCGCATGACCGGTGGTTGGCACTCTGGCACGTGTTGGCGACAGGCGGCCTTCGTCCGAGTGAGGCGCTCGGTTTGGTGCGTGACGATGTCAAACTCACCGGTGTGCGAATCCGTCGCTCGCTCACTACCGGACTCAAAGGCATCAAGTGGCGCCTCGATCCGCCCAAGAACAAGCGGTCGGCACGCTTCGTGTCGCTACCAGCGGCGAGCATGGCCGTCCTGCGTACGCATTTGAACGAACAGAAGACCGAGCACACCGCGAAGGGCTACATCGATAACGGGTTTGTCTTCGCACTCACGAATGGGTCGCCGCTGAGTTTACGCATGGTACGGCGCCGCTTCCGCACGCTGCTCAAGTCAGCCGAGCTACCGCAAATCCGGCTGTACGATCTCCGTCATACGCACATCACGTTGTTTCTCGACGCGGGCGTCAAGGTTCACAGGGTCGCCAAGCGTGCCGGTCACTCACCGGCCGTCACGCATGCCACGTATTGCCACGTCACCGATGAAGGTGAGGCGGACGCGCTCGCGCAGTTCGAAGCACACTACGCCGCAATCGACTCAGCGAAAGCCCAGCCGACGCTGACGCTTGTCGCGGAGTCGGCCGCCTAGGCGACGCGGGGCAACCGGGCAGCGGGAGTAGATCTCCTGCCCGGTTGCGCAGTTGCAATCCAGCGACGCATACGCGGCTGGGTCATGCCTTCACTGGCGACACTAAGCCTCCACGAGCGCGACCGCCCGTAACGACCCAGCAGGCCTATGGCGCGCCCATCCTAGGCCCCTAACCGTTGAGGTTCCCCGCGAATGCCGGGGAGATCACCAACACTCAATGGAGGTGGGTATGTCTCGCTCAATCGCCCGTTCCGCCCTGGTCGTGGTCACGTTGCTGGCGCTGGCGGCCTGCACGTCCGCAACCGCACCAACAACCCACGACTGTGGCGGTGGCGTGACCGGTGGCACGGGTACCTGCCACTAACGTGCTGCTGGACCTCTCGCGGGAGCAGCCTACGATGCTGCTCCCGCGAAGGGGCCGCGCCGCTCATCGATCGCTGTGAGAATCGGCGCGAGGGCCGCGCTATCCTGAGCACGCATGCGCGGCCGTTGCGGATCATGCTCGGTGGCCTTCAGGAGTTGCTCGGCCTTGATCACGAGTCGGTTGATCCGGAAGATCTGCGCGACCTCGATGGCCTGCTGAAAGGCGAAGCGTGCGTCGTGCATGCGGCCGAAGCGCTGGAGCCCTTGCCCCGCTGTCAGGTGGTAGTACGCGCGCGGTCGCCCGCTCATGCTCTCTCTGCTCAACTCTTCGCGCAGCCGGTCGAACTCGGGACGATCACCGCGCACGTGCGCGAGTCGCATCAGGTTGATCCCGGCGAACGCCTTCCAGTCCATGCCGGCACCCTCGGGTTTGGCGCGAACCACCTCACACACGACCCGCGCGTACTCGATGTGTCCCAGGTCCGCCAGCGCGACGGCGAGATCGAGCGTCGCTCGATACGCCAGCCGTTGGTCAATGTGCAGCTGCGCCGCGCGGTAGAAGTACAAGGCGGCCTGCTCGTCCTGGTCACGCTCGTACGCCACTTGTCCACGTTCGTGCGTCGCGCGGGCGATAAGGTCCGGAAGGTCGGCCGTTTCGGCATCCTTGATGATCCGGTCAAGCTCGTACTCCGCGTCCGGCAGGTTGCCCGACTCTTGCTCAAAGACCGCGTGCGAGATGCGGAGACGGAGCGACCAGCCGAACGCCGATTTCCGGTCATCCTCGTTCATGGCCTTCGTCTCGAGATCGAGGGCCACCGCGATCCCTTCATTGTACAGATGCGCCACGCCGGCAAATTCACCCACCTGCCGCAAACAGTAGCCTTGGCGATCGTAACACATCGGGAGCAAGTCATGGTCGCGCTCGCGCGGCTGGATCAACTCGATCGCCGTGGCGTACACGTCGGCAGCCGGCGCCCAGTGCGAGTCACGCTCCAGCAGTTGGGCGAAGACAATCAGCTTGGGGATACGACTGTCGCCCGTGCCGTAGGCGTACGTGCTGATAGTGTTGACGAGCTCACCGAGCACGCGGCGGTACGGGCCTTCCTCAAGTGACTCAACCTTGCGCTTCACGGCGATGAACTCCCGAAAGATGACCGGCCTTGCCTTGGTGGCCCGCGTCAGCCAGCGATCCAGCAATCGCAGCACGAGCAACCCCGCCGACAGCGTCTCATAGTCAACCGTGCTCTGGCCAGAGTCACCCGCCGCGCGAAAGAAGGCGAGATGACGGATGGGCTGATTCGGCTCCGCTGGCGGTGGCGTCTCGGTCACGACTTACGGCCTCGGGGTATGAATGTTCGGGATCGCCTCGTCGCATTCGCATACCTCGTCAGCAGCGGCGGCCTCCCAACACGATCGCGATCAAGCGGCACCCATTCGTGGGCGCCGCTCGGGCGAGAACATACGTTGGTAGGATACGAAAGCAAAATCCCAGACTGACCGGATGTCAGGATTGTGCCCCATCACATCTGCACAGCGCCCGCGATTTCGCCTGTGGCGTCACGGTCGCACTCTTTGCAGTTACCGCCTACGAGTGCGGCGCGGGTGGATGGGAACGCGCTTCTCCATCTCGTCGCAGAACTCGGCCCACGTAACGCCGAGCGCCCGCAAGATCCGTATTACCGTGGTAAAGTAGATCTTTCGCTCCGCGCGCTCATACGCGCCGACCTGAGTCCGGTGAAGCTCGGCCTCATCGGCTAAATCCTCCTGCGACACGCCCTTGGCCTCCCTGAGCGCTCGCAGGGCATCGGCCGCACCGGTCAAGTCCTCGTCCTTCGGCACGCGCCGATGCTACCCTAGCGTAGCGGACTCGTCGACCGCTAATTAAGTGGCAGCTAATTAGCAGAGTCACGTATGGCCAATTCCTCTTATGGCTGATAGTCTTTTCTCTACGCCGAACCTGAAGGACCTTATGACGACTGTGAACCCACAGCTACGCCGCCGCATCGGGGAGCTAGAGCGGACCGAGGATTGGCCAGCGCTCCAAAAGCTGCTGCGCGCGTGGCCGTGGCCGCCGTATGATCCACCGATCGACGCGCAGGCCGCCTTCGAGGACGTGATGCGCCGGGCGCGGATCTACGAGCGACGGTCATGACGACCTACCGGTTGACCAAGCAGGAGCTTGGTGCCGTGAATGGGGCGCTGCGCCAGTACATCGCCCGTTGGCAGAACCCGAAGCGTAGGCGCCAGCCGACCGCGTCGTACTATGCGGCCATCCGGGCGCTAAAGAAGCTCACCGGCAAGGTACCGGTCAGGACCTCAACGTGATCCTCTGGCACACCGACGAGGTCACCGACATTGAACTCGCGCGGGAGTGTCCACGCTGCGGCCGCACAATCTTCGGTGACCGGCCGTGTAAGTGCCGCCGCGAGATCCTGCACAGCCCTGACCACGTGCGCTGCATACACGGTCGCCTGTTCGCCCACTTCGGGTGCCCTCGGTGTGGGCGCTATATGCAACACGGCGCGGATATCTAGTCGAGAGACCGTCCGGAGGCGGAAGTCCACCCCATTCATAGACGAGATGACATTGTCGGATATGAGCCGTCGTACCACACTCGGAAAGCTCCAGCTTACCAAGACGTTGGGCAGTGCCGAAGATCGAATTGCTATCGGGTGGATCGACATGCCCGACGAGTTGCGCTCTATTCACGCTCAGTGGCGCGAGTCGGGCGATGACGCAATGATCTTCGCGCAACCCGGTCCACGCGGCGAGAGTTTACGCGTGGTTCTGATCCGCGTCCCGCGTGACGCGGCAAAGGCGCTCGGCATCAACGATCTATTGGGGGACATGCAGGCCATCGTGCATCAGCGCACGCGCGAGATACCGGCGTCCGACGCCTGACCAAAGCTCTGCTGCGAACCGCCTGAAAACTAGAAAATTGAAGTTGCTGAATACACAGGATTCGGCGGTAAATGGGCGCCATTTGCTGTCGCGATCTTTTCTAGATCTCCATATAGGCGATTGTAATCCGCTTCACTTGTCATACTGGCCCAACGGCTCCAGAGCACTTTGCTGTCGTGATCGTCCAGGAACGGCGCGACAATGTGCATGTGCTGCTGAAAGCTCGAAGTAACCTTCAAGATGAAGAAATCGCTCCACGCCGACACTTGAGTAAAAACCACGAATACGAAGGCAAAGAGGACGAAGCCCCCTACAGCCCACCGGCGCCATGCTTGAGACACCTTTGGAGGTTCCGGACGTGCATCAACACCCTCTGCCCGAGCGGCTAGTGCTTTCTCCAGAAGCCTCCGGCCCCAGCGTCGGCCGGCCCAAAACCCCAGAACAACGGCGAATTGGCCCGAGATTACCCCAAGCACGAGACTCTGAAGGTTGAATGCTAGCTTCGCATCGATGCCGCCGGTCGCGGCAGCAACGAAAAGGTGATCTACGTAGGACTGACCGAGAGCGCCGGTCAAAGCGATTAACACTTGGAACACATGCGCTGCGAACGGGCGCAGCAGGTATTGGGTAAGCGGTTCTCCGAACAGAAGTACAATGACCGCGACCCAGATATGCTCTTTGGTTATCTTTTCGAGCGCCATTATCGATTGGCTGAGGTTGCCGGCGCTGCAAATTACATACACGCAAGCTCAACAGCAAACACTTGCGCCTCTTCCGGCGACGCCGATATTCAGCCGCTCACAATCCACGCGGCTCGGAGATCAGCGAAATGGCCAAGGAACGCTGGTTCATCGAATTCAGCGGCGAAGTGGTCGGTCTCACTGAAGACAACATCGACTACGTCATTGTATCGGGAGTTCCGCCTACATACGTGAGCGTGCGCGCGGGCGACCGCGTATTTGCGACCGAAATATCAAAGCTCTCCGGACCCGAGAAAGAGTTCCTACTCAAACACTATAGGGCGAAGTAGCTCGTGGCGGCCTATTGGCGGCCTAACGGGCGTCGCATAGCGCTAGCGTGTTGCGCCCGCATACGTTACGTGCCGTGACAACGCGCGCTGTTAATCCGCGGGTCACAGGTTCGAGTCCTGTCTCGGGAGCTCCCCTCCGACGCGTTTTGTGATCTTTCACATCCTCAGCAAGTCCGCCTGGCAACAGGCGGTCCGCGACGGTGTGTATGCGCCGCCCAGCCTACAGACAGACGGGTTCATCCACGCCTCTACGCGTGAACAGACGCTCGGAACCGCCAACGGATTCTTTCGCGGCGTGCCCGATCTGGTCCTGCTCCGCGTCGATCCGCAGCGGCTGAAAACCGAGCTGCGGTGGGACCCTCCCGCGGACGTCGGTGATACGCGGTCGGATCAGCTCTTCCCGCACATCTACGGCCCGCTCAACCTCGACGCGGTCGCCGGCGCCGTCGACTTCACGTGCGACGCCGATGGATCGTTCGCCTGGCCTGCAGGCGCTTAGCGGGCGCCGACCCACATAGCATTCCCGCATCGTCGAATGCGATGCCCGCTGCCAACGTCAGGAGTGGACCGGTGATGGTCACCGCGGGAACGGGACTGCCGCTCGTCGAGACTCCGATGTGATCATGTCGAGCGAGGACACCGCGAGCCTGGCCTGCTCCGCCTCGGCATCCGAATGGTTCAGGGCAGCGTTGTGCATAGCGACGGCTCCATGGAAAAGCACGCCGCGAATCTTCGCGCTCATCACCGCCGCATCACCCCTGTTTGACCGCGGGGTGGAGCGTCGCTATTGTCTCGGCTTATTCCACTCGGCGGCGACCGACGGCGGAAGTGAATCGAGGTGACGGAGGAACGTCACCGCCAGCCAGATGCGCTCCGGGCTCACATCGCGGCCCGTCGAGTCAACGAATTGGCCGCCCCATGTGAACATGCCGGTGTACCGCACGCCATTCTCGATGATCCAGTACAACTGCCAGTCCGGCGCGCTCGGCGCGTGGAGGAAGCGCGTCGGGTTGGGATAGAGCGCCTCGTTGGTGCTGGGCGGCGACGACGGGCGGCCATGGCAGCCGGCGCAGTCGCCCAAGAAGAGCTTGAGGCCGCGCGCGAGATTGGCTTCCGTGGGGGCGATCGGATCTTGGAGATGCGGCGCGCGACGAGCGGCGGCGGCGTAGAGCGCATGTCGCGCGAAGGCGCGCTCCCACGTAGGGGCTTTCTGCTTCACCGTCGTCGGAAGAAAACCAAACCAACCAGCCACAAACACCACGGCAGGAATGAGGACCACGCCCGCCAGGAAGAAGGTCAGCTTTGTGCGCATGGCAGTCATCGTACGCGTCGTCGCGCGCCAGTCAATGTTTTGCGGGATCTTAACATCGGGAGCACCGCGACTGGACCATTGATGTATACACGCTGTATACTGGGACACCACTTACCGCCCGAGGATCGCGTGCGCCGTTCCGGAACGCTGGCCCCGATTGCCGTAGCGCTGTTGATCGCCGCCGCCCCGTCAGGCGGACAGCCGCCTGTGCCGAAGACTCCACCGCAGCGAACGCCGATCGCGCCGCAGCTCGACGTCGTGATCCCGATCGCGCCGACCGCGTTCAAAGCCGACGGACGATGGCACATGGTGTATGAGCTGCATCTGACCAACATGAACCGGTCCGACTGCAAGATCGCGAGCGTCGATGCCGTGGCCGACGACGCGTCGCGGCGGACGTTGGTCAGCTATGCGGGCACACGCTTGGATAGCGCCTTGGCGCGGCCAGGGTTGACTGTGACGGACAAGTCCGTGTTGGCGCCGGGCACCGAGGGCATCGTGTTCGTGTGGGCGTCCGTGGACAACGCCAACGACGTCCCGACGGCGATCCGACACCGGCTGGTCGTGACCGTCGGCAGCAATCTGCCGGATACCGTAATAACGGCGCCGGTGAGAGTTGGCCGAGGCGCGGTCGCGATTACGTCACCGCTCACCGGTGATCACTGGTTGGCCGGCAACGGACCGTCATTCTCATCCGGTCATCGCCGCGCGCTCGTCGTGATCGATGGGCATGCGGCGATCGCCCAGCGGTTCGCGATCGACTGGGTGCGGCTCCATGACAATGGGAAGACCTTTCAGGGCGACTCGCTCGACAACAAGAACTACTTGGCGTACGGCAGCAACGCCCTGGCGGTCGCCGATGGCATCGTCGTCGAGACCAAGGACAGCATTCCGCAGAACGTCCCAGGCGAGAACTCGCGCGCCGTGCCGATCACGTTGGAGACCGTGGCGGGCAATCACATCGTGCTCGACATCGGGAACGGACATTACGCGCTCTACGCCCACCTGCAGCCGGGATCTCTACGCGTGAAACGCGGGGATCACGTGAGGCGCGCTCAGGTGCTCGGCTTGGTGGGCAACACGGGAAACTCCACCGAGCCGCACCTGCATTTTCACATTATGGACGGACCCTCGCCGCTCGGCAGTGAAGGGTTACCATATGCATTGCCGTCGTTTCAGGTTGTATCACATGGCTGGAAGCAACTGCAGGCCGGCGTATCCGAGGCGCATCACGACGAGATCCCACTGGAGGACGAGGTCGTGACCTTCCCGTAATTGCCGGGCACTTAAGGATGAGACCGTCGAGATCGCGCAGGCCCAGGAGTTGGTCGATACATTGCAGTGCGTTCTTCAACCGCTACCTGGTGACCACACAATGAGCGAACACGACAACGAAGAAGAGAACGAGCCCAAAGTCATCCATCTGCATGGACGTGACTTTGCCGGGGCCTCGTTCGCGGCAAACGAGGAAGAGCAAACTCGGGACGAGGAAGACCCGAACGCTGAGCCGGATATCGACAGCAAGAACACCGTCGATCGGATCCAGGATCACGGACTCACGGAGTGATCGTCCGCATGCTCGGCCGCGACGACGCGAATGTACTCGAGCGCGTCGCGGCCGATGTGTTCGATAACGACATCGAACCCGGACTCGTTGCCGAGTTCCTCGCGGATCCCCGCCATCATCTGGCGGTCGCGATCGAGGATGGCGTGGTCGTGGGTATGGCATCCGCGGTCCATTACGTACACCCCGACAAGCTGGCCGAGATGTTCGTGAACGAAGTTGGAGTGACGCCCGCTTACCAACGACGCGGCATCGGCCGACAGCTCATGCAGGCGCTGCTCGGGCATGCCAAACAACTCGGCTGCGCCGTGGCCTGGGTCGGGACCGAGACCACGAACGCGGCCGCGCGGGGGCTGTACGCGGCCGTGGGTGGCAAGGAAGCCCCGATGATCGTGGTGTCGTTCGACTTATAGTCGCGCGCCGATCAAACGAAGAGGGCGAGGCGCATCACCATGGTGACGCGGCCTCGCCCTCGACATTCTTACGGCCGGTTTACGCCGCCCAGTCCCGCAAGACTTCCGTCGCCTGCCCCGAACGCAGCGCCGCGATCGCGCGGTCGCGCAGCTGACGCACACGCTCGCGCGTGACACCGAGCATCGAGCCGATCTGCTCGAGCGTCATCGGCTCCTTGCCTTCCAGGCCGTAGTAAAGCACGAGCACCTGACGATCACGAGCCGGCAACGGCTCGAGCGCCAAACGCAGCGCGTTCCACCGGTCCTCGTCCTCGAGATGCCCCGGCAAACGATCCTCGGTGTCCTCGTCAGACCCGATCACGCTCGCCAACGTGCGACCGCCGCCCGCGCGCGAGCTCGTCCCCGACTCGAGCGGCTCGTCGAGCGAACGCTCGGGCTGCACGAGTGCCGCCAAGCTCTCGGCGATCTCCGGGCTCAAGTTGCACGCCCGTCCGATCTCCTCGTGCGTCGGCTCACGATTGAGCGCCGCACGCAACGCCGCTTGCGCCTTGACGACTCGCGACAAGTCACCCGCGCGGCCTAGCGGCAACCGCACCGAGCGACCCTTGGTCGTGATCGACGCATGCAACGCCTGCTTGATCCACCACACGGCATACGAGATGAAGTTGACTCCGACGTCCGGATCGTACTTGTCCGCCGCGCGACACAACCCCGCGTTCGCCTCGCCGACCAGATCCTCGAGCGACAGCCCGCGATTCTGATACTGCTTGGCGACCGAGAACGCGAACCGCAGGTTCGCGCTGATCAACTCGGCGCGATACTTGTTTCGCTCGGGCTGCGAGAGCTTCGTATTCCGCATCTTCCGCGCGAGCTCCTTCTGCGCCTCGGCATGCAACACCGGCGTGCGCGACAGCTCCGCGATGTACAGATCGAGCAGCTCGTGCCCCTGTTCTGCCTCTATCGCTACCGGTGCGCGCCGACCCCGCCGCGCGCCCTTTTTCTGAGCAACCGCCATTTTACCTTTATCCCCCATAGAACGAAGCGGGCGAACCCCCTCCGGGTCCGCCCGTCGCATCAAACCGCCGGTTACTGTCCAGCGGTTCACGCCACGAGCGGCGCCTTCCGATGCTTCGACCGATCCGGAGGTGTCAACGTGAATCGAGCACCCTCGTCGGTCTCCGCGAAGTCGATCTCACTCCCATCTACGTGCTCAGCCGAGAACGGATCGACGTACATTTTTATTCCGTGCTGCGTGATGATGTAATCCGTCTCCCGCGCGCCTTGTTCGATCGAGAACAGGTATTTGCACCCATGCTCATGAGGCTGCGCCGTGATCCGAAGACCACCGGCCTCAACCGGGATGCCAGCCATCGACATCGCCTGGCGGATCGCCATCCCGCCAGCCGGACTGAGTAGAACCGAGAGACCCAATTGCTGCATGATATACATAGTGTTATAGCCTATTACGTCGTGCGCCCTCTAATAGTTCCTCACACCGAATGAATCCCAAGTCCGGCGGTTTAGATCCCGCCCCCGTGGTCGGCGTCGTCATGGGCAGCCAGAGCGATTACGCGCATCTGTCGCCCGCCTGCGAGATGCTCCGAACGTTCGGTGTCCCCTTCGAGGAACGCGTCGTCTCGGCGCACCGAACGCCTGACTGGCTGTTCCAGTACGCCGAAGAGGCCGAAGCCAGAGGGCTCCAGGCGATCATCGCGGGCGCCGGAGGGGCCGCGCATCTGCCCGGCATGCTCGCCGCGAAGACCCTGGTACCCGTCCTGGGCGTTCCGGTGCCAGCTACTGTACTCAACGGCATAGACGCGCTGCTCTCCATCGTTCAGATGCCGAAAGGCGTGCCAGTAGGGACTCTGGCAATAGGTGCGCCCGGGGCAGCCAACGCTGGCATTCTCGCCGCCCAGATCGTCGGGATCTCCCGACCCGAGATCCGGGACCGACTCCGGGCCTGGCGCGCCGAGCGCCGGGACGAAGTGCTCGCTCAGACACTGCCGCCGCCCACGACCAAGTGACGCCGATATCACCTGGGGCGACCATCGGGCTGCTCGGCGGCGGGCAGCTCGGGCGGATGACCGCGCTCGCCGCGCGGGCTATGGGGTATGACATCGTCGTGCTCGATCCGGATCCCGATCCGCCGGCCGGCGCCATCGCGTCGCATTGCATTGCCGCCAAGTTCGACGACGTGGCGGCCGCTTCGCGTTTGGCCCAGATGGCCGATGTCGTCACGCTCGAGATCGAACGGATCGCGCCGGCGGCCCTGGCGGCGGCCGCGGAAGTAGCCCCGGTACGACCGGGAGCGCAGGTCTTGAGCGTCATCGCCGATCGGGCGCGTCAGAAAGAGTGGCTGGTTCAGCATGGCGCACCCGTCGGCACCTATGCGACCGCGACATCCGTCGCTGAATGCCGAACCGCCGTCGAGCGATTCGGCGTGTCTTACATAAAGGCCGCAACCGGCGGCTACGATGGACGCGGCCAGGTTCTGGTAACCACACCCAATGAATGCGACGAAGCGTGGGCCGCGCTGAGAGCCACGCGTTGCGTGGTCGAGCAGGCCGTCGACCTGGCGATGGAAATCTCGGCCATGGTCGCTCGACGGCCCGGCGGCGAGACGGCCGTGTATCCCGTCGCCGTCAACGTCCACGAGGCCGGGCAACTCGCGTGGTCGGCCATCCCTGCACCGATCGACCCCGGGCTCGCCGAGCGAGCGACGACGTTGGCAATCGACCTAGCGGCCGGACTCGGTGTCATGGGACTGCTCGCCGTCGAGATGTTCGTTACGGCCGACGGGCGCCTGCTCGTGAATGAGATGGCCCCGCGGCCCCATAACAGCTTCCATCACACGATCGAGGCTTGCCCGACCAGCCAGTTCGAGCAACTGATTCGCGCGGTGTGCGATTTACCGTTGGGTGACACGACGGTGGTGAGGCCCGCCGCCATCGCCAACATTTTGGGCGACGCCTGGCACGGCCCGAGGCCACCCGATTTCGCGTCGGCGCTCGCCGTACCGGGAACGCGTTTACATCTATATGGGAAGAAAGACCCGCGACCGGCACGCAAGATGGGACATCTCGCGGCGGTCGCCGATACCACTGATCTCGCCATCCGACGAGTGAAGGAGAGTCGATGCGCATTATAGTCGCCCTCGCGTGCTTCGCCGCGTTCGCGCAGGCACAGGCGCCGGACACGTCCGTCATGAAGCGCCCGATGGATCCGGAGAACCCGACGGCGTTCATCATCCTCCACCGGTCGGAGCTGAAGCTGGCCGACTCGCAGGTCACGCAACTCCAGAACATCGGGGCGCTGCTCACGATGCGGACGCGGCCGATGAAGGACTCGCTCGATGACCTGCGGCCGGCGAGCGCCAGGCCGGTGGCGCTGCCCACCACGCCGATGACGCCGGAGCAGCGCGACAGTCTCTTCGCGACCCGCCGGGCCACCGCGCGACTCATCGGCGAGATTCACGACGCCGGCAAGTCGGCGCGCGAACAAGCGACCGCGGTGTTGAATGCCGATCAGCAGAAGAAACTGCAGAGCCTCTCGGATCAGCTGGCGTTCGAGGCGAAGGTGTCGCATCGACCGCTGATCAACGAACGCGGGGGACCGCCAGGAGCCAGCAGTGGAGCCGGCACGCGTCCGTACTGATCTCGCGCTCTCGGCCTCGGCCGAACTGATCGCCGAGGAATCCGAGCTAGTCAGGCGGGTCCAACGCGGCGACTCGGCGGCGTTCGACGTGCTCGTCCGCCGATATATTCGGCGCGCGTTCACGGTCGCGTTTCGGCTGCTCGATCATCGAGAGGACGCCGAGGATCTGGTGCAGGAGACGTTTATGATCCTGCTGCGGCAGATCGATGACTTCGAGCTCGGGCGGCCGTTCGGGCCATGGATGTATCGCATTCTGATCAACCGCGGGCTCAACGCGCGGAAGTCGCGAGCGCTGCGGCGGACCGAGATGTTGCCGGACGATGTCATCGGGGCCGACGCGCCGGATCTCGCGGTCGAGCGCGCCGAGGTGCGAGCGCGGTTTCGGTCGGCGCTCGCATCGCTGCCGCCGAAGCAACGCATCGTCATCGAGCTGATCGAGCTCGATGGATTCAGCCGGGCCGAGGTCGCCGACGCGTTGGCGATCTCGGACGCCACCGTGCGGTGGCACGTGCATGACGCCTGGCGGACACTGCGGCGGAAGCTGGCGCCGCTGGTGGGACGATGAGAAGTAACGATCCGTTTCGGGCGCTATGGCGCAAGGTCAGTGGGCCAGCGCCCGCCAGCGACATCGCTTTGGACCGGCTCGCGGCGCGTATTTCTATGGACGCGTCGCTCGCGCTTCGAGTTCACGGCCGCTTTCCGCGCGCCGCGCTGTGGGTGAGCATCGCCGCGGTTGCGGTGATCGCTGTGGCGATCGGCATTATGCCGACACAACGACCGGCCACGTTGCTCGGGGCGATCAGCGGCGGCGAGGCACCTGCACGCACGTTTGAAGTGGCGACCGTCGGCCCGCGGGATGGAGCTTGGCTCATCGCGGCCGCTATCGGCGCGGATCGGTAGTGTCGATCGGCCAACAACCGGGCAGACGCGAGGGTTTCTTCGCGCTGGCATTGGCGATGGTGGGATGCGCCGGGATCGCGATCGGCGTGGCCGTCGATCGCTTTGTGTTATATCGACATTACGGCGCGGCCTGGACGATGGAGGCTCCTAGCAGCGGCGCCGGTCAGGCGATCGCGCGACAACTGGCCCGGGAACTCGACTTGAGTCCCGCGCAGCAAACTCAAGTCGACTCGATCATCGCCCGTCAGATGGTCGCGTACGACTCCCTCCGGCGCGAATACCAACCGCGCGTCCGTTCCCTCATGCTCGCCACGCGGGCGGCGATCGATAGCATTCTCACGCCGCCGCAGCGCGAACGGCTGCGAGCGATGATCAGGTCTGGAAGCGATACCCCATCTTCTTGACGGTCATGATGTGGCGAGGCGCCGCCGCATCACGCTCCAGCCGATGCCGGAGATGCCAAATGTGGGTGTCGATCGTCCGCGCCCCGCTGCCGTTCGCATCGGGCCACGCCACGTCGATCAGCTCGCGGCGCGACATCGCGCGGCCACCGGACCGGACGAGCGCCGCCAGTAGGTCGAACTGGCGCGGCGTCAGGGTCACCGGCTCGCCCAAGCGAGTCACCGCCCGCGCGGCGAGGTCGACCGTGACCTCGCCGAACTGAACGAGCCGTCCGACGTCGGGCGTCGGCGCCATCGTCATTGACTCGAGGATCGAATCGACGCTAGACGCAGCGTCGCCGTTCGTCGGGAGAACCAGCGCGATCACGACCGGTCGGGTGTCCCGATCGGCCGGCAGCGTCTGATGGGACCTTAGGAGGTGTAGCGCGCGCGTTGCGGGCGCGCCTCCGATCAGTCGCAGCGTGATATTGGAGTTGGCTGCTTTACGCATGGTAGAGGTTTGTACAATCCTCTACTTCAACGCGTTGGATCGCCAATTCGTTCGACTTTCGTTCCCAGCAGGATCGCGTGCGTCGGCGTAATAGCGATAGCGTTGTAGGCGACGGTGTCGGCGCGCGCCCAGTTGTGGCCGTCGCGGGACGTCCACGTGCCACGCGTGCCAGTCGCGATCCAACCGGTGTTGAACGGCGCGACGGCGGAGAGATACGGTACGGCGCCCGCTTCGACACCCAACGTCCACGTCGCGCCACCATCTGACGTCAGCACGACGTTGGGGCGTGACGAGTCCGGAACCGCGTAGTCGCCACCGACGACGATGCCCTGGCGGCCTCGGAACGCGACCGAGAACGCGCCCGAGGCGGCATTGCCTGCCACAAGTGGTAAGTTCGTCACGGTCCAGTGCACGCCATAATCGCTTGTATGGAATATCCTGGCGACCGTGCTACTTCCCCCGGTCACGAACCACGCCCCGCCGTTCGGCCCGGTAATGAGGCAGGTGTTGCTCGCCGCGAATGCGCCTTCGCCTGGCAATACGGGTGGTGGATGAACGGGCGTCCAGTGCGCACCCGAGTCGTGACTGACGAGAACCGTAAATACATGACCGATCGGATCGCCCAGGACGATAAGATCCTTGGCGCTCCAGAGGGCAATCGCATCGAAGAACACGCCTTTGCGGGTGTCATCGTACTCGAGACGCCACGTGCGACCGCCATCGTGGGTGACGAAGATGCGCCCGGTGTCCTGCGCCGCGACCATCGCGTGGGCGGTCAGACGATCGACGCCGGCTATGCCTCGGAGGTCGAATGTGCGGGCGGCGACAATCGTGTCGGTCCGCCAGGACGCGCCCTGGTCGGTTGAGTGGATGACCACGCCGCGCTGGCTGCTCGCCCAGACGGTGCTATCGCGCGCGACACTGATGCCGCGCATCTGAAACGCGAGCAGTAAAGCAAAAATCAACCGGCGGCGGCCTCCACCAGACCACCGAACCGCCGCTCGCGCTTGCGGAACTCACTGACCGCATGCGTGAACTCGCTCGTATCGAACTCCGGCCACATGCGCTGCGTGAAATAGAGCTCGGCGTACGAGCACTCCCACAGCAGGAAATCCGACAAACGCTGCTCGCCGCCCGTGCGGATCAAGAGATCGACATCCGGAGCTGGAGCCGAGTGGTGCACTTCGGCCAGGAGCGCGGCGAACTCCGCGTTACCGGGCACCGGCGCGGCGCCGTTCGGATGGAGTGCCGCATATCGCGCCGCGGCGCGCATGATCGCATCGCGCGACGAGTAGTCGATCGCGATTCGGAGCCAGAGCGTGCGCCCATGCCGTGTCGCCGACTCAGCATGGTCGATCGTCTGGAGCAACGTCTCGGGCAGTCGGTCGCGCCGGCCGATGATGGTCATGCGGACGCCGTTCGCGAGGCAACGCTCGACCTCAGCCTTGAGCGTACGGCTGAAGAGGCGCATGAGAGCCCGGACTTCGGTGGCGGGCCGGCGCCAGTTGTCCGCCGAGAACGCGTAGAGGGTCAGCGTGCCGACACCGATGGATGACGCGTGCTCCGTGATCTTCCGGACGGTGTCGACCCCGGCGACGTGGCCGGCGACGCGTGGCCGACCGCGGGCGCGGGCCCACCGCCCGTTTCCGTCCATGATCATCGCCACGTGCATCCCGGAGGGTGAAGCACTTTGTATCATGAAGCCTGAGTCCCAAAAAAAATGCGTGAGACGAGACAAGGGTCGCGGATCATTTTTCGCGGGTGGCGCGAATAAGCGCTTCCATATGATCGAGATAGCGCTCCAGAGCCCGACGACCGGATGCCGTCAGACGATACTCGGTATGCGGCAGCCGGCCGCTGAAGGTCTTTTCACAACTGATGTAGCCGGCTTCCTCGAGCTTGCGGGCGTGGACGCTCAAGTTGCCGTCGGTTGCGCCCATGAGCTGTTTCAGTTCATTGAAGCTCAACACTTGATTCACGGCCAGCGCACTCACGATCCCGAGGCGCAGACGCTCGTGAATGATGCGGTCGAGCGAAGACGACGCCCGCGCCGCGGCACGCGCGCCCACACGACGCTCGCCGCGTGGCGGCGTCGCATCGCTCAAGTCCTTTGGCACCGCCGAGCCATTCCCCTTAGCCACCGTGCCTCCACGCGACCAAAGTCCCGAACGTCAGGTGCAGACCGCCGAAGCCCAACGCGAGCAACCAGTCGCCCCATGCCACCGGCGCGAGGAGCGCGACGACGCCCAACGCGACGAAGCAGAGTCCCATGACCGGAATGATGCGGACCGAATAGGTGCCGCCGGTCATCACTGCTGAACCATACACCAGTAACCACAAACCGGGGAGCGCGCTCACGAGTCCCGCCCGGTACAGCACGACCGTCAGGAGCGCGCCAACGAACATTGGCGGCGTAAAACTGAGCGCGAGCTTGCGTCCCGGGCCGTTGAAAACCGGCGTGTGCGCGCCGCGGGCTTTGCGCGCGATCGCGAACGCGGACACCGCGGCGCTGACGCCGGCGGCCGCGATCCATGAGAACAACCATCCGCGCTGCGTCGCGCTGTGCGCCGCGACATCGGAGACGATGAGCGCGACGACGCCGATCACGATCATGCCGAGTCCGGAGATGGCCGTGAACGAACCCGCGCGCTCCATCGTATCGCGGATGAATTGCAGATTGTCGAGCGCGCGCAGATGCAGCGCGGGCGGCGACGCTGGAGGCGGCGGGGGTGGTTGTTGCACGGTACGAAGCGGCGGCACGTAATGAAGTTAACAGACGAATGAGGGCCAGCAATATATTGCCCACATGGCTGGCGCTACCGTGACCTTAAAGGAACGCCTCGCGGCGAGCGTCGACGCGGGACGGCTGCCGTCTGCTCTGGCGCTCGTTGGCCCCGCCGGCGTCGGCAAGCAGCGGCTCGCGCTGTGGCTCGGGCAGTACATCCTATGTACGGCCCCGGCTGGCAAGCCGTGCGGCAAGTGCCAGGCGTGCATATGGGCCACGCAGCTGATGCACCCCGATCTCACGTGGGTGTTTCCGCGGCCGCGTCTCAAGGACAGCGATGCGTCGCCCGCGCAGGTGTGGGACGACCTCGCATCGGCGATCGCCGAGCGGCGCGCTGCTGACTGGAACTTTCCGCCGCCCTCGGGCTCGGACGCCATCTACGTCTCGACTGTTCGCGCATTGCTTGGGCGCATGGCGCTCACACCCGCCGTCGGAAGACGGAAGGTATTCGTGATTGGTGACGCCGAGCGGATGGTGCCCCAGGAAGGTGCCGAGGCAGCCGCGAATGCGTTTCTGAAAGCGCTCGAGGAGCCGCCCGCTGATACCACCATCATTCTGACAACGAGCGCGCCCGATGCGTTGCTTCCGACTATCCGCTCTCGGGTGGTACTGATTCGTGTGACTGGAGTTCCCGCGAAAAACGAAATCGATGCGGGTGCGTTGCTCAATGCCGAGAGCCGCGACCTGTATCGTGTCGCGCTACGGCAGGGCGCGGCTGGCGCACGTGGGGCGTTTGCCGAGCGATTGGACGCGTGGACCGCTGGGCTGCACGCGCGCATGCGGGACGCGATTGCACGAGGTGAAACTGACCGTGCACAGCGCACCATCGAGCAGATTACGCGCGTCGAGCAAGCGAAAGACCTGCTCGAGAACAACGTGAATCCCCAGCTCATTACGGCCGTATTGCTCATGGAGATGAAACGATGAGCAAACGTGATCTATCTCACATCGACCGGGACGGCGCAGCACAGATGGTCGATGTTACACACAAGAACGACACGGTTCGTGTTGCACGCGCGACAGGTGCCATTCGCATGAACGCCGCTACACTGTCAGCTATCAAAAAAAACAGTGTCGAGAAAGGCGACGTTCTCGCGGTATCACGTGTTGCTGGTATTATGGCAGGAAAACGTACTGCAGAATTGATACCGCTCTGTCACCCCTTGCCATTGACGGACCTCCAGGTCACTCTTTCGCCGGACGAAGCGCTTCCGGGTCTCCAGGCTGAAGCCGTCGCCAAGACTGTCGGAAAGACAGGAGTTGAGATGGAAGCGTTGACCGCGGTCGCCGTGAGCCTGATCACCGTGTATGACATGGTGAAAGCGATAGATAAGACCCTGGTGATTTCGGACGTTATGCTCCAGGAGAAGCACGGCGGCAGGGGTGGGTCGTGGACGCGTGAGTAGGTGGCACGCTTTTCGAAATGAGGACAAGCCCATGCGACAATACAAAAGCGAGTATGCACGTCGAGGAGAGATCGAGCGGCGTAGAGCACGCTGGCGGAACGGCATTGTCGCCGTCCTGGCGTGCGGCGTTGGGATCGTCGCTTTTGAAGGCCATAAGCCCAGTGAAGCGCGGGCCGAGGTAACGCCACTGCTCGTCGTCGGGCCGTCGCAGCTCAGAAACCAGCTAGACGAGACGCAGGGCAAGTTGGATCTCGCGACCGCGCAGCTCGAGCGCATGCAGGCCGTCTTTACGTTCTCGACTCGGTATCATGTCGCAGCCGACCTGGCGTCATCCATCTATGACGTCTCGCTCGCCGAGGGCATCGAGCCCGAGCTCGCGTTTCGTCTCGTCAAGGTCGAGAGCGAGTTTAACGAGCATGCGTTGAGCCCGGTGGGTGCGGTTGGGCTCACGCAGGTTATGCCTGCTACGGCTCGTTTCTTCCTTCCCGGCGTGACGCGCGAAGGGTTGTATGATCGCGAGACCAACCTTCGCTGCGGGCTCCGCTATCTTCGCGCACTCGTGCGCGAGAACCACGGCAACATGAAGCTCGCGCTGCTGATCTATAATCGCGGCGAGACCGCCGTTAACGAATCACGTCAGCTTGGGCTCGACCCCTCGAACGGGTACGAGCACCTCGTAATGAAGGGCTACAAGGGTAAGGGCGTAATCGACTAAACGATTACGACCGCTGCTTCTTATGCCGGGCCGAGCCTGAGACGACCAGAGCTTGGCCCGGCAAAATTATGCTCTTGCGCAAGCCATTCAGCTGCATGAGGTGAGCGACGGTCGTGTGATAATGCACGGCGATGAGGCCGAGCGACTCGCCTTTCTTCACGATGTGAATGCCGCCACGCCCTGACGAGCCGTAGCGCTCGATAGCCGGGTCAGGAACATCGAGCGAGGCCGCTACCACGGCATCACTTGGTACCAAGAGAATTTCGCCCGCGGGAACGCGGCCGCTCTTGGTGTGCGGCGTCTTCGGGTTGTACGCCTGCAGTTGCTTGCTCGTGAGTCCCGCGCGATGCGCGATCGACACCCAGGTGTCGCCCTTCTTCGCCTCGACCTTGGTGACGCCGGTGCGTTGCGCCTTGGTCAGCGTGGCGAATGCGGTGTCGAAGCCGATGGCGTTCCCGGTGGGCACGCGCACCGTGAACGAATCGCGCGGCGGAGTCATGCCGCGCAGCACGAATGGGTTGAGATCGAGAATGGTACTCGTCGGCACGTTGAGCGCTTTCGCGACCGCGGCCATCGGCGTCGCGGGTCCCACGCGCACGGAGTCGTAGGTGTATGGCTCCTCGGGCGTGATTCGCAGGCCGTAGCGCGCGGGCTGCTTCGCGACGAGCGCGGCCGCGATGAGCTGCGGTACATAGTCCTTCGTCTCGCTGCGCAAATATTTCTTGTCGGCGAGCGCGAAGAAGATATCGTTGCCGCTCTGCCCCTCGAAATCGCTCGCGTAGCGGCTCAAACCGCGCGCGATACGACCGGGCCCGCCATCGTAGGCCGCGGCGGCCAGGTACGGCGAGCCGAACTGATCTTTGAGATACTTCAAGAACTTGATAGCGGCATCCGTCGAGCGAACCGGGTCACGACGCTCGTCGATCCACCAATCGACACGCAATCCGGCGCCACGCGCGGTCGACGTCATGAGCTGCCACATGCCGACGGCCGCCGCGGACGAATACGCGTGCGGCGAATAGCCACTCTCGATGAGCGCGAGATACGTCATGTCTTCCGGCAATCCCGCGGCGTGCAGCTTCGCGCGAATCATCGGCTCATAGCGCGTTCCGCGCTGCACCCGCTCCGCGAAATGATCGCGCGCGTCGCCAGCAAAGACCGACACGAAATGCGCCACCCGCCGCTGCGTCTCATACGACTTCACGTCCATATCCCACGTGACCGCCGCCGACTCGGCCGGCGTGGCCGCAGTATCGAGCCTCGGCGTCAGCGAACTGTCACCGAAAACAGACGTGTATTCTTTGGCGATCTCAATGGTCGGAACCATCGTGTCGGGCGCCGCGGGAGGCGCCTGGGAGGGCTCCGTGGCCGGAGAGGGCATGGGAGCGGCTGAGGACGCCACGGGGGCCGGAGGGGCCGCTGGCGGGGCATGGTGGCCCCCACAGGCCCAGACGGTCGTACAGGCGATCAGGAGGGCAAGACGACGCAACAACCGGATTAGCGGGTCGAAATAAAGTTGCCGAGGATGCGGTTCGTCGCGTTGAGGACGGCGACGACCGCGGCGCGGACCGGGTCTTGTTCGGCAAGATAGCTGCCGAGGAGCCTGTTCGGCCCTTCCCCTTTCCGCAAACCGACTGCGACGATCACGATATTGGCGTCGAACGCCCGTAGCGCCTTGATACCGGCCAGCTCGAACGCCAACGCACCGCCGGCAAAGTTTTCCAATGCATGGAGGGCCGCTTCGGCCGCGACGCGTAAGTCGCCCATGGGACTCGACTGGCCCGTGGCACGCCCAACCACGGAGACACCGTCGAGCCACTCGAGCTCGACTTCAGCCGTGCACAACCCCGATGGGGTCCTCGCGAATCGGAAGTTCGAGAACCGGAGCCGCTCACGCTTGAGTGAGGCAAACGGCGCCGGTGTCGGCTGCTGAGGTTCGGGGACGCGTTGCGGGGAAGCCATCACCCACATCACGAACGAATCGACGATTTGCAACTCCTGGGCAGTCGCTCCAGTCGATTGGCAGTCGTGAGTGGCCGCTTAGCCACTCAGAATGACGTGGCTTCGTAAAGAAGTCCGTCTTATAACTACCGTACAGCTACAAAGACGATGAGATCTGTGAGGATCGCGATTGTCTGGCCCGCGAGCACGTCGCTCGGGTAGTGAACGCCGAGGCACACACGCGAGAACCCCACGAGCGTCGCGATGCCGACGAGCGGCAGCGCGAGCATCGGAAACGCCATCGCGTACGCCAGTGCCACGGCCATAGCGGCGGTGGCGTGGCCCGACGGGAACGAGAACTCGTCCGGCACCCCGACCAGCGACTCGTGGCCAAGCTCCTCAGTCGGCCGCGTCCGAAGCATCGTCCGCTTCAGGATCTGCACGATCACATGCGAGATCGCGAGCCCCATAAACGCCCGAAGGGCCGCCGCGCGAACGCCGGCACTGGCCACGAACAACGGGAGCACGGCCGCGGCCACACTGCACCAGAGGCCTCCCATATGCGTCAGGGCAATCCACATGCGACGGCTCGCCGTCGACCGCTCGATCGTCCAGCGGTCGAAGAGGGCCCTATCACGTGCATCAAGACGCTGTAGGAGACTCGTCGCCATACGCCATATAGGTTAGTACTGTTGCGTGACTTCAACACCTGAACCTAGAAACGAACGTGTAACGCCGCGTCTTCGAGTCTTGCAAATTGCGTCACGCGGCGACTGCGGCCTGCGTAAACGCTTCCGTAAGGACCCGGCCGGTATACGAAGCGGGCCGTGGCACTCCCAGTGCCCATAAGAGCGTCGCCGGGATATCAATCAATGTGACCGGGGCCGACAGCTCACGGGGCTCGATGCGCGCACCGGAGAGCATCACGGGGATCGTGCGATCCAGGGGGTGGTCGCTATCATGATCGTTGAACTTCGCGCCTCCACCACCATGATCGGCGAACGCGATCAGCATCGTCGCCGGATCCCGGGCGGGGTCGAGCTCAGTGACGAGCGCGCCAACTCCAGCGTCGAGGGCCCGTGCGGCTCGCTCATACTCCCGCGACATCCAGCCATGTTCGTGTCCAGCCCGATCGGCGTCCGGCCAGTGCATGAGCACTAGCCCACGACGTTGGGTCCGCAGCGTTGGTTTCGCGGCCTCGAGGATGTCCAGCGCACCCACACCCTTGAAGTGCACCTCGGCCACACCCACGTGCTTGGCGATCCGCCGCGACAATCCCGCGTACAGGCGGGGTACTGAATGCACAAAAGCCGATGTCGGGTATCCGGCATCGGCTAGAACTCGCGGGAGCAGGTGGACAGGTCCTCGCGATCGCGGAATATGGAAGCGATCGCTCTCGAGACCGTGGTAATGCGGGGGCGCCCCGCTCAGAATCGACGCCATCGCGGCAGCGGTGACGCTGGGGCTGACCGAGCTCCCGGCCATCGTGGACGCGCTCGCCGCGGCCAGGCCTCGGATGTGGGACAAATCGTAACGTTCAATGGCATCCGGACGCAGGCCGTCGAGCACCACCAGCACTACTCGGCGGACATCTGTGGGACCGGTCATGGCGGCTCCATCGCGGGTGGGATACATTGCCGCGCGCTCAGCGCGCAACTCTCATCCGCTACATAACTTCGCGATTCGGGGTACCGGATACCACCATGGCGCGCGACAGATGCGTAACGCTTCGATGACGGTTCCCATGCGAGTACTCTTCTGCACCGATACGTACCCGCCGCAGGTGAACGGCGTATCCGTCGTCACCGCACTTTCTGCCGCCGGGCTCGTCGCCCGCGGCTGGGAGTGCGCCGTGGTCGCCCCAAAATACCCGGATGAGGAGACCGACGTCTTCACCG
Organism: Gemmatimonadaceae bacterium; assembly: GCA_035652495.1. Lineage (GTDB taxonomy): Bacteria > Gemmatimonadota > Gemmatimonadetes > Gemmatimonadales > Gemmatimonadaceae > DASRDS01. The sequence continues at coordinate 23,482 of DASRDS010000343.1, forward strand.
AGTACGTGCGCACGGGCAAGTACGAGGTGAAGGCCGTCCCGAGCCTGCCCTTCCCCTACTATCGCGACGTGCGCCTCTCAGCACCGGCCTACTTCTCCGTGCTGCGCCTCGCTCGACGCTTCCGGCCGCACCTGATCCACAGCGAGACCGAGTTCGTCATCGGACGCATGGGCCAGCTCGTGGGCGCGACACTCGGCATCCCGCGCGTCTCCTCGTACCACACGGACTTCAGTCGCTACACCACGGAGTACGGCATCGGCTGGCTCCGCCGCCCGGTCATGAACTACCTCGCGCGCTTCCATCGCCGGAGCCTCCGCACCTACACCCCCTCGGCGCCATCACGCGAGGATTTGCTCCAAAACGGCGTGCGCGATGTCGAAGTCTGGGGCCGGGGCGTCGATATCAACGCATACTCGCCAAAGCACCGGAGCCAGGCGCTCCGCGAGCGACTGCACCTCGGCGACCGATTCACGTTCGTCTACGTAGGACGGCTGGCCGCCGAGAAGAATGCGGAGATCATCGCCGAGGCCTACGCGAAAGCGATCACGATGCTCCCGCCCGACAGCACGCGATTGGTGATCGCGGGCGCTGGACCAAAAGAGGCCGCGGTGCGCGCCGCGGCTCCCGCGGGCACGACCTTCCTCGGCTATCTCGATCGGCACAGCGAACTGCCGGCGCTCTATGCATCGAGCAACGCGTTCCTCTTCGCCTCGCTGACCGAGACGCTCGGGCTCGTCGTCCTCGAGGCGATGGCGTCCGGACTGCCCGTCATCGCGACGCCTTCCGGCGGGGTGGCCGATCATCTCCGTGACGGCGTCAACGGCATCGCGTACCCGCCTCGCGATACGGACGCGATGGCGAGGGCCATGGTGGCGCTGGTGAACGATCCCGAACGCGCCAAACGACTCAGCGAAGGCGCCCGCAGCACCGCCGAGGCGCTGTCGTGGGACCACGAGCTCGATCGCCTCGATGTCAGCTATCGCGAGGTCATCTCACGGAAGGAACACGCGGTCGAGCGCGTTATGGGGATGGGACTCACTGAAGTGCGTGACGACTAGCCCGGCGCCGATCCCGATCCCCGCGCCGGCGAGCACGTCACTCAGCCAGTGCTTGCCGAGGTAAATCCGCGCCGCGCCCGCCGTGCCCGCTCCAGCGTACGCGACCGGTCCCACCCAGCCGGCATGATGCCACCACCGCGCGCTCTCAGTGCTGAGAACCGCGGCGAGCGCGAACGCCGCCGTGGCGTGCGCTGACGGAAACGAGTGCTCGTCGTCGTGGCTGAGCCACCGGCCGGGATGAAAATGGTAGGGATCGTCCGGACTCTTGGTCGGTCGCGAACGCCCCGCGGCGATCTTGAGCGCGCCCGTGACGAGCTCACCGAGGAAGATTGCCTCACCACCGTGGAATCCAATCTCAGCCAATCCACGATCGTGGCCCACTTGGCCCGCGATGTATGTGCCGAGCACGATGCCCGCCGTCCCCGGCAGTATCAGCGCACTGATCGTATTCGCCGAACGGTGCAACGCCACGTTCGACTCGAGCGAGGGCTGCGTTAGGAAGTCGTGCATGCGACGGTCGAGCGGAGCCAACACGACCGCGCTCAGCATAAACGCCCCGCCGACTTCGAGATCGCTGGCGCGCTGAGCGTCGGCACGCGCCGATAGGCTCGTTAGCAGCAAGAGCACCGCAAAACGATTCCACATGCGGGGCCAATCTATGCGACTGGCAACGATCTTGCCCTTGGCGCCGGCTCTCACATGCAGGGGCAGGCTAACATGCAACGAACCATCGTCTTCGCACTTCTGGTGTCCGCGGCGACCGTCGGCGCGCAACAACCGACCCCGGACACCTCATACGCAGCGCGCAATCCGGGCTGGACGAATGCGCTCGAGATTGGGCTCTATCCGACCATTCGTCACTACACGCCTGACGTCGGCTACAAGGGACTCTGGGGCGGTGGCGGTACGGCGACCCTCGGATACCACTTCGCCCCGATCGCGGCCATCGAGTTGGGCTATAGCGACACGTGGAATCCCGACATCGTCAGCAACGATCGCGGACACCCGCTCACGCAGCTCGCGACCGCCTCCGTCGTCCTCGAGGGATGGACGCACGCGCCGGTCGTCCCCTATGTGTCCGGCGGCATCGGCTATAACTGGTTCCAGTTCCACTTGCCCTCGACGATCTATCCCGGACTCGACGACATCAGACCCAAAGGGTTCTGGGTTTGGCACCCCGCCGCCGGGTTCAAGGTCAAGCTGAGCTACTCGACCGCGCTCCGCGCCGAAGCGAACATGGACGTGGCCGCGCACCGCCGTGCGACCGCCGGCGGGTTCCTGGGGATCTCATTCTTCCCCGGTGCGCAGCGCCCCGCCCCGCGCGTCGTGCACATTCCGCCACCGCCGCCCCCGCCACCGATCCACGACACGACCGTCGTCACGCGGGTCGACACCGTGCAGATCCAGCGGCAGGTGGCAGTGCAGCACACGGTGACCGACACGAGCGTCCTGCTCGTGCTCCAAGACGTGAACTTCGCCTTTGGCAAATCGGACCTGCGTCCCCGCGCCAGACCGGTGCTCCAGCGTGCGGCCCAGCAGCTCAACTCGACACCGAACGTGCCGATCATGATCGAAGGGTTCACGGACAGCGTGGGCTCGGACACGTTCAACTACAAGTTGGGCATGGCCCGCGCAACCTCGGTCCGCGACTTCCTCGTCCAGGCCGGCGTCGATCCGAATCGGATATCCGTGTCGAGCGGCGGCAAGACGAACCCGGTCGCTCCGAATAGCACCGCCGCCGGCCGTGCGCTCAACCGGCGGGTCGTGATCAGGAAGAACGTCCAGGGGCAATGACCTGGTGACGGATCGTGAGGTTATCGACCCGGTCGGCGTCGACGGTGACGCCGATCCCGGGTCGATCTCGCGGGACGCGGACCATGCCGTCGGCGTCCATCGTCCACTCGGGCGTGACGACGTCGCGCTCCCAGTAGCGAGCACTCGGGCTCAGGTCGCCCGGTAGCTTGAAGTTCGGCAGCGAGGCCAGCGCGACGTTGTACGCGCGACCTACGCCGCTCTCCAACATGCCACCGCACCACACCGGGACATTCGCGCGTTCGCACGTGTCGTGGATCGCCTTCGACACGGTGAAGCCACCGACGCGGCCCGGTTTGATATTGATGATCCGACCTGAGCCCAGCGTCAGCATGTCTTCGGCTCGGTCCAGGCTCGTGATCGATTCGTCGAGACAGATCGGCGTGGCCAATCGACGTTGCAACTCGGCATGACGAACCAGATCATCTTGGCCTAGTGGCTGCTCGATCATGATCAGATTGAACGCGTCGAGCTTCGCCAAGTGATCGGCTTGACTCAGCGTGTAGGCCGAGTTGGCATCGGCCATCATCGTGACGTCCGGACCTAAGGACTGACGAACGGCGTTCACGTACTCGACATCTTTGCCCGGCATGATCTTGAGCTTGATCTTTCTGTAGCCATCTTTCCGCGCTTGCTGCGCACGAGTGACTAACGCTTCTGGATTCGCTTGAATGCCGAGCGAAATACCGGTGACGACGCGATCTCGCGTGCCGCCGATGAATTCAGACAGAGACTTGCCGCTGCGACGCGCGGCCAGTCCCCAACATCCCATTTCGACCGCGGCCTTTGCCATCGAATGCCCGCGCAGATCGCGATCGAGCACCGCCTGAACTTCCGATGGCGACGTGAAATCGGTCTCGAAGATGCGCGGGGCAAGCCACGACGTAATCGCCATCCAGGCGGTCTCGACGGTCTCCCAGGTGTAGTTGGGCTGCTCCCCAGCCACACACTCGGACCACTCGACCACACCGTCCGCGTCGCGCAGCTCGAGCAGAAAGATGTGGCGCTCACTCACGACGCCGGACGAAATGCGGAATGGCTCGCGGAGCGGCAAGGTCAACTCGCGCAGCGTGATCTGCTGGACTCTCATGGTCGCGCCAATAGGTAGTGGGTACGATCGAACCCGCTGATAAAGAGACCCGCGGCGAACGCGCGCTCGAAGTCGGCGCGCGTCGCCGGTAGCTCGATCTGACGTTCCGGTGCACCGAACGTCGGCCGGGGTTGCCCGTCGAGACCCCAGCGGACGATGAACCGATCCGTGCCGGGCCCGTACATGTCCGGCACATACTCGGTCACTTGCGCGCCCAGCACGTTGAGGTTCAGATGGGCGTTCTTCGCGACCTGCGGATCGTAGGTCCAGTACATCGTCTTGATGCCGAGCGCGCGCACCGCGTCGCGTTGAAACGCTTTCAGCGCGCGGCCGATGCCGCGGTCGCGCGCGTCGGGATGCACGGCCAGCATGTCGGACCAGTGCACGATCTCGCCGTTGACGAGACCGGCCATGCCGAACACGAACCCGAGGAGCGGACCATCGCCCTCGAAGGCCCCGGCCAGGATACCGCCGGTCTTCTGCGCGACCAGGAGCAGCGGGTAGGGCACGACCCAGTCGGCCCAGATATCGCGCTGCATGCGGACGCAGGCGTCGAGCTCGTCGGCGCCGGAGAGATGACGGACCGTGATCACTTGCGCGCGAGTGCCAGGTGTTCGAAGTCGACGTTGCCGATCTTGAACTTCTTCGGATCGCCAAAGTCGAAGTGCCACCACTCGGCCTCGTACACATGGAACCCCTGCTGCTCCATGAGCCGGCGCAGAAAGTCGCGGCGCCACCGTTGGAGCGACGTGCCGCCCGGATAGTACGCGTAGCTGCGGTCCGACATCTCGTCGTAGCCACCGGGCATCTGGACTTCCTTCCCGGAGGTCGTATCGAACATCGTCAGGTCAACGGCAGTCCCGCGATTGTGATTCGAGCCCTGCGATGGATCGGCCACGAAGATCTTGCCCTCGGGTGGAGTCGCGTCCCAGAACAGCTTTGTCACGTGCCACGGGCGGTAGGCATCGTGAATGAGCAGCCCGTAGCCCTGGCGGCGCAGGATCCGATTCACGCGGACCAGCGCCTCGGCCGCGGGACGCTGGAGATACGCCTTCGCCTCCGTGTATACGGGGACGCCGAGGAAATTGTTCGACGTGGCGTAGCGGATGTCGAGCTTGATCGTGGAGTCGAGCGACGTGACATCGACGAGATCGGTCGGGTTGAAGGACCCCGATTCCGCCGGCGGCTGCGCCGCGAGCGCCGCCTTGCGCAGCTCGTCGATCGGACGGACCGGCGTGATGCGGAACTGCGACCCGTCGTCAGGTCCCAGCGCACGACGATCGTAGCTGACACCGCCGGCGACCGCGGTCGTCGCCTTCCCGTTCGCGGTGCGAATGAACGCGACGTGCTCGCCGTCGTACAGTCCCCACTCGGGGAACGCGTACTGGTCGGGGCCGACCTCCGTGAGCGGATATTCCTGGAACCAATCCACGAGGGCCATGAGCCGCCCCCCGCGCTCGAGGATGATCAGCGAGTTGTAGTCCCACCCGTACTCGCCAATCAGCCCGGCCCAACGGGCGTTGATGCCCGTGGGCTGCGGAACCTCCGCGCGCCACAGCGTGTCGCGATTGACGACCACGCCGTACCCGAGGGGGTACACGCGATCGCCGAAGCCCAGGCGATCATCGGTGATCAGCGTATCGCTCGGCATCGCGCGGAGCATGAGGCGCTGTCCGCCGCGCGCCGAACGGGCGTACAGTTTCCCGGCCTGTGCTTCCAGAAAGATCGCCTTGGTCGGGCTCGACTCAGCGTGATACCAACCTTCCAGGCGCGCGGCCGTCTGAGGGGGAACCGCCGCGAAATCGGGCGGCGTCTCGAGTGGCTTGGCCGCGCGATGCGCGAGCATGAGCCGGAGCGCCGTGTCGGCGATCCGCGAAACGACCGGACCCGTGCCGTCCAGCGTGCAGATCACGACGACGCCGAGCCGGTCCTCAGGCAGGAGCGCCAGGTCGGTCGCGAACCCATAGACGGCACCGGCGTGTCCCACACGGCGGTGACCGTCGAGCGATGAGACCGCGAAGCCGAGACCATATCGGACGCCATCGACCGTCGTGTCGTACTGCGGCCGCCACATCTCGGCCAACGAACCCGGCGCCAGCGCGGGACCATGCGGCCCCCGCCCCCACACGAAGAGCGAGCTAATGAAGCGCGAGAGATCGGTCACGCTCGAGTAGAGCCCGATCGCCGGAGACTCGCCAATCGGGAACGTCGGCGCCGGGAAGCGTCGCCCTTCGTACGTCCACATCGTCCCGGCCGCGAGGAGCGGCACCATGTCCGGCGTCAGCGTGAACCCGCTGTGCCTGAGGCCGAACGGGATCAGGACTTCACGCTCCATCCATTGGTCGAATGGCGTGTTCTGGGTGCGCTCGATGACGTAGCCAGCCGTCGCGGCGCTCGCGTTCGAGTATTTGGTGTGGGCCCCGGGCTGATATACCAGTCGCGCTTCGTTCAGACTCGCGACGGTCGCGGCTAACGACGGCGTGGTCGAGTCCACGTAGCTGCCCACGGGCGCTTCGAGTGGGAGCCCCGCCCGATGGGCCATCAGCTCGCGCAGACTGACCTGACCCCTGAACGGGTTGTGCGGCGCGAAATCAGGGAGATAGCGCTCGATCGGCGCGTCGAGATCCAGGGCGCCGCGCTCGACGAGCCGCATGACGCCGATGTCCGTAAACAGTTTTGAGACGGACCCGACGCGGTAAATGGTCGCCGCGCTCGCCTTACTCGAGTCCTTGGGGTTCGCGATGCCAAACCCGCGCGCCCAGACGATCTTCTGATCGTCGACTAGGGCGATCGAGAGCGCCGGAATGTCCTTTTCGGCCAGCTCCCGCTGAATGAAGGGCTCGAGTGCGGCGACGACTCCGCCGTATCCGTCCGCGGCCACGACCGACGGCGCGTCAGGCGGTCCCTGCGCCGCGGCGGCGGCGCTCAAGAGGCCCGAGAGCACGAGAATCCCGATCGCGCGCTGCATGACTATCCGGAAGTTATCGCTCGCGCTAACATTGCGCATGCCAAACGCCCGACTCACATGGCGCATTCTCCTGGCGCTCGCCGCGACGCCACTGATCGGCCGCGCGCAGATCACCCAGGCTGAGTACGCCGCCCGTCGTGACTCGATAGCCGCGCGGATCGACAGCGGCATCTTCTTCATTGCCGGTGCGCGCGATCCGGTCGATCACTACCCGCCGTTCAAGCAACGCGCGCCGTTCCGGTATCTGACCGGGTTCCTGGCGCCCGACGCGGCGCTCGTGATGGTCCGCCGCGGCGGCCACACGACGGCTACCCTGTACGTGCAGCCGTCGAATCCGCGCCGGGAGTTCTATACCGGCGAACGCATGTCCCCTGAGGACATCAAGCGCGAGACCGGCATGGCTTCGGCCCGCAATACCCAGCTCAAAACCGACCTGGATTCGTTGGCGGGCTCGGGTCTGCCGCTCTGGGTCGCGAGCGACGCGGAGTCGGACGAATTCGTCTCGGACGACTCGTTGAGCTTCGGCAGTGCGCTGGTCCGCTCCCTGCGCGCCGCACATTCGGCGCTCGTGGTCAAGGATGCGACCATGATCCTCGACGAGCTGCGCGCCCGAAAGAGCCCGGCCGAAGTGGCGCTGCTCGAGCGCGCCGCGCAGGTCTCGTCGCTGGGGCACAAGGCCGTGCTAGCCGACATTGCGGCGGGCAAGAGCGAGGCCGACGTGCAAGCGCTCATGGAATACACGTTCCGCCGCAACGGCGGCGATGGGGTGCCGGCGTATTCGTCGATCGTCGGATCCGGACCCAACGGCACGACGCTGCATTACGATCGCGATGACCGCGTCATGAAATCGGGCGAGGTCGTCGTTATGGATTGCGCGACCAGCGTGCAGGGGTATGCCGCGGACATCACGCGCACGGTGCCGGTCAACGGGACCTTCACACCGGACCAGCGCGCCGTCTATCAGATCGTCCGTGACGCGCAGGCGGCTGGTGAGCGATCCATCAAGGCGGGCGTGACCGCGGCCGCCGAGCGGGACTCCATCAGCAACGTGCTCATCGCGGGACTCGTCAAGCTGCATCTCATCGACTCGGCTACCGCGGTCGTCGATGCGCCAAAGGGGTTCTGCGGACAGACGGGCGATACGTGTCCGCAGTGGCGGCTCTTTGCGCCGCATGGGCCGAGTCATGGGCTCGGGCTCGATGTGCATGATCCGGCGCAGTTCTATTATGACGCGAAGACCTTCGCCGTGGGTGACGCGTTGACGATCGAGCCGGGGCTCTACGTCAAGGCTGACATTCTCTCGATCATTCCCGATACGCCGCGGAACAAGGCGTACGCCGAGCGGGTGCGCGCGTTGATTCAGCGGTACCAGAACATCGGCGTTCGTATCGAGGACGATTACGTTCTGACCGCGAGTGGTCTCAAACGGATGTCGACCGCGCCGCGTGAGGCGAACGAGATCGAGGCGCTCATGCGAAAAACTGTTCAGTGACGACGATGAGCGTGAATCCCGCGGCGATCCAGCCCGCGTCGACCAGACGCGTGCGGGGTGTCGAGCGGAATAGCGCGGCCGCGATGTAGAGGAACGTGCCCGCGGCGATCGGGACGATCTCGGTCGCGATCCCGCGGGCTCGGAGGCCGAACGCGAGCATCACCCCCGCCCCCACCAAGGCGGCGAGCCCGGTCAGGGCATTCAGTCCGTATGCGCGGCCGGGGGCCAGGCCGCCGTGAATGAAAATGCCGAGGCTTCCGAGCTCGCGCGGGAGCTCGTGCATCGAGACCGCGAGGGTCGCGACGATGCCGAGGGATGGGGTCGCGAGGAATGACGCCGCGATGAGGACGCCATCGACGGCATTATGCAGAATGTCGCCGGTGAAGTTCAGCCACACGATGCGGCGATCCGACGATAGGCGATCGAAGATCTGGTCGAGGAGGCCGAAGCTGATCAGGCCGAGCGCGAGTGATGCCGCGACATGCGTGGAACTTTGACCGGCGGCAAGAGCTTCCGGTATTAAATCGAACAGTACGGCGCCGATGAGCGCGCCGATGGCCAATCTGACGAGTACCGGGACGGCGCGGCGAACCAGCGTGGGGTCCACGACGAGCACGATCGCGCTCGCCAGTGGGATGGCGCTTACGATCGCTACCGCGAGGAGGCACTCGACCCACACTGGCATTGGCATTCCGCGAAAGCTAGTGCGATGTGAGTGGAGGCGTGACGCCGGTCACAGGCCGCGGTCACGCGCGCCGGTAGGTTTGACGCGATGCCAGGACGCTTTGTGCTCGCCCTCTCGTTCTTTTTTGCGAACTGGCAGTCGGAGGACGTCAAAGTACTCGGGACGTCGGGCGACATCCGGTTCGTGGTGGTCGCGGCCAAGATCGCGAGGTCGGACGATGAATTGCGTGGTACCGCGCATTTGGTGTGCGGGGATACGCCGATATGCGGCGTGCGCTTTTGGGTCAGCGAGTCCCACGCGGCGAGTCGGTTGCCGATGACGGGCGATCAGGCCGCGAATCAGGTCGCGGCGTACACCATTAACAAGGACAAGGGCGTTGACGGGTTTACGTGCCGGCCTACGGCTGAACGTACGCCGCCTTGCTCGCCTACGAACTAAGAGCCTCTTGCTCGCTTCGCTTCGCTAAAAAAAAATGATCATGACGCCGCATCAGCTTCTCGTAGTCGTCGCGACTCGGCTGACAACTACAGGCATTGAGCCCACCCGCTCGGAGCGAATCCCGAACGCCCTACGCCGAGCGCACCATCCCGATCGCGTCTATACGTGACCGGCAATGTTGGCAGCGAGCGAAGCGAAGCCGATTAGTGATCCATACCAGCCATGTCACCCATCTCGGTCGACATGGTGTCCTTGAGATCGAGCACGTAGTCCGGCGCGGCGCGGTCGACTTTTGGCCAACTGTCGACGTTCGATGGCATGAAGACGCCGCCGAGCGCACCCATGCCGCCGAGCGGGATGGTCTGTCCCGTCGGATTATCGTAGACCGCGGTCACGCGGTAAACGTGATTCGTTCGCATGGGAATGCCGAGCGACCACCAGAACGTCTTGACCGGCATGGCGACCGGTTCGCCGGTCTTGTCGACGATCGGCTTGGTCTCCCACAGCACCTTATGCGCGGTCACGTCCTCGAATCGCATGGCGGTACCGTATTTGTGCATATGCGCGCCGAGCGCGAGAATGCGACCGGGGACGGCGGGGCTGCTTTCCCAACTCTTTTCCGAGTGACCTGGCGGAAGATCGTAAGACTTCGCGCCCGCGGGCGGCATCACGTCCAGGTACATCGGGAAGATCGACACCGCGTTCAGCGGGGACCCGGATTCTTTGTATGGCATCCGGATCACGAGACGTGCTCCATTGATATCCCGCGAGCCCGCGTTGTGGAACATCGCCGTGACGAGCAGCGTGTCGCCGCGGTGAACGCGTAGGCCCAGCACTTTCGGTAACTCGACCGGCGGAGTTTCGGAGCCTTGGGCGCCGATGCGGAGCATGATCGGGCTGAAGAGCTCGCGCTTTTCCGGCGCGATCAGGTTGACGTGATGGATGAGGGCGTGCGACAGGTGCTTGCCTGCGGCATCGACCAGCTGGGCATCATAGCCCTGGAGCCAGCCATCGATTGGGATCGCTATGGTGCTGGGTTGGGCTTCCACCATGCCATGGAGATGGATTGGCGCCATCTCTAGCACCATCTCGTGCGCCGTCGTGTCGAGCCTGACCGTCAACGATTGCGCCGCGCTTCGCGCTGGCGTGGTCAGTATCGCGACAACGAGGGCAGCTACGATCGTGCGATACATGGCTTTGACGCGCCTCGCTTCGCTCGCGCGGTCGAACATGTTGTCAATCGACGGCGTTGGACTGGTGAGAGCGAAGCGTAAGGGAGCTGCGGCCGGAGGACATGCGCATGGTCGCGAGGGAAACCCACGAAATCTCGTCGCGATAACGAGTCACCGAGGCGATACATACCAGAAAACTAAAGGCCCGCCAAGCGAAGCGAGGCGGGCCTTTGCGATAGCTACCATCCTGGTAATATCTGGAATCCCCAGATGCCGGATTTCTGTTGTGGTCGCTGGAACGGATACGCCCAGAATATTTCCGCGACGAGATACCCCAGCACGTTGATACGTGTACTGACCCCGGACGAGAACACCGGAACACGCTGAGCAGAGTTCGTAGAGAACTTGAACACTGGCGTGTCGTGATTGTACCAAGCCACGCCAGCATCGACGAAGGGCGCCACGTCGATCGGGAGATACGGGAAGTTGATCAGCCCGTACCCCGGCACCCCAGTCAGCGGAAACCGAACCTCGAAGTTCGCGGCGGCGATCTTGCTGCCGAACAACCGATCGAGCACCGGACATCCGCCGGTCTGCACGGTCGGCCCCGTGCACTCATTGATGTTGATCGTGTTGTAATCGTACCCGCGAATGAAGTACGGATCGCCAACGTACAGTGGGAATAGCGTCGACGAATCTTCGGCGTCTCGGCCATACCGCCCGTAGTGAATGAGGCGGAAGGCCACGGTCACCGGATTGGCGAAGAGATACCGTCGATAGTCCGCCAACGCCGTCGTATAGAGCAGATTCCCAAACGTCGGATCGACCTCGAATCGATACCGCGCGCCGGCGATCGGCGACGTGAAGCCGAATGTCGTATAGTCGGTCGCGTACGCCACACTCGTCTGCCAGAGACTGAGTCCTGGCGGCGTGCCTGGGAATCCCTGGTTGAAATTCGCGGCCAGGATATTCCCGAAGTTATCGGTGATGTACTCGTCCTGCGTGATCTGATAGTGCAGGTAGGTGTACCCGGCGCTCAGCTCCAGTCGCCGGTACTGCGAGAACGGATACTGCGCGAAGAGCGACCCGGTCTCGTAGAACGCCCGCTCGAATACCTGGTGAATGACCGTGGCCGGCGCACTGCCGCCGCCCGAGGTCGCGAGGTTCGTGTCGCTCACGAATGTCCCGCCAGTCAAATACGGAATGTGACCGACGCTGGCGCCGTAGATGAGCCGATGCGATTGGTTGATATATAAGACAGAAGCGCCAAAGTCCTGAATCTGTCCGGACCCGGCGAGCTGCGCGGCGATGACGTTGTTCTCCAGCTGATCGCCGAAGTACGCCGAGACGCCGCCGGCGAGGCCGGTGCCGAACGGTCCGCCGACCGCTACACCGACGCCCGGTGAGCCGAGGTACTCGAGGCCGAAGGACGGATGGTAGGGACCCGTGGCGAATTCGCGCTCAGGCGGCAAGCCGGTCCCGGCGTCAGCGATGCGAGCCGTCACCGCACCGCCGCCGGGGATGTCGGTGGGCGGCAACACGCCGACCGACGTGGTGTCACCCAGCCCCGCGACCAGCGGCGTGCCACCCGCGGCCTCGGGATCGAGCCGATGCAGCTCGAATCCCCCGCGCGTGAACACGTCGAACATGATCCGGCCGCTCGTCCGCGCCACCGTCATGGTCGCGGACATCGGCAGGATACCCGTGACGGCCGTCGCGATCCGCGTGATTTGCGTGATCTCGCCCGTCTCGAGGTTCTCGCGATAAATGTCGGAAATGCCGTTGCGGTCGGCGACGAAGTAGATCCCCTTGCCGTCCGGCGCGTACTGCGGATTGATCGCCTTCGTGTTCGGGAACGTCGGCAGTATACGCGACGTGCCGGACTGCATGTCGCGGATCACTATGTGGAGCGGGCCCCACGCCAGCTTGTTCATGTCGGTGCTGCCGCTGTCCGTCACATAGGCGATGTACCGACCATCGGGAGACCACGCCGGCTGCGTCTGCGCGAACTTGTCGTCGGTGACCTGGGTGGTCTGTCCGGTCTTGAGGTCGTAGACGTAGATGTCGGTGATGCCGCCATGGTTGCCGGAAAACGCCAGCTTGTCGTCCGCGCTCCACGAGATGTCTTCGGCGGTCGTCACCTGCGGGATATCGATCTTCCGTTCCAACCCGTTGTGCTGGACGTTGAAGATGCCGATGACTTCCTTGCCCTTCGAGTAGATCCCGACCGCGAGGTGCTTGCCGTCGGGCGACCAGGACCCCGCCGAGCCGCCGAAGTTGAGCGCGTCGTAGTGGGGGTTGGTGTTGATGCTGCTCAGCTTGTGGACGATTTTCCCCGTCTCGACATCGGCGACATACAGGTCGATCTGAAAGAGACCGCGTTGCGTGAAGAACGAGACGTACTTGCCGTCGGGACTGAGCGCCGGGCCCACGTCGATATCGCCGAATCGCTTGCTCATGGGCTGCAACGGACGGTCGCCGACGTTTTCGGGTCTGACGAGTCCATTGAGCTGCGGCGTGGTCTGACGCCGGATCGCGGCGATGAGCTCACGGCTCAGGGAATCACTGGACATCCCCAGCACGCCGCGGACCGCGGGCTCGAAGCCCGTGCGCAGCATCTGCCGGAACAATCGCGGGATGACGTCGTCGCCGTACTTGCCACCGACGTAGGCCCAGAAGATCTGGCCCCACCGGTAAATGAAGTAGTTGCCCCGTCCCAGCTTCTTGAGCGTTGGGATGTCATTCCGCAGCACCGCATCGCGGAGATACATGGCGGAGTTGGGGTCATCGCGTCCCAACGAGAGATACTCCGCCATCCCTTCCGTGGCCCACAGCGGGATACGCTCGAACGCGCCGAGCCCACCGCCGCCTGGTCCGCGAATATTCTCCGCGATGTCGAATTGGAACGTGTGCACCAACTCGTGGCCGAGGACGTGATCGGTCTGGCCATAGTCGGGGCTCATGGGAATGATCGCGCGATTCCGAATGGGCTCCGTAACGCCGCCGACCGGTCCACCGAGCGGGATGTAGGCGATATTCTGCTGCGAGAAGGCGGGCGGATCCGAGAAGAGCACGATCGGCTTCTTCGCGAACGTGTCGCGCAGCGTCGCCGAATGGCGCTCGTACCATCGCTCCGCCATACGGGCCACGTCGGCGGTCGCCAGGGACTCCGCCGTGTAGTAGTAGATATCGAAGTGTTGGGTGTGCATCTCCCGGAAATCGAAGTTCCGGTAGGCCACCTTGTTCTGACCGAAGTACTGGGCACGCACCGCCACGGGAAGCATCAGGGCGGCGGCCGCCAGCAGCAGGGTGAGGCGCGTGGTCCGCGAGTGCATGATCTTAAGAGTTGAATGACACGTGGCGTGCCAGCAACCAACAAAGTAGCCGCATCGCCCCACGCTAGCATGCCGCTACCCGACCTAGAACGTTGGGTTCCAGCCGTGACCGATTGGAAACCCCCTCATAGATTTTGGCCAAGCGCCCCTCGTGGGTCGCTTTGCCAACAGCTCGCGACCCGTGGGGGTCACGAGGTTGCCTGCGATTGGAGTTCATGGCCATAGGGACGAAACTCGCGCTTCTCGCGCTCGCCGCGCTCCCCGCGCTCAGCCTTCCCGACTCCGCCTACGCGCAGTCCGGTCTCATTACTCTTCCGCTCGCAGATCCCGCCTATACGCAGCTCGCCGCGCTCGAGCGACTCGGCTGCGCGGCCGCCCGTGTCTCGCCCAACCGACCGTATGAGGTCGGCGCGATCCGGTCCGCGCTCGAAGCCGCGAGAACGCAACGCCAGTGTGTCGGACCCCTTTTGGACGCGTTGCGTGCACGATTCGCGCCCGCGCCTGCCGATACTATGCCAGCCCTGCGGGGCGGCGCGGCGGCGACTGTCCGCGCGACAGGACTGTCGAAGGGGGTTTTT
>DASRDS010000344.1:0-9071 GCA_035652495.1 Gemmatimonadaceae bacterium
CACCCAAGAAGAAGTCCTGCGCCATGTGACCTCCGAACCAGGTTTTGAAGGAGCGGCGCGCCGGCGATCCGTCACGCAGTCCGTATCCCGCGCTTTGTCAGGGATAGCGGTAGCTCGAAGAGGACCAAGAGAATGAGCAAAGTGAAGACGCGGCGCAAGGGGGCACACTGTGTGAAGGCGGCCCCGACGCGCACGATTCTAGCCGGTTAGGGGGTGGTGGCCCCCGTGGCCTCCAGATTTCATTTGGTTATGCGAATCCCCATCGAAACCTTCACACTCCCGAATGGCCTGCGCGTCACGTTGTCCGAGGACCACACGGCCCCGATCGTCGCCGTGAACCTCTGGTATCACGTCGGATCCGCCAACGAACGGGAGGGCCGGACGGGCTTCGCCCATCTGTTCGAGCACATGCTGTTTCAGGGTTCGGAGAACGTCGGCTCGAACGAGCATTTCGAGCTCATCCAGCGAGCCGGCGGAACGCTCAACGGCTCGACATGGCTGGACCGCACGAACTACTACGAAACGGTTCCGTCACACCAGTTCTCGCTCGCGCTCTGGCTCGAGGCGGATCGGATGGGACGTCTGCTCCCGGCGATGACGCAGCAAAAGCTCGACACGCAGCGCGATGTCGTGAAAAACGAGCGCCGCTGGTCGGTTGATAACCAACCCTACGGCACCTGGTGGGAACGGCTCCCGGCGCTGGCGTTCCCGACGACGCACCCGTTCCATCATTCGCTGATCGGTTCGATGGAAGATCTGACGGCCGCGAGTCTCGACGACGTTCGTCAGTTCTTCGCGACGTACTACACGCCCGACAACGCCGTCCTGACCATCGCCGGCGACTTTGATCCGGCCGAGGCCAAGTCGCTCGTCGACCGCTACTTCGGCCCGATCCCTCGCGGCCGCGGCAAGCCGCCGCTGCCGGATCTCTCGCTGCCCGAGCGGTTCGACAATCCACCGCGCGAGATCGTACCGGACGATGTCCGTGTGCCGCGTGTCTATATCGCGTTCCGTTCACCGCCGTTCGGGAGCGACTTGTACTATCCGGCGAGCGTCGCCGCCGCGGTGCTCGGGCTCAAGAAGGGCAGCCGCCTGCATCGCTCACTGGTGCGCGATCAGCAGCTCGCGTCAGAGGCGAACGCCTTCACGTTCGATCTCGCCAAGGGCTCCGATCTCCTCATCGCCGACGTCACGGCGCGCCCTGGCGTCAGCGCCGAGACCATAGAGCGGGCGGTCGTTGCCGAGATCGACCGCTTCATGACCGAGGGGCCGTCCGCGGCCGAGGGCGAACGAGCGATCGCGATCATTGAGACCGAGTTCGTTGCCAAGTTGCAATCGGCCGGCGATCGCGCGGACACGTTGTCCATGTTCGCCACCTATCTCGGCGATCCTTCGCGCATCAACACGCACGTTGATCGCTTTCACGCCATCTCGACCTCGGACGTTGCGCGCTTCGCGCGCGAACGCCTCGGTTCCGCGTATCGGGCCACGCTGGTGTATGTGCCGCGGAGTCCGGAAGACGCCGAGGTGGAAGCGGCCGATCTCGTCGGGGCCAACACATGACCGCCGCACCTCCACGTCCATCGGCCGCCGCGCCGCGACCGTATCGATTCCCGCACTTCGAACGGCGCACGCTCTCGAACGGCGTACGTCTCGTCATCGCGCCGGTGACGAAGCTTCCCGTCGTGAGCATGATCGCCGTCATCGACGCCGGCGCCGCGCTCGACCCCGCCGGCAGCGAAGGCCTGGCGCTTCTGACCGCGCGGATGCTCGTCGAGGGCTCCGCTGGTCTGGCGGAGCGCGCCGAGCGACTGGGCACGGAGCTCGATGTCGATGCCGACTGGGATACCGCGCTCCTCAATCTCACGGTGCTCTCGTCCCGTGTGGACGAGGCGCTGAAGCTCGTTGGTGAGATTCTTACGCGGCCGTCGTTCCCCGACCGCGAAATTCAGCGGCTCAAGGGTGAGCGCTTAGCCGAGATCCTTCAGCTGCGCGCCGAGCCACGTGGACTGGCCGATGAGATGGTAGAGCGGTTTGTCTACGCACGAGATGCCCGGTATTCGCATCCGGAAGGTGGCTCTGAAGCGTCGGTGGCGAGTCTCAACCGTGATGATGTGCTCGCTTTTTACGGAGCGCGTTATGCTCCTGATCGCGTAACACTCATTGTCTCGGGCGATGTCACCCCAGGTGATGTTGAAACGATGGCGGAAGCGGCGCTAGGCGGCTGGTCCGCGAAAGGCGGCGCGCCGAAGGCGGCCGTGCCTGACAAGGTCGCCAGGCAGACGAGAGCCGTACACGTGGTAAGAAAGGCCGACGCGCCCCAGTCGGAGCTACGGGTAGCGCAAGTAGGCGTTCCGCGCTCGCACCCGGACTACTTCGCGATCACGATCATGAACGCGGTGCTCGGTGGTCTATTCTCGTCCAGGATCAATCTCAATCTCCGCGAGAAGCACGGCTACACCTATGGCGCGCACTCAGGCTTCGACTGGCGCCGCGCGGCCGGTCCATTCTCCATCTCGTCGGCTGTCCAAAGCGACGTGACGGACAAAGCGCTCGCCGAAGTGTTCCGCGAAATCGATCGGATTCGCACGGAACCCGTGAGCGACGATGAACGTTCGCTCGCGACCAGCTATCTCGATGGCGTATTCCCGATCAAGTACGAGACCGCGTCGCAGATCGCGACCGCGCTCGCGAATCTCGTGATCTACGACTATCCGGCCGACTTCTACGACCAGTACCGCGCGAATGTGCGAGCGGTGACCGCGGGCGAGATCCTGGACGCGGCCAAACGCCATCTCGACCCGTCACGCATGCAGGTGGTCGTCGTCGGCGAACCCGACGCCGTCGCGGGTCCACTCGAACGCCTCGGGGTCGGTCCCGTGGCCACATACGACGATAACGGACGTCCCCTTTGACCCAAGTTGAACCAGGAAAGGTCGCATCACGCCGAGTCTACTCGGGCCGCGTGATCGACCTCGACATCGATACCGTCCGGTTCCCGGACGGCTCGACCGGAGAGCTCGAGATCATTCGGCACTCGGGCGCGAGCGCCGTCGTCCCGTTCGCCAGTGAGGCGACCGGCGAGGATCCGCAGATCCTGCTCATTCGGCAATACCGTTACGCCACAAACGGTTACGTCTACGAAATCCCCGCCGGCCGCCTCGAGCCCGGCGAAGCGCCCGAGGCGTGCGCGCATCGTGAGCTGGAGGAGGAAACCGGATGCCGTGCTGAGCGTGTCGAACGTCTAACCACGATCTATACCACGCCCGGCTTCACCGACGAGCGGATCCACCTGTTCGCGGCGTTTGGTCTCACGACCGGCAAAGTGCACCGCGATGCGGACGAGTTCCTCGAGGTGAAAACCATGCTCCTGAGCGAGGCGCTCGCGATGATCTCGCGTGGGGAGATCGTGGACGGTAAGACGATCGTCGCGCTTTTGTTCGTTGCCGGGTTCCGGTTGGGGACATAACTGTCGCTCAGAGTAGACAGTTTCCGCTGCCAGGGACGCTTTTCCAAGGCGACAAGAGAAACGTAACTAATTGGTGGGACTGAGTTTCTACTATTGCGGCTCGAAACCGGTGACGGGCATACCCCGTGCACGGGTCGAAGCCTAGATGGAGTGCGGCGGAAGCCGCTACTCAGTTCAGCCGACGTGTCGCGGAGCGGCACGAGGGAGAGCGTATGGCAGCCGAGGTGGCGTTCAAGCGGATCGTCGCCCCCAAGTGGAGCACCATGGAGGACTCGGCCGTCGTCGGCGCATTCTTGGCCGGTGACGAGCGGGCGTTTCAGGTGCTGGTCGAGCGGTATCAGACGCGACTACTCAACTTCGTGTACCGTACGATCGGCGACCGGGAAAAGGCCGAGGATCTCGTGCAGGAAGTCTTCATTCGAGTCTACCGGCATCTGCACCGGTTCGACCGGTCGAAGAAGTTCTCCACGTGGGTCTATACGATCGCGTCGAATCTCGCGAAGAACGAGCTGCGCAATCGGTCGCGGAATCCCCTCGTGCTCTTCCAGACGATCCGTCGGAACTGGGAGGACGAGGACCGTCCGCTCCAGTTCGAGGATCCCGCGTCTCGTCCCGACGACCTGTACCGCAAGCGCCACCTGCGTGAGCTGGTCGAGGCATCGGTCGCACGGCTGCCTGAGCATCATCGGCAGGTGTTCATTCTGCGCGAGCTCGAGGGCAAGTCGTACGAAGAGATCGCCGAGATCACGGCGTGCAACCTGGGCACGGTGAAGTCACGGTTGAACCGCGCCCGCACCTCGTTCGCCGAGATCATCGCGCCGGCGTTGCGCTGACGATATAATCCCCCGGAGTGTTGGGCGCCGAACCGGTTTTTCTTCGGTTCTGGCGGAACTCCAGTCCATTTCCGGGGGTACGCAGGCCTACCATGGACTGCGGCAGTTTTCGCGATAACCACGCAGCGTTCATTGACAACGCGCTCGACGAAGTCGAACTGACGGCGATGCACGCGCATCGCGCCGAGTGCGCGGACTGCGCGGAGCATGACGCCATGGTTCGTCGGGCGCTGTTGTTATTCCGGAACATGCCGATGATCGAGCCCTCGCCGGATTTCGGGCGGCGGCTCAACGCGCGTCTTCGCCAGACGGAGCGCAGCCTCGCCTGGTCGCACGCGGGTGCGCGCGGTCCGAGTTGGACGACGTTCGCCTGGGCCGCGTCGGGCGTGCTGGCGGCCGGCTACATCCTGGTCGCGACGTTCGGCGGACCGATTGGTGTAGCGGCGCGCGGCACCGAGCTGGCGCTCGCTCCGGTCGTCGTCACCGCGCATGTCCCACAGGCGCGTGTCGACAGCGCGCCGGTCGGGCCGCTGCGCGCGTCTCCGATGGCGAGCCCCGCGATGGTGGCCTCAGTCTCGATGGGTATGGTGTGGCCCGCTGCCTTGCTCGCGGCGCAGGCGCCAATGCATTTCGCCGCGACGGAGTTCCAACTCGTCAGCCTCCGACACTAACGACTGGGTCACCGCCAGTGAGATCGCCGCCTATGAGTACTGTGGGCGGGCGTACTGGCTGGATCGCTCGGCCGCTCGGGATGCGGATACCGACGCTGAGCGATTTGATGCCGGCATTCAAGCACATCAATCACATACGGAGCGAGTCGCCAAAGCGCGAAAGTACGCCGTGGTGGCACTGGTCGCGTCCATTGTCTTACTTCTCGCGGCCGCGATCGTATGGCTCTCGCGCTAGTCGTCGCGGCCGCTCTCGCTGGAATCCTGGCGCTGGCGCTGTATCTCGCCGCGGGGCCGCTGGCTGAGACGGAGCCATTACTCGTCGACGAAGCGCGTCGGATCCGTGGCCGGCCGGATTATTTGCTGCGCCACAAGAAGGGCGTAATCCCGGTCGAGCTCAAACCGCTACGAACGTCAAAGACCCTCTACGAATCCGACCGGCTGCAAATCGCTACCTATTTGATGCTCGTACGAACCGCCCCGTATGGAATCGTGCGGTACAAAGAGACGACGTTCCGCGTGTACCTGACTAAGGAGCTCGAGGCGCGCTGCCTCAAGGTCGCGGACGAAATAAGAGCCGCGCGACGAGCCACGGTGGTACATCGCACGCACAACGTCCCGCCCAAGTGCCGCGCCTGCGCGCACAAGGCGGCGTGCGGCGAGGCGTTAGTGTAGTTTTCCGGACGGGATGAGCGAACGCGCCCTCCGCACGGCAATCTCAAAGCGCACATTCGAGCCGGCGTACTATCTCCACGGCGACGATGACTTCCGCAAGGATGACGCACTCGCCGCGCTCATCGCCTCGGCCGTCGACCCGGCGATGCGCGATTTCAACGTCGAAATCCGCCGTGGGGCCGATGTCGACGCCGAGACGCTGGACATCGTGTTGGGCACCCCGCCGATGATGTCGGAGCGCCGCGTGGTCGCGCTCCGCGATGTCCCGTCGCTCAAGAAGGACCCGAAAGCGGTCCTCGAGCGGTATCTCAAGCGCCCCGCCTCGGACACGGTGCTCGTGATGCTCGCGCCGGCGGGCAGCAAACCGGAAAAAGCGCTGATCGACCGCGCCGTCAGCGTCGAGATCGCGCCGCTCACGGGCGATCGCCTCGATGACTGGATCACGAAGCGCGTGACCGTCCCGATCACACCCGAGGCCTCGGCCCTCCTGCAGGACGCCATTGGCAACGACCTCGCCCAACTGTCCGGCGAATTGGACAAACTCGCCAGCTACGTCCATGGACTTGGCGGCGACGCGGTCATTGACGAGGCGGCGGTAGGCGCGGTGGTCGGCGTCACGCGAGAGGAGACGCTGGGACGGCTCCTGGACTATGTCGCCGCCCGCGAGACACGAGGGGCGATCGCGGTGCTGCCCCATGTCATGGCGCAGCCCAAGACGACCGCCGTCTCGATCATCATGGCGTTGACGACCCAGACGTTGGCGTTAGCGTATGCCGTGTCGTCCGGGCGACGCGGGTCCAATGACTTTTTCACCCTGCTCAAGGAGACCGGGGCGTTTCCCGGCCGCGCGTGGGGCGAGGCGGTCAACGCGTGGGTGCGTGCGGTGCCACACTGGACCCTGGACGCGCTCGAGCGGGGGATCACCGCCTTGTTGGCCGCGGACGTTGCGCTCAAGGAGTCACGGGTGTCCGATGAGGAGCAGGTGCTCGTCTCGCTTATCCTCGATCTGTGCGCGCCATGAGACTGATTTTCGCGCTAGTGCTGTTCGTCGGCTCGGTTGCCCGAGCCCAGGATACGACCGCGGCCGCCGCGGCCACCTCGCCAGTCGTGCCCGAACCCGCGGACTCCATACTGCGCCGCGCCGAGCAGATGGTCGGCGAGGGGCATGGTGCGGCGGGGCGGGCGCTCGTCGACTCGATACTCGCCGCGACGCAGCCTGGGACGCCGCAGTACGCCGAAGTCTTGTTCACCAAGGCTTCGATCGCCGCGACCGCGTTCGAGACGGAGCGCGATTTTCGGCGCGTGACCGTCGAATACCCCTCGTCGCCCCGGGCGGACGACGCGCTTTTGCGGCTCGCGCAGTACGAGTTGGCGCGCGGGGACAAGGACGAGGCCCGGCAGCATCTCCAGCGTCTCGATCGCGACCGGCCACCGTCGTCGACATCGCCTCGCGCGAATCTGTCCGTCGCCCGTGCGTGGTTCGAGCTCGGCGACGCGACCCACGCTTGCGCCGCGCTGACGGCTGCGCATAGCTCCACGCCATCGTCTGAGGTCGAGTTTTTACATCAACTCGACTATGCATCGCAGCCTTGTGCTGGACTGCCAACCACCGTGGCGGCTGCACCACCGCCGGCGACGCCGACGTCTATACCTGCTCCGGCCCCCGCTCCAGTAGTCCCGCCGCCGGTAAAAACCGTTGCGAAGCCAAGCACGAGTGGCGGCAATTACACGGTCCAGGTCGCGGCCTATGACACGCGAGGCGCAGCCGAAGCGCTGGCGTCAAAGCTGCGCGATCGTGGTTATGATGTCAGAGTGTGGGGCACCGCGGCGCCATTCCGTGTTCGTATAGGACGCTACCCGACGCGCGGCGCGGCCGAGAAGCAGTTGTCAGCGCTCCAAGCGAAGCAGATGTCAGGCTTCGTTACGACGTCAGAGCCTTAGGCCCTTTCCAGGCAGCGTAAGTCCAGATGGCCCCGCTGGCGAGCACGGCGCCAGGGATGATCAACACGGCGTGTCGCAACGAATCGCGATCGGAGATGATTCCGATGAGCGTCGGCGAGATCGCATCGCCGAACGCGTGAATCGCGAAGATCGAGAGCGCCATTGCCGCCGCGCGCAGCGCGGGCGCGACCTCTGAGACGATCGCCGCGTTGATCGGGCCAGTCGACGCAAAGACCAAAAGCTCGACCGCCCAGATGACGGGCCAGAACGTCGAAAGCTGCGGCGTCACGAGCGCCCACCACGCGAGTGGAACGGCGAGGAGCATCGTCACTCCGGATACCCAGAGATTCGCCTGACGGGTGTGTTTCGCGAGCGCATCCGCGATCCACCCGCCGCCGAACGTGCCCACGAATCCGGTGATGGTGAGGACAACGCCGAGTTGCTTGGTCGCGTCGGCCTGTGTCATCCCGTGCACGCGCACGAGGAACGACGGCATCCAAATAGAGATGCCACCAATCGCGAACGTATAGGCGATATAGCCGAAAACCGTGCGAAGGTAAGGACGGTTGTGGAGCAATGGCGAGTACGCGTCAATCCCGGAAGGCGCGGGCGCCCCGTCGTCCTCGCGCGGCGGATCCTTGAGCGCCAGCGCGATGAAGGCGAGGATGAGTCCGGGTGTGCCCGCGACAAAAAACGCGGCCCGCCAATCGTACGCGGCGGCAACCTGACCGCCCAGCACGTAGCCGAGCGCGGCGCCGACGGGGATCGCCATGTAGAAAACAGAGAAGATGCGTCCGCGCATGCGCTCGGGAAAAACGTCCGCGAGCACGGCCGGTGCGATAGTGCCGTACGCGGCCTCGCCGACGCCGACCAGCGCGCGGGCGGCGAGCAATTGGCCGTAGTTCTGCGCCAAGCCACCGAGCGCGGTGGCGACGCTCCAGATCGCGACCCCGAGGCCGATCACGCGCGTGCGTGATCGCTTGGCCGCCATGGCGCCGAAGACCGGCGCCGAGACCAAGTAGATCCAGAGGAAGGCGGTCGCCAGGAGGCCGAGCTCTTTATCGCTGAGGGCCAGCGATGAGGTCTTGATGCTCTCCTGGACGGCCGGTACGACGTACCGGTCGACGTAGTTCAGCAGGTTCATCGCCGTGAACACGACGAGAACCGCCCACGCCTGTGGTCGGGGTCGGTCGAGGGCCATAAGGCGGCGAACTTACTTGCAGATTAGCCAGGCGTCAAATACAATTTAGGCATGGCTAAATTACAGGCTGAGCCTGAAGTCAAATGGCGGCACTCGAGGCCGACGCCCAGCCTGGCCGAGTCGTACCGGACGATCTCCGTAAAAGGCGGCTGGTGGCGGAAGGCTCTGGCGTTTGCCGGCCCGGGGTATCTCGTGGCCGTCGGCTACATGGATCCGGGCAACTGGGCGACGGACCTCGCCGGCGGGTCCCGGTTCGGCTACGCGCTGCTCAGCGTCATTCTGGT
>DASRDS010000345.1:0-32911 GCA_035652495.1 Gemmatimonadaceae bacterium
GGTCCGGGGCAACCGCGAGGTTGGCGATCTCGGCTTCGTCGACGACGAACCAGGCGACGACGTAGCCGACGACGGCGCCCGTCGGAGGTTCGCAGGCTACCGTGAAGTAGGCACGGGGACTGTCGACCAGCGCGGTGAACGACTCCCGCGACCACGGCGGATCGGTGAATGAGGCATGCTCGATCGCCACGACGGCGTCCAGGTCGGTCTTTTCCGCGCGGCGGAGCACGATCGCCAGGCGATCTTGGGCGGTCATCAACGCGCCGCTCCCTCGCGTCGGCGATCTTCCGCCGCCGAGTTGCGGCCGTAGTCTGGCTCCCACGACGCGAGGTCGACTGGGGCGCCCCAGTCCAGGCTCGCGGCTGCCTTGATGTGCGGCCAGCGGCCCGTTTGCGGGCCAACTATCTGGGCCTTCGACTCGGCAGCGAGCGTCTCGAGCTTCGTCGTGGGAACGAGGATATAGCCGCCGCCGTGAGCGCCCGGCCACCCCAAGAGTGCGGCGAAAACATCGCCCCTTCCGGCCTCCAGCGTCACCAGGTACCGGCCAGGGGACGCATCGGCCAGCACCAAGGGAAGCGAACCAACAGCGAATAACGGGATCGATAGGCCCATGGCGAGGCCTTTGGCGATCGAGGCGGCCGTGCGTACTCCCGTGAACGTTCCCGGGCCGGCTCCGCACACGATCGCGCTGAGCTCCGATAGTGGGATCGAGACCGATGCGAGGAGATCGAGAGCGGCCGGCAAAAGCGGCTCGACATGCTCCGACCGCTCAGCTACGGTTGCGTCGCCGACGACAGTGCCCGACACGATGACCGCGACCGTGGCACGAGCAGTCGAGGCATCAAGCGCTAGAACAGGTCCACGGAGCGAGGGCGAAATCACCCGGCGAGCAGTACGCGTTTATTCGGCTCGTCAGGCAGATGCTCGAGATCGATCGGCACATGCGCGGCCGGCAACCGATCCCCGGCGCGTTCGGGCCACTCGACCAGAATCAACGCCTCGGCGCGCACGATGTCATCCCAGCCAATGTTCGTCAGATCGGCCGGCCGTTCGAGCCGATAGAGATCGATGTGGTAGACCGGCGAGCGCGGCGCGTGATATTCGTGCACGAGCGCGAACGTCGGGCTCGTGACGGGCTCGGTCACGCCGTAGCCGAGGCAGATCGCTTGGATCAGCGTCGTCTTGCCCGCGCCAAGGTCGCCGCTGAGCGCGACCAGTGTCGGCGGCGTGAGGGCGCGCCCAAACCGCTCGCCCCACGAGACGAGCTCCGGCAGCGTGAGCGCAATGCGGCCACGCGCGGCACGAGGCGGCACGACGTGCACTTACTTCGACTCCACGGCCGGCCGCGCCGGCCGGCGCCGGCGCGTGTCCGTGTTCGGTTGCCCCGAACCGGCCGCGCGAACATCGAAGAGCTCATCGCGCAGCCGCGCCGCGGTCTCGAAGTCGAGCGCGGCGGCGGCTTCTTTCATCTCTTTTTCGAGACGCGCAATGAGCGCCGTCACATCGCCATCCGGAATCCTCGAGGCCGGCGCCTCACGCGTGGCCGCTTTCTCCATCCTCGCATCCGCCACGCGCGTGATCAGGCGGACCTGGTCGACGCTCTTCGCCACCGAGCGCGGCGTGATGTGGTGCTCGACATTGTACGCCTCCTGGAGCGCGCGGCGACGACTCGTCTCGTCGATCGCGCGCTGCATCGAACCCGTGACGCGGTCGGCGTACAGGATGGCGCGGCCCGAGATGTGGCGCGCCGCGCGGCCGACGGTCTGGATCAGCGAGCGGTCGCTGCGGAGGAAGCCTTCCTGGTCGGCGTCGAGGATCGCGACCAAGCTGACTTCCGGCATGTCGAGACCTTCACGGAGGAGATTGATGCCGACGAGGACATCAAAATCTCCCAGTCTCAATCCACGCACGATCTCCATGCGCTCAATCGCATCAATGTCGGAGTGCATGTAGCGCACCCGGACACCCATCTGCTGGAGATAATCGGTGAGATCCTCCGCCATGCGCTTGGTGAGCGTCGTGACCAACACGCGCTCGCTTTTCGCTTCACGGAGACGGATCTCATGGAGCAGATCATCGACCTGCCCACGCACGGGCCGCATCTCGATCTCGGGATCGACCAACCCCGTTGGACGAATGATCTGCTCGACGACGACGCCCTGCGAGAGCTCGAACTCGAGTTCCGCCGGCGTGGCCGAGACCATGATCGCGCGCGGCGTCAGCGCTAAGAATTCGTCGAAGATGAGCGGACGATTGTCTAGGGCCGACGGCAGACGGAAGCCGTAGTCGACCAGCGTGAGCTTTCTCGCCCGGTCGCCATTGTACATCCCGCGGACTTGCGGCAGCGTCACGTGCGATTCGTCGACGACGACCAGAAAGTCTTCCGGGAAGTAGTCGAAGAGACACGCCGGCCGTTCGCCGGCCGAGCGACCGGAGAGATGGCGCGAGTAGTTCTCAATGCCCGCGCACGTGCCGATCTCCAGCATCATTTCCACGTCGAAATTCGTCCGGCTCTCCAAGCGCTGGGCCTCGAGCAGTTTGCCGGACTGCTTCAACACATCCAGGCGTTCGGTCAGCTCGGCGCGAATCAACCCGACGGCTTTCTCGAGTCGCGGTCTGGACGTGATGAAGTGCTTGGCGGGATAGACGGCCGCCCGCTCCAATGGCGTGATCACGTTCCCCGTCAGCGGGTCGATCTTCGAGATCTTCTCGACCTGATCGCCCCACATCTCGATGCGAACCCCCTGCTCTTCGTACGCCGGAAAGATCTCGACCGTATCGCCGCGCACGCGAAACGTGCCGCGCTCGAACGCGACATCGTTGCGGCCGTACTGGATGCGGACCAAAGCGCGCAGGATCTCGTCGCGCGGAATGTTCTGCCCGCGCTCGACCGTCACCATCGTCTCTTTGTACGTCAGCGGATCGCCAAGGCCATAGATCGCCGAGACGGTCGAGACGATGACGACATCGTCGCGCTCCATCAAGCTCGACGTCGCGCGCAGCCGAAGACGGTCGATGTCCTCGTTGATCGAGGCGTCTTTCTCGATGTACGTGTCCGAGGACGGCACGTACGCTTCCGGCTGGTAGTAGTCGTAGTACGAGATGAAGTACTCGACCGCGTTCTTCGGGAAGAAGCTCTTGAGCTCCCCGTAGAGTTGAGCCGCCAGTGTTTTGTTGTGGGACAGCACGAGCGTCGGCTTTCCGAACTCCTGGATGACGTTGGCGATCGTCATCGTCTTGCCCGAGCCGGTTACGCCCAGCAGCGTCTGGAACCGGTCGCCACGCCGAAGGCCGGCTGAGAGCTCGGCAATCGCGCGCGGCTGGTCTCCCGCCGGGCTAAAGGGCGCCTGGAGATCGAACTTGGGTCCTGCCATGCCCTAAAACTAATCGTCCGTAGTGATCCGATCGCGCCGAGCGACCTCGGAAACACCCTTCACGCGCCGGGCGGCCTTCATGATCCGCTCGAGGTGCGCCAGGTTCTCGACCTCAACGAGGGCCGAGCCGGTGACGCGGCCGTCATGGGTCTGGAGCTCCATGCTGCGGATGTCGGTGCCAGTCGCGCTGACGGCGGCGGCGACATCGGCGTAGAGGCCGCGGCGGTCGTTTGCCTCGAGCGTCAGGCGAACGGTGAAGCGCTCGCCCTCTTGCTCCTGCCAGTCGATCTCGAGCCGGCGCTCAGGCTCGTGGGCCAGGAAGAGTAGGTTCGGACAGTCGGACCGGTGAATGCTGACACCCCGCCCGCGGGTGACGTAGCCGACAACCGGGTCCCCCGGGACAGGCTGACAACACTGGGCGTAGCGCACCATGAGGCCGTCGGCGCCCTGAATGCGCACGCCTTTGCTCCCGCGGCGGACGCGGTCGACCAGGCGCTCGAGCGCGCTGGGCTTGGTCGTTCCGGCTTCCTGGTCGAGGTCCGGATGCAGAACCTTGAGCGCCTGTAGCGCATGGACGTCGCCCTGCCCGATCGACGCCATCAAGTGCTCGGCGTCGTTCAGGCTCAGCTCCTTGGCGACGGTCTCGAGCTCCTCGTCCGTCGGCTTCGCGATCCGGCGGCGCTTGATTTCGCGCTCGAGGATCTCGCGGCCGATCTTCTGCGACGTCTCTTCCTGCTCGTGGCGCAGCCACTGCCGGATCTTATGCCGCGCACGGCCCGTGCGGACGTGCGCGAGCCAATCCCGGCTCGGCTTCGCCGCCGGGCCCGTGAGAATCTCCACGGTTTCGGAGTTCTTCAGTGGGCGGCTCAGCGGCGCGATCTTGCCGTTGATCTTGGCGCCCTGACAATGCAGTCCGACTTCCGTATGGACGGCGAACGCGAAATCCAGCGGCGTCGCGCCCTTCGGCAGCTGAATGACATCGCCCGTCGGCGTGAAGACGAAGATCTCGTCCTGATACAGGTCGAGCTTGAGGAATTCCAGAAACTCGTCCGGCGTCTTCGCATCGAGCTGCAGCTCCAGCACTTGCCGGAACCACGACAAGTGCCGCTCAATATCGCCCGACGCGACAGCGCCGTTCTTATAGAGCCAGTGCGCCGCGATTCCAAACTCGGCCGTGCGATGCATATCGCGCGTGCGAATCTGGATTTCGAATAGCTGGCGCCCAGGACCGAATACCGTCGTGTGCAGCGACTGGTAGCCGTTCGACTTTGGCTGCGCGATGTAATCCTTGATGCGCTCCTGCAGCGGCGTCCACCCGTCATGGATCACGCCGAGCGCGTGATAACAATCCGGAACCGAGTTGACCAGGACACGGATCGCCAAGAGATCATAAATCTCATCATACGGCTTCTGCCGCTTCAGCATCTTCTTGTGGATCGACCACAAATGCTTGGGCCGCCCCGTCACCTCGACATTCTGCAAGCCCGCGTTGCGAAGCACGCGCTCCAACGGCTCGCGCATCTGCGCGATCAGCGCTTCGCGTTCGCCACGCTTCGTGGCGACGAGCTTGGCCAGGCCCCGGTATTCATCAGGTTCCAGGAACTTGAACGCGAGATCTTCCAGCTCCCACCGCATCTTCGCCATACCGAAGCGGTGAGCCAGCGGCGCATAGAGATCGCGCGTCTCTTGCGCGATGCGGCGCTGTTTTTCCGGCCGCAAGAACTCCAGCGTCCGCATGTTATGCAGACGATCCGCCAGCTTGATGATGATGACGCGAGCGTCCTTCGCGATCGAAAGCAAGAGCTTCCGATAGTTCTCGACCTGACGCTCTTGCGATGAGTGTTGTGGAAGAGTCCCGATTTTGGTGAGACCATCCACGATCTCGGCGATCTCCTGCCCGAACTCCCGCTCGACATCCTCGATCGAAACGGCCGTGTCCTCGACGACGTCGTGGATCAACCCGCTCGCGACCGTCACGGAATCGAGCTGGAGATCCGCGAGAATCTTCGCGACCTCGACACAGTGCGAAACGTACTCCTCGCCCGAAAACCGCTTCTGCCCGAGGTGAGCCTTCTGGCTGTACCGATAGGCGCGCGTGAGCAGCTCACGGTCGAGCCGCTCATCGCTCGCGGTCGTCCAGTTCGGAATAACCGACGCGAGACTGATCGCACCTTCGGTTACAGCCATTCTTGCTCCAAAAAGCTCACGTACCGTTCACGCCCGATGATCACATGATCGTATATCGGAATGTCGAGCAAACGCCCTGCCGTCACGAGTCGCTGCGTGAGAACCCGGTCTTCCGGCGACGGAGTCGGATCCCCACTGGGGTGATTGTGCACCAGCACGACAGACTCGGCATCTTCGACGATGGCCGCCTGGAACACCCCCCGTGTATGCACGGGCGACGAGTTCAACAGCCCACGTGTCACCGTGATGTCCCGCTGTATCGCGTGCTGCGTATCCAGGAGAATCACGTGAAATTCCTCGACTCGAAGATCCCGCATATGCGGGGCAACTCTCGCCACGATATCCGCCGGCGACCGAACCAACGGCCGATCCTCCAACTCCTCTTGCACCAAGCGCGGCGCCAACGCCAACGCTGCCAACAACCGTACCGCTCGGGCAGGACCAACGCCTGCGATATGCGTCAGTTCGGCCGGCGTTCGCGAACGCAAACGCCGGAGAGAGCCGCCAGCCGCTGCCATAATGGCGTGGCCAGTGTCGAGCGCTGAGTGACCGGTGCCGCCGCTGCCTACCAAAAGGGCTAGGAGCTCAACTGTCGTCAGCTGTTCGGCACCCAATTGGTAGGCGCGCTCACGCGGCCTGTCACCCTTGGGTATCGATCTAATACCTAATTTCGGCGATAAGGACAAGCCAGACATGCCCCAAATTTGCGGGCAAACCCGGCCGATTCATCATCCCTACGCCGCGATACCGTGGCACTTCTTGAATTTCTTCCCGGACCCGCACGGGCACGGATCGTTGCGGCCCACGTTGGACCAACTGCCCGCCCCCGCAGCACTTATAGCTGGGTCCGCCTTCGTCTTCACCCGGCCTGACGGCGGAGACTCGGCGGGGCCGGAATCGACGGCCTCAGCTGGCTGTTCTTTCTCCGGCTCTTCCTCGGGAATGTCTTCCAAGACGCCGAGCGCGTTATACCGCTTCTTCGGCCGGCGGCCGGTGTCCTGTTGGGCCTTCTGTTGCTGCTGCGGCGGCGGCGCGGGCGGCTGGAAGACGATCTGCGCGCGCAGGAAGCGCTCCGTGAACGTGTTGTAGATGTCCGCCATGAGATCAACGAACATGCTGTACGCTTCCTGCTTGTACTCGATCAACGGGTCCTTCTGACCCCACGACCGGTACGTGATGCCCGCGCGGAGTTGGTCGAGATCGTAGAGGTGATCCTTCCACTTCTCGTCCAGCACCTGGAGCATCACCAGCGACAAGAGCTGATCCGCGAACTCGGCCAGCGACGCCATCTTGTTCGCGAACGCCTGACGCCCGGCTTCGACCGAATCCCGCACGGCATCGGCCATCGACGCGGGACGTAGCTCCGCCTCGAGCGCCGGCACCGTCAGGAGATAGTGCATCAGCAGCTCTTGGCGAATGAGACCCAGATCGACATCCGGATCCGAGTCGAACTCGGCGAGCGCGGTCTCGACCCGCTTCCCGACGGCCTTCTCGATCATCCGCTGCGCTTCGCCCTTCAACTCTTCCCCGCCCTCGAGCGCGAACGTGCGGAGCGAGTAGATCACCTCGCGCTGCTGATTCATGACATCGTCGTACTCGAGCAGCCGCTTCCGAGACTGGAAGTGCTGGAGCTCGACACGCTTTTGGGCTTGCTCGATCGATCGCGTGATCAGCGGGTGCGTGAGCATCTCGCCTTCCTGCGCGCCCATGCTGTCCATGAGCTTCGCGATGCGCTCGGACCCGAAGAGGCGCATCAGGTCGTCTTCGAGCGACAGGAAGAACTGCGAAGCGCCAGGGTCGCCCTGACGGCCCGCGCGACCTCGTAATTGCCGATCAATTCGCCGGGACTCGTGCCGTTCAGACCCAATAATATGGAGACCGCCGCACTCGACGACGTCGACCGGTTTGTTGTCCTCGTTCTTGACGACCGACGGCTTCGACTCGGTGACACCCGCACCGAGTTTGATGTCAGTCCCGCGGCCGGCCATGTTCGTCGCGATCGTGACCGTACCAGCTTGACCGGCGAGCGCGACGATCTCGGCTTCTTTCTGATGGTACTTGGCGTTCAACACCTGGTGCGGCAATCCCGCCCGCTTGAACATGCGCGAGAGGGTTTCCGACACATCGACGTTGACCGTGCCGACCAGCACCGGGTAGCCCAGCTCATGAAGACGACGGGTTTCGTCCAGGATCGCGTTGTATTTCTCGCGACGCGTCTTATAGACGAGATCGTGCCGGTCGTCACGAATGACCGTTTTGTTCGTGGGGATCACCGAGACTTCGAGTTTATAAATCTCGAAGAACTCGGTTTCTTCGGTTTCCGCGGTCCCCGTCATGCCGGCGAGCTTATCGTACATCCGGAAGTAATTCTGGATGGTGATCGTCGCCATCGTCTGGGTCTCGCCCTTCACCTGCACGCCTTCTTTGGCTTCCACAGCTTGATGGAGGCCCTCCGACCAGCGGCGGCCGGGCATCGTACGACCCGTGAACTCGTCGACGATCAGCACCTGGCCGTCCTGCACCACGTAGTTGACGTCGCGCTCGTACAACGCGTGCGCCTTGAGCAGCTGGTGGACGATGTTGAGCTTCTCGCTCTTGGCCGCATAATCGGTTTCGATGCGACGTCGGGCGTCGATCTTCTCCTGCGGCGACATCGCCTCATCCTTCTCGATGCGATGGACCTCGCTCGAGATGTCCGGCATCACGAACGCGTCGTGATCGTTGGGCGACATGAAGTCGACGCCGCGGTCGGTCAGATGGACCGTGTGCCCCTTCTCATCGAGCACAAACAACAAGTCGTCCTCGATGTCCCGGAATTGCTGCTTGTTCGCCGGCAGCCGGCGATCCGCGAGCACATCGAGCTCCGCCTTCTGCACGAGCTGCTTGACGCCCTGCTCTTGCAGAACTTTCAGGAGGCGCTTGTTCTTCGGGCTGCCGAGTTGCGCCTTGTACAGCACCATGCCCGCCTCGCTCTCCTCGCCGGCCTCGAGCTTGCGCTCGCCCTCGGAGACGAGCTGGTTGGCGAGGTCGGTCTGGCGCCGCGCGAGGCGGCCGATCGCGGCGTTGTACTCGGCATACGCGCCGTCACTCTCGTTGCCCACCGGACCCGAGATGATGAGCGGCGTGCGCGCTTCGTCGATCAGGACCGAGTCGACTTCGTCGACGATCGCGAAGTTGTGAGCACGCTGCACGCGTTGCTCGAGCGACACCACCATGTTGTCGCGGAGGTAGTCGAACCCGTATTCGTTGTTCGTCCCGTACGTGATATCGCAGTTGTACGCGGCCCGCCGCTCGGGCGTCCCGGGCTCCGTATCATCGAGGCATCCCACCGTAAGCCCGAGATACGTGTACACGTGACCCATCCACTGCGAGTCACGACGCGCCAGGTACGAGTTCACCGTGACCAGATGGGCGCCCTTGCCAGGCAGCGCGTTCAGATACAACGGCAGCGTCGCGACGAGCGTCTTGCCCTCACCGGTCGCCATTTCGGCGATCTTGCCGAGGTGGAGCTCGATGCCGCCCATGAGCTGGACGTCGTACGGCACCATGTTCCATTCGGTCTCGTGACCGGTCACCATCACTTTCGTGCCAACGAGCCGGCGGCACGCCTCGCGGACGGTCGCGAACGCCTCCGGCAGCAGCTCATACAGCGCGTCCTTCGTCGCTTCGCGTAGCTCGCCTTCGGCGCCGCCACGTCCATCGCTTCCAATCAGCTCGTTATCCAGCCGATCGCGCTCGGCGGGATCAGCCGCGGCGCGTTTCTGCGCCTTGAGATCGTTGACCCGCGCCTCGAGCTCGCCGGTGAGCTCGGCGATCCGGGCGCGGAACTTCGCCGTCTGCGAGCGGAGCTCGTCCTCTGACACGCCATGCAAGCGCTCATAGTGCTCGTTGATGTCATCAACGAGCGGTTGGATCCGCTTGCGTTCGCGTTCGTGACGGGTTCCGAAGACCCCGCTAATCAGCCGTTTCAGCATACCCGTCCTCGTGATACAAGCCGTTCCCTTCGATGTATTCCCGCACCGCCTCCGGCACGAACCCGCGGAGGGACAGTCCAGACCGTACCCGAGCGCGGATCTCCGTCGACGAGACATCGACCCGGCGAACCGGTACGACCCGCGGCGCGTTCTTCGGCGGCTCCTCCCCTCGCGTCAGCACGACCACCGTGGCCAGTCGCATGATCTCGTCGGGTGCGCGCCAGCGCGGAAACGATCGCCAAGCGTCCGCGCCCAGCAGGAAAAACCGCTCGACCTGGGGCGCCTCGTCCGCGAAGGCTTTCAACGTGTCAACCGTGAAAGATAATCCATCCCGATCGATTTCGATCGAGGAGACCGCCAGGCGTGGATCGTCGCCGATGAGGCGGCGCGTCATGGCGAGCCGCGCGGCGCCCGGCGCGGTCGTGATGCCGGCTTTGAGTGGCTGCCGGCCGGTCGGGACGAACACGAGGCGATCGAGCGCGAGGGCCTCGTACGCGTCGATCGCCACGAGCAAGTGGCCAAGATGGGGCGGATCGAACGTCCCGCCGAAGATACCGAGGCGCACCCCGAGGGGGTTACGGTTTGGAGCCGCTCTGCGCGCTGGCGGTGGCGACGCCGCACCGTTGCGCGACTTCGCGGTCTCCCGGATAGGCGGTCCGCAACTGCGCGCAGACGTCGTTCGCATCGTCGCGATAGCGGATCGCGCGATAGGCATCGACGAGCTTGAGCTGCGCGCGACGGGCGGTCGCCGTCGTCGGGTAGTTCTTCACGACGTCTTTGAGATAGATGATGGCCGAGTCGTACGCGCCGCGCTTGTAGTAATGCACGCCGTTCTTGAAGTCCTTCTGCGCGAACCATTCGTCGAGATGCGCGATCTGTCGGTTGGCATCGGCCGCCATCGGCGAGCCGGGATACAGCGAGAGCAATTGCTGGTACGACGTGAGCGCCGACTCGCCGTTCGAGGCATCGAGGTCCGGACGGTGCCACATCTTTTGATAGCTGCGGCCGGCGTCATACAACGCGCGATCGGCCAGCGAATCATCGGGGAACGACTCGGCGAGACGCGAATAACTCTGGGCCGCGAGCAAATACTCGGACCGATGCTCATGCGCTTGGCCCAGGTAGTAGTGCGCCCGCGACAGCAGCGTATCGTGCGCCGGAAGCTCGAGCGTCAGCTTTTCGAAGCCCGCGACGGCATCGTCCCAATTGTGTTTTTGGAAGGCCTTGAGCGAGCGCGCGTACAGCTCCTCGTTCGTGCCCTTGAACTTGGCCACGTCCAAATGTCCCGCGCAGCCAATGGCAAAGGCGAGCGCGGCGGTAAGAGCGAAAGAACGGCGCACCTGACGCATGCTAGCTGAAATATGACTGATTACAGGCCCTGACGGGCCAACATCGACCGATACGTTTCTACCCGCGGATCGCCCGGATGGACCTCCGCGGCGCGGTCCCAGACCCGGCCGGCCGTGGCGTGCTCCCCATGAAGATACGACGCCAACCCGCGCAGTAAGAGGGCATCCAGGAGCGTCGGCCGGACCCCGAGCACCGAATCCAGAGCCTGGGCTGCCTCCTCGTACCGCTGGGCTTCCAGGAGCGTGCGCGCGAGGGACAGGCCAATGTCGATATACCCGGGGCGGAGCTGAAGCGCGCGGCGGTACTGGGCTATGGCCTCGTCATGGGCGCCGGCGTTTCTATACTCATCGCCCAACGAGGCGTGAGCATTGGCCAGACGGTTGCCAACCACGACCGGGAACCCGGTCTCGTCGGGCCGGCCGAGTGCCTCGGCGATCGCGAAGGACGCCGCGGCTTCGTCGGTCCGACCGAGGCCGTTGAGGAGCACCGCACGATTCAAGTGCGCTTCGACATAGCGGGGATTCCGCTCCAGCGCCTGGTCGAACGCGGCCAGCGCCTCGGTGGGACGGTCCACCATCGCGAGGGACAGGCCGTAGAGATTGTACGCGTCAGCGTACCCGACACCGGAGCCGATCACTTCCTGAAGGAGCAGGACGGCACCGTGATAGTCCCGGACGGCGAAGCGCTCGCGGGCGCGCTCGAGCGCATCGGGTGCCGTGTCGATGAGCTCCCGATGGGTGCTCATCACGCTTTGCCCACGCGACCTGCTCCTATCAGACCTCGGAAATACTCGATCGTCTTGGCCACGCCATCCCGCACCGGAATCTTCGGGGTCCAGCCGAGCATCGTGCAGGCACGGGTGATATCGGGACGCCTCACTTTCGGGTCATCCTCCGGCAGATCGCGATAGACGATCGGGGACGTGGTGCCCGTCAACTCGACAACTATCTCGGCGAGTTGTTTGACCGTGTACTCGTCCGGGTTCCCGACATTGGTCGGCTCATGGTCGCCATTCATGAATAGGCGATAGATGCCCTCGACCTCGTCCGCGACGTAGC
Source organism: Gemmatimonadaceae bacterium (assembly GCA_035652495.1). Classification (GTDB taxonomy): domain Bacteria; phylum Gemmatimonadota; class Gemmatimonadetes; order Gemmatimonadales; family Gemmatimonadaceae; genus DASRDS01. Next base: position 11,944 of record DASRDS010000345.1, read on the forward strand.
AGAAGCTGCGCGTCTGCGAGCCGTTGCCATAGATCGTGATCGGCTCACCCATCAGCGCTTGCACGATGAAGTTCGATACGACACGACCATCGCGGGGCCGCATACGCGGACCGTACGTGTTGAAGATGCGGACGATCCGTGTGTCGATCCCATGATAGCGATGATAGGCCATCGTCATGGCCTCAGCGTACCGTTTCGCCTCGTCATACACGCCGCGAGGACCGATCGGGTTCACATTCCCCCAATACGTTTCTTTCTGGGGATGGACTAAAGGATCCCCGTACACTTCGGATGTCGACGCGAGAAAGAACCTGGCGCCCTTGGCCTTGGCCAGACCGAGGGCGTTGTGCGTTCCCAGCGCGCCGACCTTCAGCGTCGGAATCGGGTGCTCCAGATAGTCGACCGGACTGGCCGGGGAGGCGAAGTGCAACACGCCATCCAATGGCCCGGCGACGAACGTATAGGTCGAGATATTGTGCCGCAGGAACTCGAAATCCGGCCGCCCCATCAAATGGGCGATATTGTCCGGATGACCCGTGACGAAGTTGTCCAACCCGACGACCGAGTGCCCCTCGGCCAAGAATCGGTCGGCCAGGTGCGAGCCGAGGAATCCCGCGGCGCCGGTGATGAGGACACGCATGGGCTTTAGACGCGACCGATGGAGTCGTACGTGAAGCCGAGTGAGCGCATCTGTTGCGGGTCGTAAAGGTTGCGGCCGTCGATCAGGACCGGGCGTTTCAGCGCCTGCTTGATACGGCGGAAGTCCGGATGGCGATATTCGTTCCAGTCAGTCACGACGATGAGGGCATCCGCACCGGTCGCGGCGTCATAGTTCGAGTCCGCGTACATGATTTTCTCACCCAAACGTCGCCGGGCCTCATGTTCCGCGACGGGATCATGCGCCTTGACCGTCGCGCCGGCGGCGAGCAGCTCATCGATCAGCGTCAGTGCGGGAGCCTCGCGCATGTCATCGGTCTGCGGCTTGAACGCGAGACCCCAGACCGCGATCAGCGCGCCTTTGATCGATCCGCCGAGCGCCTTCGTGGTCTTTTCAAAGAGCACATGCTTCTGCCGCTCGTTGGCCTTCTCGACCGCCGAGACGACTTCCAACGGCACCTGGACCGATTGAGCCGTGCGGATCAGGGCTTGGACATCCTTCGGGAAGCACGAGCCACCGTAGCCTGGGCCTGGGAAGAGAAACGACGGCCCAATGCGATCATCGCTGCCGATGCCACGACGCACCGCATCGACATTCGCGCCGACGGTCTCGCACAGCCTCGCGATCTCGTTCATGAACGAGATCCGCGTGGCGAGCATCGCGTTGGCCGCGTACTTCGTCATCTCGGCCGACGCAATGTCCATGAAAATTATTGGCTTGCCCGTCCGCACGAATGGCGCGTACAGCTCGGCCATCACCGATCTCGCAAAATCGGACGCTACACCGAGGACCACGCGATCGGGTTTCATGAAGTCATCAACGGCAGCACCCTCTTTGAGAAACTCGGGGTTGCTGCACATGTGAAATCGGTGCTTCGCGTGCTTGCCGACCGCGTCGGACACTTTGCCGGCCGTGCCAACCGGAACGGTCGACTTGGTGACGATGACCAGCTCGCGTTTCATGTGCTGGCCAATTTGCTCCGCCACGGCCAAGACATGGCGAAGATCCGCCGACCCATCTTCATCCGGTGGCGTGCCAACCGCGATGAAAATGACGTTGGCGGACGTGATCGCGGCGGCGACGTCCGTGGTGAACGAAAGACGCTTTTGCGCTTGATTGCGTTCGACTAACGGCTCCAACCCTGGTTCGTAGATCGGGAGTTGGTTCTTCTTCAAGCCTTCGATTTTCTTAGGATCGACGTCGGCGCAGATGACGTCGTTCCCCGTTTCGGCCAGACACGCACCGACCACGAGGCCGACGTATCCGCTTCCCACGACGGTAATATTCATCGCATTAGCCTACACGGCTCGCGCGGCGTTTTCCACGCTTCTTGCCGCGATCACCGGATTCGTTTCCGTAAAACTGCTGATAGTAGTAGCCATAGCCACCGTGGTAGCCGCTCGACCGGAAATCAACGGCGTTGAGCACCGCGCCCAGGATCCGGCCGTTCACGACACGGAGCTGCGCGACCGAGCGACTCACCGCCTCGCGGGCCGATACGCCGAGTCGAACGACAATGATCGTGCCGTCGACCAGGGCCGAAAGCACTGAGGCATCGGTCACGGCCAAGACTGGCGGCGAGTCGATCACCACCATGTCGAACGCCTTCGTCGCCGCCTCGAGTCCCGCGCGCATCGGCTGCGAACCGAGCAGCTCCGATGGATTCGGCGGGAAGTGACCGCTCGGCAGGATGTAGAGGTTGGGAACATCGGTCTCTCTCGCCACCGCCTCGAGCGTGTGACTGCCGACCAGGAACTCGGTGAGCCCCGGACTCCGCGGCAAATCGAACGTCCGGTCGATGACCGCGCGCCGCAGGTCGGCGTCGATCAAGAGCGTGCGCTGCCCCTGCTGCGCGAACGTCGTCGCCAGGTTGACCGCGATCGTGGACTTGCCGTCGCCCGGCGCGGCGCTCGTGACGACGATCGTGCGCAGATCCTGGTGCGCGCGCGCGAACGCGATATTCGTGCGGAGTGATCGGAACGCCTCGGCGACCAGCGACTGGGGTTCGACGTGCGTCACGAGACGCGCCGCATCGTGCGGCGGCGCGTTGCGGACGCGGGGGATCGACCCCAGGAGCGGCAGTCTGAGACGGTCGCGGATCTCATCCGGCGTCTGCACCGAGTCGTCGAAGCGATCCAACAGCGCGGCACCGGCAATCGCCAGCGCGATGCCGATGACCGCGGCCAGAAAGACGGATCGTTTTCTATGGGGCGAGACGGGTATGGTCGGGAGCACCGCCGCGTCGATCACGCGAACGCGCCCGGTCTCCGCGGATTCGCCGATACGCGAGAGCTGGTACTGACCCAACAAATTCTCATAGCCGGACTCCATCGTGTGCACGTTCTCGGCCAGCCGCGCTTGCTGCGCGACGAGCGGCGGGAACTGCTCGGCCTTTTGCCGCAGATCAGCGATATTCGTGTCGATCGACGCGATGCGGGTCGCCAGGCTTTGGAGGTAGAGCCCACTCGCCACCTTGAGGTTCGACTTCGTCGCCGCCACGGTGCTGTCGATGGCTTGCACGTCGCGGTTCTTGCTGTTGCGTGTCAGCATCAGCTGCTGACGGGTGCGCTCCAGATCGAACCACCGCTGATAGAGATCGGCGACCGCGCGATTGTCTTTCACCGCATCCGTGCCGACGAGCCGTCGCATCTCGATGTCGGTCGTGTCGGTCTGCTCCAACTTGCCGACTAATTGTTGATAGACGTGCTGCTGCAGCGTGAGCTCGCCGCGCTGCGTCTCGTACTGATAGATGGCCTGAAGAATCGCCGTCGCCTCGGCGCTCACGTCCGACGATTGATGGTGTTCCTGGAACCGGCGCAAGGAGTCCTGCGCCTGTCCGAGCTGCTGCCCCTGCTCGCTCAGCGCCGAACGAATGAAGCTCGTACGCGCCTGCGCAATGACCAGCCCCTGCTCCTTGGAGTAGTCGGCATAGACCCGGGCGAGGTCGTTGGCCGTGTTTTTGACCCGCACCGGATCGCGCCCAAAGACCGTGATCTCGATGATGTCGGTCTGAGGAAGGACCCGCGTCGCGATCAAGGACTGGAGCTCCTGGGCGACGGCGTCGAGGGATGCGACGCGCAGCACGACCTCATGCGCCTTGACCGCCGGCCGACTCGGGATCGTGATGGCGATGTCGCCGGCGGCGAGCGGCACGCCATATCTCACCGGGCCGTAGCGCTTCGTGCCCTGCCGAATCAGATAGGTGCTGTCGGTCAGCGTGAGACGATAGTCCCCGTTCGGCGCTTGGGGCGTCACGACCGGCGGGTTGTCGCCGATCAAGTCGCTCAACAACAAGTGCGCGGGCTGCACGACGACGAGTCGGCTGCCGGCCACTTCCGCCGTGCGCGTCGCGATCAACTTGCTCTTGATCACCTGCTGTTCCGATACGAGCGGATCGACCCGGAAATCGTAGTCGGGGGTGGAGACGGGCACGCCCTGGAGCGGCACCTGGCTCTGTTGCTGGACCCGGACGGTGATCGGCGTGGCGTATATCCGCTCCTCCGTCATCGTCTTCCACGTGCCGACGGCCAGGACGACGGCGAAGATCGCGAGCGCGGCCCCGCGGCGACGCCGAGTCGCCGCGAACACGTCGCGAATCGTCGTCTCTCGTGCCGCGGTTTCGATGGGGTGGCCGGCGCCGTTCTCGCTCATCAGTGGTATTTGGTGAGGACGAGGAGGGCGGTCACGACCGTTAGACTAGTGGCCACGATGCTGAGGATAAACGTCGCGTTCTCCCGTGTCAGTCCGCCTCGCTTCGGAATGTACACCACGTCATTCGAATACAACCCGATGCGCCCGGCGGGGCTGCCGCTGAGAGCACTCTGGAGGTCGACGATGAACTCCCGCCCGTCCCGTATCACACGGGTGCGCCGCAGATCCGCATGATCGCCGGGCCCTCCGGCGAGCGTCAGCAGTTGGATCAGCGTCACGCCCGGATCGACGGTGTACAGCTGCGGCAAGCGGACCTCGCCCAGCACCGAGACCCGGATTTGGGGTTGCACCGCCAGCTCGGGATCGCGAAACCCGCGGGCCCGCATGGCTTCCACCATGCGATCGGAGACCTGGCTTGGCGTCAGACCGGCCGCGCGGATCGTCCCGAGCCCCGCGATCTGCACGTCACCATGGGCGTCGATCACGTATTTGCCGCTGAGCTCGGAGTCGCGATAGACCTTGAGCGACAAAATATCGCCCTGACGCAATGCGCCCGTGGGCCTGGCGGCGGTCGTGTCCAGCGGCAGCGGCGGAGCCGGCGTGTCCTGAGCCGCGGCCGGCAATGCCACCAGGTAGCATGCGACCACCGCTCTACGGATATCTAAAAGCATAACTCGCGATGATTTGAGTCTGCCCATAAGACGACGCGGGCGACGCGACGTTGTTCGCGTTCGTGACCGTCGCTCCCGTAAACTTGATCGTCACCGGGACGACCGGCGTCAGAAATTGAATCGAAAGGTCCCCGATTGTCGCCCGTTGCTCCGGGCCATCCGATCCGCTACTCGGCTGCGCCGGCCGCTCGTCTATCCGCACCTTCCCTCGGCGCCAAATCCCGATATCACCCGCGATCCGGAGCGGCCCGGCCGCGAAGACCTCGGCGCCGACCTGTCCGAGCTCGGCGTCCGGGCCCAGGACGGAGCCAAAAGGCACGCCATAGTGTTGGGAGACGCTCGCGTAGTACTGGCTCGTATACGTGTCGCGACCTATGTGCTCGTACGTGGCATCGAGGCTAATCGGTAACCGGGTGGGTAAGGGTACGGTAGCCGAGAGGAGGTAGCCGAGGTGGTCGGACTTCACCTGTTGGTCCGCCAATACCTCGCCGTCGAACGTCGCGACCCCGGCGCGCAGGCGCAAGGCACCGAAGGTCTCCACGTGATTCGTGACGTTGACGAGCGTTCGGGTCGTATCCGGATACGGTTTGAAAGGGTTGACGTAAAACAGATCCAGCGCCCGGGACGCCGATGGCAAAATGGCCATCGTGCCAACGGTGGCCTCGATAACCCGCGTCGGACGCCAAGTCAGCGCGCCGGCGGCCAGATAGCGATAGTAGCGCTGGATGCTCTGCGCGCCGACGATGTTGTCCTGCGTGGAATCGAGGACCACGTCATCGAGCGACCCGAGCAGCACACGGGCCTCGAAGTCGTGCGTCGTCACGCTGCCCGTGATTCGGTCGATGGGTGGACCGTTCGCCGACAGGAATAGCGACTCTCGACCTTCGCCCAACCATGCTTCCTCGCCACGGCCGATCGTCCCCTCGAACGGGCCGGCCCGACCCGAGAGGTACGCCTCGTCAAAGTCGAGCACGCCGGAGGTATGGCGAAACTGCCGGGCGCGGACCGTGGGATCGTTGCGGGATCCCGTCTGCGCGTAGGCATCGGCGACGACCACCACCTGTTCGGCCGCTCCGTCACCCCAGTCCAGCCGACCATGCGCTATGCCGACCGCGGGTTGGTCGCCTTGGTTGGTCGGGCGGATGCTGTTCCAGAGCGGCTCTATTTCGCCGCCGGTGAGACCCGTGATCGCGGCGGTCGCTTTAGCGCCTGCGCGAAGACCGGCATGTTCGTCCGTTGCGCGGGACGCAAAACGATGCACCAGGGCGTCCAGAATGACGCCGCGACAGGCCGGGACGGACTTGGCGCTGCTCAGCGCAAGACGAATCGCGCGGACATCATACGGCCGGCGGGGAGAGACCCGCGCTTCGGCGCAGCCCATGTGTTCCAGGGCCGCCAGCTGGACGTACGCGGGGTCGTCCACGGGTAGCTGGACGAGGCCAAACTGGGCATTGGCGCGAACGCCAACGCCCACCGTCAGCACCAGGACGAGAAGATCAGGCCGCGGTCGACAGAGAAACGATGCGCGCCGACGGGTTTTGGACCTTGGCGGTGGCGTTCCTCGTATCGACGACCACGTCCGCGTGGTCGACAATGAGCTGATAATCGATCGAGCTGTGGTCGGTGACGATCAGGACGGCGTCGGCCTTCTCCAACTCCGCCGCGGTCAAGGGAACGCCGACCCGCTCGTGCCCTTCCTCGCGGAAGCGCGGGATATACGGGTCGTGGTACGAGACGGTCGCGCCACGGCCTTCGAGCAAGCGAATGACGTCGAGGGCCGGGCTCTCGCGAATGTCGTCGATGTTCTTCTTGTAAGCCACCCCAACAACCAAGACACGGCTGCCGTTCACCGCCTTGCGCGCATCGTTCAGCGCGTGCGCGGTTTTCTCGACGACGTAGTCGGGCATCTGGCTATTGATCTCGCTCGCCAGATCGATAAACCGCGTCTTGTAGTTCAGGGTGCGCATCTTCCACGCGAGGTAGTGCGGGTCCAGCGGAATGCAGTGTCCGCCGATCCCCGGGCCCGGCGTGAATTTCATGAAGCCGAACGGTTTGGTCGCCGCGGCATCGATGACTTCCCATACGTCGACGCCGAGCCGATCGCAGACGATCGCCGTCTCGTTGACGAGGGCGATGTTCACCGAGCGGAACGTGTTCTCGAGCAGCTTGACCAGCTCGGCGACCTCTGGGCTCGACACGCGAACCACCCGATCCACGCACGTGGCGTAGAGGGCATACGCGACATCCATGCACGCCGGCGTCAGACCGCCGACGACCTTTGGCGTGTTCTTGGTATTGTACTTCTCGTTGCCGGGATCGACGCGCTCGGGGCTAAAGGCCAGAAAGACATCCTTGCCAACGGTGAGCCCCTTCGCCTCGAACTTCGGCAGGACCAGTTCGCGCGTCGTGCCTGGGTACGTCGTGCTTTCCAGCACGACCAGCATGCCCTTCTGGCAATTCTCCGCGATCGTGTCGGTCGCCTTGTCGACATAGCTCATGTCGGGGTCGCGCGTTTTGACGAGCGGCGTCGGCACCGCGATCGAGACGGCATGGCACGACCCGAGCTTCGACGCATCGGTCGTCGCCTCGAAGTGCCCGGACGCGACCAGCGCGGCGACGTCCGTCGACGGGACATCCTGAATGTGCGACGTGCCGGACATCAGGATTCCCACGACGCGTTGGCTGACATCGTAGCCCACGACGTGGAATCCCGCCTTCGCGAACTCCATCGCGAGGGGGAGCCCGACGTAACCGAGGCCGACCACGCCGACGACCGCCGAGCGATCGTTGATCTTGGCGAGCAGTTGGTCTTTCATGCGAAAAACTCTCGGACGGCGGCGACCACCTCATCGAGCTGGGCGCGCGTGAGCTCTGGATACACGGGGAGCGACAGCACCTCGCGCGAGGCCCGCTCGGCCTCCGGGAGTTGGCCTTCTTTATATCCCAAATATGCAAAGCAAGGCTGCAAATGCAGGCACAATGGATAGTAGATCGATGTCCCTATCCCCTTCCCCTTGAGATGCGCCTGCAAGGCATCGCGGCGATTGCCCGCGACGCGGATGGTGTACTGGTTGAAAATGGACTCGTTCTCGCTCGCCACAACCGGCGTCACAATCTGATCGAGATCACCGAAGGCGGCGGAATAATAGGCCGCATTCTCGCGCCGGCGTTGACTCCATTGCGCCAAATGCGGCAACTTCGCCGACAACACCGCGGCCTGCAGCGCGTCCAAGCGAGAGTTGTACCCGACTTCCTCGTGATAGTACGTCTTGATCCCACCATGCGTACGCAACCGCATCATGCGCTGCGCCAGATGCTCGTCCTGCGTGACGATCATGCCGCCGTCACCCCAGGCGCCCAGGTTCTTCGAGGGGAAGAACGAGAACGTCCCGATCGTGGCGACCTCGCCCGCCATCCGCCATTCGCCATCAATTGCGCGACGGGCACCGATGGTCTGAGCGGCGTCCTCGATCACCGGCAGCCCACGGGCAACCAGCGCGATGCGCTCGAGCTCGGCCATCTGGCCGAATAAGTCGACCGGGATGATCGCTTTCGTGCGCGGTGTGATCGCGGCGGCGACGGCGTCCGGATCGATGTTGAACGTCACCGGATCGATGTCCACGAACACCGGCGTCGCGCCGACGTTGTGAATCGTGCCGCCCGTCGCGAAGAACGTGAACGGCGTCGTGATCACTTCGTCGCCGCGCCCGATGTCGAGCGCGCGCATCGCAATGAGCAGGGCGTCCGTGCCGTTCGCGCAGCCGACCGCGAAACGGGTGCGCGACAGATGCGCGACCTCGCTTTCCAGCGTGTTGACCGCGGCGCCCAAGATGAAAGTCTGGTCGTCAACGACCCGCATCATGGCCGTGACGACCTCGTCGCGGATCGTCGCGTGCTGGGCGCGGAGGTCTAAGAGTGGCACCGCCATAGAATGCCGAAACCTGCTAGGCTTTCACGCGGAGCGGCAAGGGGATCTCGCGCCCCACCTTCGCCGACTCATAGATGCCGAGAATGAGCTCGAGCGATTTTCGGCCCGCGCGGCCGTCCGTGTCCGCCTTCGCCTCGCCGCGCAGCACCTTCAGCACGTTGCGGTAATATCCCTCGTGCCCGTACCCGTAGACGTTCGGCGGGTTCGTGCTCGCGACGTCAACGAGCTTGTCGTCGTCGTCATACTCGGAGAAGGCCCAGTGCTCGATCTTGTTGACGGCGGTGCCGCCGACTTTCACCGTGCCCTTCTCCCCGAGGATCGTGATCGACCCCTCGAGGTTCCGCGGGTAGGTGAGCATCGTCACTTCGATCGTGCCGAGCGCGCCGTTCCGGAACTTCAAGATCGCGATGCCGGAGTCCTCGGCCTCAATGCGCCGGGCGAGTGTCGCCGTCTTCCCATAGACGCTCTCGACCGGGCCCACGAGCCACTGGATCAGATCCACATAGTGTGACGCCTGATTCATGAAGGCGCCGCCATCGAACTCCCACGTGCCGCGCCACGGCGCGGAGTCGTAGTACTCCTGGGGTCGCGCCCAGCGCACGGTGCAATTCGCCATGTAGATGCGACCGAACCGTTGCTTGTCGATGGCGCGCTTGAGGAGCTGGATCGTCGCGTTGAGGCGATTCTGCTTGACGACGAAGAGATGCACACCGGCATCATCGCAGGCTTGGACCAGCTCGTCCGCGGCCGACAGCGAAATCGCCATCGGCTTCTCGCAGACGACGTGCTTGCCCGCGTGGGCCGCCAGAATCCCATGCCGCGGATGGAGCCCGGAGGGCGTCGCGACCGCGACGACATCACAGGGCGCCTGGGCCAGCATCTCCTCGTAGGAGCGGAACCAGGGCACACCCCACGCCTCGCCCGCTTCGCGCGCGCGCTCGGGATCGATGTCGGAGACGGCGGTGAGCTCCAGGCCGTCAACCTTGGCGATCGCCTCGAAATGGTTTTTCGCGATACGGCCGGCGCCCACCAACGCGACGCGAAAGACGCGCTGCGCCGCGACCTCTCCACTGACACGGGTCATTTGAGCTTGATGCCCTCCGCGTCAGGGACGTATTCAGTGCCACAAACGGCACAGGATAGCCCCGCTAAACGTTCGCCGCACCGGCACATCCAGCCGACCCGCCGAGCTGGGACGCCCAGTACCAGCGCGAACGGCTCCACGTCGTGCGTGACGACGGCCCCGGCGCCGATAAAGGAGTACTCGCCCAAGGTGACGCCGCAGACGATGGTCGCATTGGCGCCAATCGTCGCCCCACGCCTGACCAGCGTCCGCTTGTACTCGTGCTTGCGCGAGACGTGGCTGCGGGGGTTGATCACATTCGTGAAGACCATCGACGGGCCGCAGAAGACATCGTCTTCGAGCTCGACGCCCTCGTAGATCGACACATTGTTCTGGATCTTTACATTGTCGCCGATCTTCGTGCGGGGCATCACGACGACGTTCTGGCCCAGGCTCGAGCGACAGCCGATGACGGCGCCGGGCATCACGTGGCAGAAGTGCCAGATTTTCGTGCCCGCTCCGACCGCCGCGCCTTCGTCCACGTATGCCGACGAGTGAATGTAGGCGTCAGGAGCAATCACAAAAGTACCTCTTGGGCGACCTGGACCAGGACGTGCCAGTCCTGGAGACAGCGCACGGCCGGGGGCCGCGAACGGAGCGCCAGGACGGCGTCACACGCCGCGCTGGCCGCGCTCAGCGTCGTCGTGTACGGCACGCCATGCGCGATCGCCTGCTGGCGCAGCGAGTAATCGTCGCGGAACGCGTGCTTGCCGAGCGGCGTGTTAATGAGCAGCTGCACCTGGCCGTTCACGATCAAGTCCATGCCGTGGGGTCGCCCCTCGTGGACTTTGAACACCCGCTCGGCCGGTACACCCCGACCCCGGAGATATTTGGCCGTGCCTTCGGTCGCGAACAGCTTGAACCCGAGCTCATGGAATCGCCGGGCGATGGGCAGAACCGTCGGCTTATCACGATCGTTGACAGTGATAAAAATCGCGCCGCGGGTCGGTAGACTGTTGTCGGCCGCCATCTGCGCCTTGGCGAACGCGCTGCCGAACGAGTCGGAGATCCCCATGCACTCCCCGGTCGATCGCATCTCCGGGCCGAGGACGGGGTCGAACTCCCGAAACTTGTTGAACGGGAAAACTGCTTCCTTGACCGAGATATAGGGCGGGATGATCTCGCGTGTGAAGCCGATCGACTCCAGCGTCTCGCCCACCATCACCCGGGCGGCCACCTCGGCGAGCGAGGTGCCGATCGCCTTCGACACGAAGGGTATCGTGCGACTGGCGCGCGGGTTCACCTCGAGGATGTAGACCGTGCCGTCCTTGATCGCGAACTGCACGTTGATCAACCCGACGACGCCGAGCGCTTTCGCCAGCGCGATCGTCTGCTCGCGCATCAGGTCCGCGTCGCGGTCGTTGATCAGATACGGCGGCAGGACGCAGGCCGAGTCGCCGGAGTGAATACCAGCGTCCTCGATGTGCTGCATGACACCACCGATCACGACGCGCGAGCCATCCGAGATCGCGTCGACATCGGCCTCGAACGCATCTTCGAGGAAGTGGTCGATGAGGACCGGACGGGCCTCCGAGACCTGGATCGCCCGCGTGAAGTACTCGCGCAGCGAGGGCTCGTCGTAGACCACTTCCATCGCGCGGCCGCCGAGGACGTAGGACGGGCGCAGGATCACCGGGTAGCCTAGCTCACCGGCAATCGCCGCCGCGTCATCGACACTCGTCGCCGTCCCGTTCGGCGCTTGCGTCAGACCAAGCTCGCGGGCGATCTGCTCGAACCGGCGGCGGTCTTCGGCGATGTCGATCGCGTCAGGCGATGTCCCTAAAATCCGCACCCCAGCGGCCTCTAACCCGCGGGTCAGCTTGAGGGGCGTCTGACCGCCGAGCTGCACAATGACGCCCAGTGGCTTCTCGCGATCGACGATCTCCAAGACGTCTTCGAGCGTGAGTGGCTCGAAATACAGCTTATCTGAAATATCATAGTCAGTCGAAACCGTTTCCGGGTTCGAGTTGATCATGATAGTCTCGAATTTCCCTCGGAGCGCCAACGCCGCTTGCACGCAGCAATAATCAAACTCGACACCTTGGCCAATCCGATTCGGTCCGCTACCGAGAATGATCACTGACTGACGACCACTCTTCGGCGCCTCACTCTCGTCATCGTAGCTGCTGTACAGATACGGCGTCGATGATGGAAATTCTCCGGCGCAAGTGTCGACCATCTTGTACGCCGGTCGTATCCCCTCTCTCTGTCGCCGTTCACGCACCATCTGCTCAGGTTCGTTGCGAAGCGAAGCGAGCTGCGCGTCGGAGAAGCCGAGCCGCTTCATCCCGCGGATGTCACGAGTCCCTGAGACATACTCACGCTCGGCCGAGACCAATTGATGCATCTCGGACAAAAACCACGGATCGATCGACGTCATATCGTTCAAATCCGACAACGATATGCCAGCTTGCATCGCGCGCTTCAGCTGATAGACCCGCTCTGGCGTCGGCTGACGCAGTGCCGACCGCAGTGCTTCGGGACTGTCGTCCGTCAGACGATCGTCCGCGGGTGTCTTACCGATAGTCCAGCCGGTACGGCCGGACTCCAACGCACGAAGCGCCTTCTGGAAGGCCTCCTTGAACGTGCGCCCGATAGCCATGGACTCGCCGACGGATTTCATCTGCGTCGTGAGACGCGGATCAGCCGTGGCGAACTTCTCGAACGCAAACCGTGGAGCCTTGACCACGACATAATCGAGCACCGGCTCAAACGATGCCGGTGTGGTCTTCGTGATATCGTTCCGGATCTCGTCGAGCCGATACCCGACCGCCAGTTTCGCGCCGATGCGAGCGATCGGAAACCCGGTGGCCTTCGATGCCAATGCCGACGATCGAGACACTCGCGGATTCATCTCGATCACCAGCATAGTCCCATCACGCGGATTGACCGCGAACTGGATATTGCAGCCGCCGGCCTGCACGTCGATCTCGCGGATCACGCGGATCGCGGCGTCGCGCATCACCTGATACTCGCGATCGGTGAGCGTCATCGCCGGCGCGACCGTGATCGAGTCGCCGGTATGAACGCCCATCGGGTCCAAGTTCTCGATCGAGCAGACGATGACGACGTTGTCGGCGCCATCGCGCATCACCTCCAACTCGAACTCTTTCCACCCCAGCACGGAGCGCTCGATGAGCACCTGGCTGGTCGGAGACAGCTCGAGCCCACGACGCACGATCGTCTCATATTCGGCGCGGTTGTACGCGATCCCGCCGCCCGTGCCACCGAGTGTGAACGACGGCCGAATGATCGCCGGAAAGCCGATCGTGTCGGCGAGCGCGTCGGCCTGATCCCAGGTCGTGACGGTGGACCCCGACGGCACATCGAGCCCGATCCGCCGCATCGCTTGCGCGAACAGCGCCCGGTCCTCAGCCATCGCGATCGCACGCGCATTCGCGCCGATCAGCTCGACGCCGTATTTCTCGAGGACCCCGCGTTCGTGCAGGGCCATCGCGACGTTGAGCGCCGTTTGCCCACCCATGGTCGGCAGCAGCGCATCCGGCCGTTCCTCGGCGATCACCAGCTCGACGAACTCGGGCGTCACCGGCTCGATGTACGTCCGGTCCGCGAACTCGGGATCCGTCATGATCGTCGCCGGATTCGAGTTCACCAGAATGACCGAGTAGCCCTCTTCCTTCAACGCCCGCGCGGCTTGCGTGCCCGAATAGTCGAATTCGGCCGCCTGGCCGATGACGATCGGCCCTGAGCCCAGCAGCAGGATGCGCTTGAGGTCAGTGCGTCGAGGCATGCGAGCTGTGCGCGATCACGTCCTCGATGATTTCGGGAATGCTGTTCTCGGGAGACCAGCCGGTCGCCTCCCGCAATTTGCTATTGTCGCCGATCAGCGTCGGCACTTCGACCGCGCGCACGAGATCCGGGTCGGTGCTGAGCGAGGCCTTCACGCCGGTCGCGGCGAGCACCGCCACGGCCAGGTCCTTCACCGAGGTCCCGCGGCCACTGCAGACATTATACACCTCGCCCGGGCGCCCGCGGCTCGCCAGCACCATGTACGCGTCGACCACGTCGATCACGTGCAAAAAATCGCGGACGGTCGTCATCGAGCCGAGCACGACTTTCGGCGGACGCTGGTTGCGCGCCGCGATGGCCCGCGACACCAACGCGGGGATGAGATAGCTCGAAGGCTGGCCGCCGCCGCTGTGGTTGAAGCTGCGCGTGCAGACGACGCGCACTCCCTCGCTGCGCCACGCTTCCAGCGCGACGACTTCCTGCGCGGCCTTGCTCGCCGCGTAGACACTCAACGGGCGCTGCTCGGCGTCTTCCGAAAGCGGCAAATCGGCCGTCTCGTGCTTGCCGTACTGTTCGCCCGAGCCGACCACGAGGACGACGGGATCCAGCACGCCGCCGCGACGGCGTGCCCGAACCTCGGCGAGCAGTCGCGCGGCACCAACGACATTGACCTCGGTCGCCGTGCCGGCATCGAGCGCCGCACCCGTGACCGACGCGACGCCCGCGAGGTGAAAGATCTGATCGGGCGAGGCGGCATCCAGGAAGCGACGCACGTCCTCAGTGCGGCGAATGTCGCCCCGCACCCAGGTGACCCCGGCGTGCTCATCCTCGGAGAGGATCGTCGCGCCCTTCGGGTCATCCGGCGTCGCGCCCGTCACCGTATGGCCGGCCTCGAGGAGGGCTCGGCAGAGCCATTGGCCGACGAACCCGCCGGCACCTGTAACCAAGGTTTTCATCTGTGCCGCGCCAAATCAGCGTCCACCATCATCTCGACCAACTGCTGGAACGTGCAACATGGCCGCCAGTCGAGCTCACGGGCCGCTTTGGTCGCATCGGCGACCAGGACGTCGACTTCGGCGGGGCGCATATATCGCTCGTCGATCTTCACGTACTGGCGATAATCGAGGCCCACGCGCCCGAACGCGAACTCGCACAGCTGCCGGACCGACCAGGTCTCGCCGGTCCCGACCACGAAGTCGCTGGGCTCGTCGAGCTGCAGCATGCGCCACATCGCATCGACATAGTCCCCCGCGAATCCCCAGTCGCGCCGCGCCTCGAGATTGCCGAGGCGCAGTTCCGTGGCCAGACCGAGTTTGATGCGGGCGACGCCATCCGTGACCTTGCGCGTGACGAACTCCAGACCTCTTCGCGGGCTCTCGTGATTGAAAAGTATCCCGGAGACCGCGTAGAGACCGTAACTCTCACGGTAATTCACCGTGATCCAGTGGCCGTACACCTTCGCAACGCCATATGGCGAGCGTGGATAGAAGGGCGTCGTCTCGGTTTGCGGCGTCTCGACGACTTTCCCGAACATTTCGCTGGAGCTCGCTTGATAAAAGCGCGCCTTGGGCGCCGCCTTTCTCATCGCCTCCAACATCCGGGTGACGCCTATCGCCGTGAACTCTCCGGTGAGCACCGGTTGCGTCCACGACGTTTGCACAAAGCTCTGGGCGGCGAGGTTATAGATCTCATCTGGCTGACACGCTGACATCGCATCGACCAGCGAGTGCTGGTCCAGCAGGTCGGCCGATACGAGCTCGACGCGGTCCACGAGATGACCGATCCGCTCGTACGGCGTGGTCGAGCTACGCCGTACGATCCCCACGACTCGATAGCCTTTCCCGAGCAGGAACTCGGCCAGGTACGATCCGTCCTGGCCGGTGATGCCGGTGATCAGCGCGGTCGGCACCCCGGTGGCGGCTCGCTACTTAGCCGCCGTCAGGCGGCTGGGACGCCGCCCCCGCGAGGGGCGCGCTGGACCTTACCGGCGTGCAGGCACCGCGTGCACACTTTGACCTTCGTGATCACGCCATCGTGCATCACGCGGACGACCTGAAGGTTCGGCTTCCACACGCGACGGGTCTTGTTGTTCGCGTGCGAGACGTTGTTGCCGAACGAGACGCCACGGCCGCAGCTGTAGCAGACGTTGCGCGCGATCTGCGTCATGACGATACCTCGCTGAAGCCGATCAGCTCGATCCGGGCCATTTCGGCGCCGTCGCCCTTGCGGAACCCGGTCTTGAGGATCCGGGTGTACCCGCCCTGGCGCGTCGCGAACTTCGGCGCGACTTCCTGGAACAGCATGTCGGCCGCCGCGCGCTTGTGGATGTGCCGCGCGGCCAGGCGCCGCGCGTGCAGCGTGCCGGTTTTGCCCTTCGTGATGAGACGCTCCACGAACGGGCGCAGCTCCTTGGCCTTGGCCTCGGTCGTCTCGATCGCGCCCTTCTCGATCAACGAGATCGCGAGATTTCTCAATAACGCGAGTCTTTGCTCGCTGGTGCGCCGTAATTGGCGTCCCGCTTTACGATGCCGCACGGTTCTTACTCCTCGTCGTCATCAGGCGCGTTCGCGGCCGCGCGGCTCGGTGGCGTTCCCCAATCGGTGATCCGCACACCTTCCGGCGTTTCCTCGTACCGCATCCCGAAATTCAGTCCCTTTCGCTCCAGCAGATCCGCAATCTCTTGCAGACTCTTCTTGCCGAAATTCTTGACCTGCAGAATCTGACTCTCGGTCTGGCGAACGAGATCACCCAGCGACCGGATATTGGAATTCTTGAGCGAGTTCACCGACCGCACGCTCAACTCCAAATCATCGATGGGCGTCTGCAGCTCCTGCAGCCGCACACTATCCCCACCACCCAGATCAGCACCCGTTCCGACCGGAGCCGACGTATGCGAGCCGAAGCCGACGAAATATTGAAAGTGCGTCTGCGCCAAAGCCGCGGCGTAGCTGACGGCTTCCTCAGGACTGATGGTGCCGTTCGTCTCGACCGTCAACGTCAGCCGATCGAAGTCCGTACGCTGACCAACACGAGTCTCAGCCACCGAGAAGTTGACGCGGCGAACGGGATTATAAATCGCGTCGATGCGCACGACGTCGATCGGCATCCCGCGCTCGAGCGTGTGCTGATCAGCCTCGGTGTAGCCACGCCCCTGCTTCACGTACAGATCCATCGTGATATCACGATCATCCTGCAGCGTGAAGAGATGATGCGACGGCTCGATGATCCGAACGCCGGACCCAACGTTGATATCAGCCGCCGTCACCGCGCCCGCGCCGGAGCGCTGGATGCGGAGCGTGGCGTCCTCGAGACCCTCATCGAGGACCAACGTCAGCGTCTTCAGATTGCCAATGATCTGGTGGACGTCTTCGACGACACCAGGAATCGTCTGGTGCTCATGCACGACCCCGTCGACACGGAACGCCCACACCGCCGACCCGCGAAGGGACGACAGCAGAAGCCTACGCATCGCGTTGCCGAGCGTATGGCCGAACCCACGCTCCAGCGGCTGGAGGCGGAACTCGGCGACATTCGGGTTGTCCTCGCGCTTCGTCGCTTCGACGAGCTGCGGGCGGACTAATCCGCGGAGATCGATGGTTTGTGCCATTTCTTGTTTAACCTCTTAGTGGTCATACCAGGCGACCGTGCCTGGCAACGCCCTACCCCGCCCCTAACGCGCGGTAGGCTCGTACGGAGGTTAGGGCTCCGACCGAAACAGTCTTGCGACTACTTCGAGTACAACTCGACGACTAACTGCTCTTGCGCCGCGATCGGAATATTGGCGCGCGCCGGACGCTCGAGCATGCGCCCGCTGAACGACTCGCGGTCCACCGCGAGCCACGAGAGCGGCGCACCCCGCGACGACTGATCCATGGCGACCAGGATCGACGCCTGCTCCCGCGACTTCGGGCGCACGCGCACTTCCTGACCCGGCCGGACCGAGTAGCTCGGGATGTCGACGGTCTTCTGATTCACCTCGACGTGCCGGTGACGAATGAGCTGGCGCGCGGCCTTTCGGCTCGGCGCGAACCCCATCCGGTAGACCATGTTGTCCAGCCGGCTCTCGAGCGAGGCGAGCAGCTCGTGGCCGGTGATGCCCGGCAGCGAGACGACGCGCTGGAACGTGTTGCGGAACTGGCGCTCGCTGACGCCGTAGATGCGCTTGATCTTCTGCTTCTCACGAAGCTGCTTCGAATACTCCGACGACTTCCGACGCCGCGCCGTGTTCTGGCCGTGCTGGCCAGGCGCGTACGGGCGCCGCTCGACGGGGCACTTCTCGGTGAAGCACTTCGTGCCCTTGAGAAAGAGCTTCGTGCCTTCGCGCCGGCACTGCCGGCAGCTGGGACCCAGATACCGCACGGTCAGACCCTCCGCCGCTTAGGCGGGCGGCAACCGTTGTGCGGGATCGGCGTGACATCCTTGATCGATTTCACCTGTAAACCGGCGGTAGCCAATGCTTGAATAGCGGATTCACGACCCGATCCAGGACCCTGCACGCGTACATGCACGCGGCGCACGCCGAGGGTCATCGCCTCGCGCGCGACCTGCTCGGCCGCGACGGTCGCGGCGAACGGCGTCGACTTCTTCGAGCCCTTGAAGCCCGCTTTGCCGGCGGAGCCCCACGACACCGTGTTGCCGCGCGGGTCCGTGATCGTAACCGTGGTGTTGTTGAACGTCGCGTTGACGTGGGCAATGCCCTCGGCCTCGACGACGCGCTTCGATTTCTTCGCGGTTGCCATTACTTAGTCACCTTCTTCTTGCCGGCGATAGCGCGACGTGGACCCTTCTTCGTGCGGGCATTCGTGTGCGTGCGTTGACCACGGACCGGGAGACCCTTCCGATGGCGAATGCCGCGGTACGAACCGATGTCCATCAAGCGCTTGATGTTCATCGCGATCTCGGTGCGCAGCGCGCCCTCGACGCGGAAGTCGCGCTCGATCGCCTGACGGAGACGGTTCACGTCGGCGTCCGAGAGCTCCTTGATGCGGAGGGCCGGATTCACTCCGGTCGTTTCCATGATCTTCCGCGCGTTCGCGCGACCGATCCCGTAGATGTACGTCAGCCCGATCTCGACCTTCTTCTCGCGTGGGAGATCGATGCCGGCAATTCGCGCCATAGTTATCCTTGCCGCTGCTTGTGTTTCGGGTTCCGCTTGCAGATGATTCGCATCACGCCGGCGCGCTTCACGACTTTACAGTGCTCGCAGATCGGCTTGACGCTGCTTCGTACTTTCACGACTCACTCCTAAATGGGTTCTGGCCGAGCTTTTAATCATACTGGCCACAACCCCTTAGGTCAATTAGTAACAGCGTCGATAACCTGCCGCATGGCATCGCGGGGAGCCGGAGAGGCCGTGACGGTGCGCCCGACGACGACGTAGTTCGCGCCGGCGGTGGCGGCTTCCTGGGGCGTCACGACCCGGACCTGGTCGTTCGAGGCAGCACCAGCCAGGCGGACCCCGGGCACCAGGATCTCGAGCGCGTTCCCAAAGCGCTGCCTGACGGCGGCCGCCTCGGCGCCGCCGCAGACGATGCCCTGGACGCCGGCTTCCACCGCCTGGCCGGCCAACCGCAGGACCTCGTCGGCGACCACGATATTCGGCCGGCCCCAGGCCTGATTCAAGCGCTCGGCATCGAACGAGGTCAGGACGGTCACCGCCAGGACTTTCGTCTGGCCACCGCCCTGCCGGGCGCCTTCGACCGCCGCCCGCATCATGGGGATGCCCCCGGAGGCATGGACCGTGACCAGGCGGGCACCCAATCGTGAGGCACTGCGCGCGGCGCCCTTGATCGTGTTCGGGATGTCGTGCCACTTGAGGTCCAGGAACACCTCGTTCCCGTGATCCCTGAGAAAACGGACCATCGATGGACCGGCCGAGGTGGAGAGCTCGGAGCCGACCTTGTAGAACCGGCATAAGTCGCCAATGGCCGAGACGATGATCGACGCGGCTTCCTGGCTCGGCACATCGAGCGCCACGATCGGCACTGTTTTCACAACCGCACGCTCCCGATGATCTCCGTAAGTGATCCGACTCCGTGGCGCTCGCACCACTTCGCGAGTCCGCGAACCAGGCGCTCCGGCACGCGCGGATTCTTGAGGGCCGCCGTGCCGACGCCGACGAGGCTCGCGCCGGCCAACAAATACTGCACGACATCGTCCGGTCTGGCTACGCCTCCGAGACCGATGATCGGCACTTGCACGGCTTTCGCGACGCGATAGGTCGCGAGTACGCCTATCGGGAGAATGGCCGGACCACTCACCCCACCTGTCCCGAAGCCCAGCGCCGCCTTTCGGCTTTCGGTATCAATCACCAAACCGGGCACGGTATTGATCACCGTTATCCCGTCAGCACCAGCGTCGGCCGCCGCTCGGGCCGTATCGGCAATGGCCGGTAAAGTGGGCGATAACTTCACGAACACCACTTTCTTTGTCTTTTCTCGTACCGCGCTCACTAACTGGCTGAGGATGGTCCTATCGGCGCCGAATTCGAGCCCGCCACAGTGGACGTTAGGGCAGCTCACGTTCAACTCGAAGCCGTGAAAACCCGGGCTCGATTCCAGACCCGATACGACCGACACGAAGTCGTCCTGAGTATTGCCGACGACGTTCACCAGAACGCGGGCCGAGCAAACGTGAGCCGCAAGCCACGGCAAAGCATCGGCGCGGACGGAGTCCAAGCCAGGGTTCGCGAGCCCGATCGCGTTCAACATGCCGCCGGGAAACTCAGCGACCCGGGGCGCCGGATTCCCGTGTCGAGGCTCGACGCTGACAGCCTTGGTGACGAGCCCGCCGAGTCGCTCCAAATCCATGACGCCAGCCAGCTCGCGCCCGTAGCCAGCGGTGCCGGAGGCAAGTACGACGGGATTCTGAAAGCGGAGCCCCGCGGCGTCGACCGCGAGGTTAACGGTCACTGTGGAGCAGCCCCGGTGGCCGCGCTTGCCGTGCGGCCGGAGCCGATCCGGCGCTCATAGCGCGCCAGGTACACCGCGGTGGCGGCCGCGATCGACTGCGCGATCGCGCGCTGATCGGTCGGATTGTTCAGATATCGCGCTTCGGCGGCATTCGTGCCGAAGCCGATCTCGACGAGCACCGCCGGCATGTACGCGGTGACGAGCACGCGGAACCCGGCCTGCTTGACCCCCCGGTCGGGACCGGGATGAATCTTCGCCAGCCGCCGCTGAATGATC
>DASRDS010000346.1:0-2911 GCA_035652495.1 Gemmatimonadaceae bacterium
GATGCCATGCGCCAGCGGAACACGCTGTTCCTGCTGGCGACGATGCGTGAAAGCGAGCACGTCGTCACGCACGAGATGGTGCACCAATTCCAGTACGACTTCTACAATCACGGTCACGCCGGCTGGGGATTGCCGCTGCTCATCCGCAACGGCATGCCGGCGTGGTTCGCCGAGGGCATGGCCGAGTATCTGTCGATCGGCCGCACGCATTCGGCGACCGCGAGCATCATGCGCGATGCGGCGCTCGCGGATCGGCTGCCGACGATCCGTCAGATGGCGACGCGCCCGGATCGATACTTCCCGTATCGCTACGGCGAGAGCGTCTTCGAGTACATCGGCCGTCGCTGGGGCGACGACGTCATCGGCGACATCATGGCGGACGTCCCGAGCGTAGGCGTCGACCAGGCCATCGCGCGCCAACTTTCGATGTCGGAAGCAGAGCTGAGCGATGCGTGGCGCGAGGCCGTGCGGGAGGCATACCTGCCGTCGGTCGCGGAGCGGCAGCGCGTGCGGACGTTCGCGACGCCCGTGCTGACGGAGCATCGCACTGGCGGGCGCGACGTCTACTATAACCCCGCACTGTCGCCCGACGGGAAGTCGATCGTATTCATCGCCACGGGCAGTTTCTTCCGCGGCGAAGTGTTTCCCGATCTGTGGCTCGGGGACGCTATCACGGGGAAGCGCATCACGCGACTCGTGCGCACGACGACGAATCCCGATTTCGAGGAGCTGCGCATCGTGTACTCGCAGCCTTCGTTTTCGCCTGACGGACGGCTGCTGGCTTTTACGGCGCAGCATTCCGGTAAAGACGTCTTGTACGTGCTCGATGTGGCTCGACGATCGGTGCGCAAACGATTTGCGTTGCCAGTGGACGGCGTGACGGGGCCTACGTGGTCGCCTGACGGGAGTCGCATTGCGTTCAGTGGTACCAAGGGTGGCGTGACCGATCTGTATGTGGTCGACACATCAGGTACCGGGTTTCGTGCGCTGACCCACGACATTCTTGGAGACATTCAGCCTCAGTGGTCGCCTGACGGGCGATACATTGCTTTTGCTACTGAGCGCGGACCCGAATTGTCGCTCGCCGAACTGCATTTTCCACGATTGGTAATTGCGACGTACGATTTGATGAATGGGGTGGTGGAGATACTACCAGAACAAACCGGGTTGAACACCAATCCCCAGTGGTCTCCCGACGGTGCATCGATCGCATACATCTCCGATCGCACGGGAACCGCGAATGTTTTCCTGTACGATCGCGCCAGTCGTACGAGCCGACAGATTACGAACGTCGTTGGCATGGTCAACGGTGTCACCGAATGGAGCCCCGCCCTCTCTTGGGCTCGTGACGCTGATCGCTTGGCATTCTCGTACTACGAGAACGGCCACTACGAAGTGTGGGCACTCGAGCATCCGAGCTCGAGACCGACGACGGTGGCCGAGCGAGATACGATGACGCTGCCCGCGCCCGCACCCCCGCCCGGCAGTACGCTGACACTCGCGCACATTGACAGCGCCGGCGCGGTGCTCCCTGACACGACCCGGTTCAAGGATTTCGCATACCACCCGTCGTTCACGGCCGACTACATCGCCGAGCCCACGATCGGCTACGGCGCCGATGCCTATGGCAGCGGCATCTTCGGCGGCACCGCCGTTTTTCTCAGCGACCTGCTCGGCGACCAGCATCTCTCATTCGCCGGCCAGCTCAACGGCAACATCACCGATGCGATCGCATTCGCGTCGTACACGAATCTCTCACATCGCTTGCAGTTCGCCCTCGGCGTCTCCGAGGCGCCGCTCTTTCTTTTGACCGGCGACGTCCTCGCGAAAAAGAACAGCGCCGGCGATTCGCTGACGGAGACGCAGGCGCTGACGCGGCAAGTGTATCGTACCGTGTTCGGTCAGGCGCAGTACCCCCTGAATCGTTTTACGCGATTCGAGCTCGGCGCACGGTTCAACAATATTGATCAGACCACGTACTTCCTCGGTCGGACCCTCGTACCGAGCCAGAATGCCGCGTCCGGGTACAATCTCGATAGTACCAGAGGACATGGGGGGACGAATTATCTCCAACCATACGTCGGATACGTCTCCGACAACACGTTGATTGCGTTCATGGGGCCGATATCCGGCAGACGATATCGGCTGGAATTCGAACCGGCGATCGGCGTCGAGCACTGGACCGAGTACGCGATCGACTATCGCCGCTATGTGCCGATCGTCTTCGACTACGTCACGCTCGCGATGCGAGCCATGGGCGATCTCTCGTTCGGCGCCGGCGAGAATTTCATCCCGAAGTACATCGGCAATCCGTATTTCCTGCGCGGATACGACCGAGACAATTTCTACACCGGTGGCGGCTGCACGCCGGAGGCCGGACAGGCGGCGTCCTGCAATCTCAACGAGCTGTTCGGGAGCCGCGTCGCCGTCGGCAATCTCGAGCTCCGCTTTCCGCTGGTGCGCGACATCCCGGTCGGATTTCTACCGGTGGTCCTTCCGGCGCTCGACGGGTTGATATTCGCCGATGTCGGGATGGCGTGGAGTCGCGGTCAGACCATCTATCTGCAGCGCCCACGCAACTACAACGAAGCGCTGCAACGCTACCCATTAGCGAGTTACGGCGCGGGACTTCGCCTCAATCTCTACAACATCGCCGTGTTGCGATGGGACTACGCGATTCCACTCTCGATTCACGGGTCCGGATACTGGCGCTGGTCGATCGGACCGAGCTTTTGACCGCGCTTTGAGCGAGCCACTACCAGTGGCGCGGCCAGAGCCGTACTTTGCCATTTGTGCGCACCTCGCTCGCGGCGGTGGCGCTCGCGATAGTAGTCGCTTGCGGTCGATCGGACCGGCGCGCCACAAGGGCGGCGACGCCGGGGGATCACTCCACCGCCCCCACAACGAGCGT
>DASRDS010000347.1:0-18410 GCA_035652495.1 Gemmatimonadaceae bacterium
GAGCGTCGAGTCATCGGGCGCGAGCGCCGGGCCCACGTGCTCGATCGCCACCAGCACGGCCGACGACCCGGCGAGCTCCTCCCCGGCGTAGCATCCGCGGATGCGATAGCGATGCTGGGCGGTGCGCAGCTCCGAGGCGCATGCGCGCCGCATCTCGCTCAAGCTCCGCGCGCACGTGAGCATCGCGATCCGCACGCGATCGCGCTCCCACTCGTCGGCCAGGATCCGCGCGACCGCCGGCGTCTCGTGCAGCACGCGACCCGTTGCCTCGACGAGCATGAGCCCCTCGCGCATCGCATCGAGGACGCGCAGAAATTCGGCGCGACGCCGGGCGAAGCGTTGTCGCATCTCGATGCCGACCGCGAGCGCGGGCTGCAGCAGTCGCAGCATGGCCAACGCTTTTTCGCCGAACGGCTGCGTCCCGCAGCGCTCACGCGTCACGACGACTAGCCCTGAGCCCTCACTCGACCGGCAGGCCGCCTGCATGCCGGCGAACTGCTCGTCATCGAACACGAGTACGTCGGCCGGTGGCGCGGCGACCTGCAGCGCGATACCCAAGCCATCTTCGCTGAACGTCGCATCGGCGCCGGCCTCGATCGACGGCACGAGCGTGAACATCGCGCCATCGCAATCGAGCGCGCGCTTGATCGTTCGCGTGACCGTGCGCCGCCAGTCATCCACGCGCTCATGCGCGAGAGGCGAGAGCAGCGCTTCCGCAGCCGACTCCATTCTTTTGAGGTCGGCTGGTGAAAATGTCACGGACACGTCAAGCGGCCTCGACTTGCAGGGGCCACATCATACGATGTTTACTCGCGATCCGGAAGATGGATAGGTCCGTCCTTTCCACCTTGAGCGTATTCCGCGCCAGCCCCGGATCGCCGAGCTCACCGTCATGAGTAGGTACAGCGTGCCGGCGACCGGCAACGCGAGCGCCCACAGTGGGGAGCGGCCGTAGAACCGGAGTGTTGGGATGTACGTCGCCATCATCGTTGCCAGCGCGAGACAGGCGGTCCACCGCGTATGCGGGTCGAAGACGCCGAGGACTGGGACCCAGAACGCGAGCATCAGCATCGCGATACAGGCCAGTAGCAGGAGCGTCGAATACCGCAATTGCGCGAAGGCGGAGCGCGCGACCATCGACCAGATCGGCTTGAGCCCGTGCATCGTGCGGCGGCTGAGCGCGGAGTGCGTGAGGCCCAGCCAGATCCTGCCTCCACTCCGCTTGACCGCCCTTGCTAAGGCGCAATCGTCGATAATGGCGTCGCTGAACGTGCTGAATCCGTTGATGTGTTCTAACCGGGACGTTTCAACCAACACGCATCCACCAGCGGCGGCCGCGATGAGTCGATTGGACGAATTCGACAGACGAAATGGGTAGAGCAACTTGAAGAAGTAGACGAACGCGGGAACCAATAATTTTTCCCACGCCGACTCCATTTCCAACACCGCCATCAATGACACCAATGAGCATCCCTGATGTCGGCGGAGTGCTGATACCGTACCCGGCAACAGTTCGATATCGGCGTCCACTAACAGGGTCCATGGCGTCGTGACCGTGCGCCGACCCTGTTCGAGTGCCCAGAGCTTGCCAACCCAGCCTGGTGGCAATGGTGAGCCGGCGATGACCTCGGCTCCGGCTTGTTGCGCGATCGTCGCCGTGCCATCGGTCGATTGATCATCGATCACGACGACGCGCCCAACGCCTTGAGAGACGAGTGCGCCGACCGTGCGACTGACCGTTGGCGCTTCGTCCCGGGCCGGGACTAGCGCCGTGACGTCAGGGTGATCGGAAGTGAGGTTTGACGGGTCAGCATCCAGGCGCTCGGCCGTACTCCACGCGCGCCACGGCGCGAGGAGTACGATGAGCCAGAGGCCTAGGGCAACAACAGCTATCAGCTCGATTTTCTGACCGGCAGCGGCATGCGCCCGGTGCGCTTGTACTTGATCTCGGGATCAGGCGCGAACGGCCCCTCGGTGCGCGGGCCGCGGATCGCGACCATCATCGCCTTGAGTGGGTGCGCGAAGACGTCGTCGACGGCCGAGCCCTCGTAGCCGCAGTGCGCCATGCAGTTGTCGCACTTCGGGTTCTTGCCCGTGCCGTAGTTGTCCCAGTCGGTCTCGTCCATCAGCGCCTTGAACGACGGGGCGTAGCCCTCGTTCACGAGCAGATAGCAGGGCTTCTGCCAGCCGAACACGTTGCGCGTCGGCGTGCTCCACGGCGTGCACTCGTACGGCTGGTTGCCCGCGAGGAAGTCGAGGAAGAGGGACGAGTCGGTCATAGGCCAGCCCTTCTTTCTCTTCGCCCCGCGCTTGAAAATCTCGCGGAACAGTTTCTTGCTCTCACTGCGTCCCAAGAACACGTCATGCCGCGGCGCCTTCTCGTAGCTGTATCCCGGTGACAGCGTGATCCCTTCGACGCCGAGATCATCAGTCACGAAATCGAGGAACTGCGCGACTTTGTCGGGATCCTCGCCCGTGAACAAGGTGCAGTTGATCGACACCCGGAACCCACGACGGCGCGCGAGACGAATCGCGGTCACGGCCTTCTCGAAAACACCATCACGGCACACTGACGCGTCGTGACGTTCTTGCAGGCCATCCAAGTGCACCGAGAACATCAGGAACGGCGAAGGCGTGAACTCGTCCAGACGCTTTGCCAACAAAATCGCGTTCGTGCAAAGCGAGACGAGCTTTCCCTTTGCCAAGATCTTATTCACGATCTCCGGCATGTCCTTATGAATCAGCGGCTCGCCACCGGGGATAGCCACGACCGGAGCGCCGCACTCGTCTACCGCGTCGAGGCACTCCTGGACAGTCAGACGCTGCCGAAGCACGTCGTTCGAGTACGCGATCTTGCCGCAGCCCGCGCATTCGAGATTGCACTGAAACAGCGGCTCGAGCATGAGCACGAGCGGAAAGCGCTTCTCGCCCTTGAGCTTTTTCCCGAGGACATAGCGCCCAATTCTCGCCTGCGCCGCGAATGGAATTCCCATAATGATTAAGCCATCTCTTCGAGTTGCGTTAATTCGGCCGGCAGCCGAAATGTCGTCGTCTCTTGTACCCCGTCGATCGTCGAGATCGACCCGATCCCCATCGAGCGCAGCCGCTCGATGACCTGATCCACCAGCACCTCGGGGGTCGACGCCCCGGCCGTGATCGCCACCTTCCCGCCGTTGGACGGCAGCCACGCCGGATCGATGTCCTCGGCCCCCTCGATCAAATATGACGGCACCCCATGCTGGGCGCCGACTTCACGAAGTCGATTGGAATTGGAACTGTTCCTGGCGCCGACCACAAGCAGAACATTTGCCGTAGCGCTGAGCGCTCTGACCGCGTTTTGGCGGTTCTGTGTGGCGTAGCAGATATCGTCCAGACCGGGCCCTTTGATCCCCGGAAACTTGATCTTCAGGGCCTCGACCACTTCCCGCGTATCGTCGATGCTGAGCGTCGTCTGCGTGACGTAAGCGAGCTGATCCGGATCGGCAACTTGAAGCTGCGCAACTTCTTCCACCGTACAAAGCACGTGCGCCCGGTCGACTTGGCCCAATGTACCGGAGACCTCGACGTGGCCGGCGTGGCCGACGATGATCAGCTCGCGCCCTTCGCGCGCATAGCGCTGGGCCTGCAAATGGACCTTGGTCACCAGCGGACAGGTCGCATCGAGCACACGAAGGCCGCGAGCCGCGGCGTCTTCTTCGACTCGGCGACCGACGCCGTGCGCGCTGAAGATGAGGACGGATCCCTCAGGCACTTCGTTCAAGTCTTCGACGAAGATCGCGCCGCGCTGCTGGAGGTCCTCGACCACGCGCCGGTTGTGAACGATCTCGTGGAGGACGTAGACCGGCGACCCGTGGATCTCGAGCGTGCGCTCGACGATCTCGATCGCGCGGACGACACCGGCACAGAAGCCGCGCGGCTGCGCCAGGATCAGGTCCATACGCCGGCTCCCCGTTTGAACCACTCGGCCGCGCGATCCAGCGCCGCGTTCGCATCGCCGGGCGCATAACCCAGCTCCCGCATGGCGCGCGCGCTCGAGAAGTACATCGCGTGGGCCGAGAGTTTGACCCCGTCCACCGTGGCGAGCGGCTCGCGCCCGCTCACGTGCGCCCAACCCTCGGCGATGTACGCGATCGGCAGCACGGCCCTGTGGGATAACCGCCACTTGGGCGGGCGACGACCTGATACCCGGGCCAGTTCCGTCAGGATCTCTCGCAGCGTCATGTTGGTTCCGCCGAGGACATAGCGACGGCCGACCA
Organism: Gemmatimonadaceae bacterium; assembly: GCA_035652495.1. Lineage (GTDB taxonomy): Bacteria > Gemmatimonadota > Gemmatimonadetes > Gemmatimonadales > Gemmatimonadaceae > DASRDS01. The sequence continues at coordinate 4,257 of DASRDS010000347.1, forward strand.
CGCCTTTTTCGTAGGCCAGGAGATGGCCAGTCGCGACATCGTCGACATCGACGATGTTCAGTCCCGTGTCGACGTAGGCTGGCATGCGGCCGTTAATCGCATCGCGGATCATCCGGCCCGTCGGCGTCGGTTTGATGTCGCCGGGGCCGACCGGGGTGCTCGGGTTGACGGTGATGACTTTCTCACGCACCGCTTCTTCGGCTAAGAACTTGGAGCGTTTATAATGGCCGATCATGTCGTTCAAATTCGACGGCGTGTCTTCGTCCGCGGGTTTTCCGTCAGCGGCGTATCCCAGCGTCGCCACGCTGCTCGTATATACGATACGGTCGACGCCGCTGTCGAGCGCTGCTTCCACTACCGCGCGCGTGCCATCGACGTTGGCGGCGTACATCGTCTTTGGATCCGGAACCCAGAGTCGATAGTCGGCTGCGACATGAAAAACCGCCTGACATTCTCGAGTCGCGCGAGCCAAAGAGGCAGGATCCGTGAGATCCCCCTCGGTGATTTCGACGTCGAGATGTTGGAGATTCCGGCGATCATTGTTCGGTCGCGCCAGAACACGGACGCGGTGGCCGGCCGCGAGCAGATGCCGTGCGACCGCGGCTCCGACAAATCCGGTGGCGCCGGTAACCAGCGCCCTCACACGGCCTCCAAGACCGATGCGACACTCATCATAGTGCGCCCGGCCAGCTGCATCCCTCGCGCGAGCTTGGGCAACGCGGCGAGGTCGCCAGGTTTGCGCAACAGCCCGCCGAGCAGCCGCGACCAACTCAACGCACCCTTTCGATCGATCGCGTCCACAACACTGAGCGGAACCACCGTATCGGCCGCGTCAGATATCACGCGCACGACAATCCATGGCAGGCCGGCCTCGCGAGCCACCGCGCCGATGGCCGCGCTCTCCATGTCGGCCGCGAGCGCGCCACTGCGATCCGCCAGCGCGCGCTTCTCATTCGCGTTGCGCAGGACGTCCGTCGGACACGCGATGGTGCCGCGAATGAGCGGCACGACGCCGTCGAGCGCCCCCGCGACCCGAGCGGTCCACGCGCGGTCGGGCACGAGCGGCACGCTGTCGCCGACCACGCGATCGGCGAGAACGAGTGTCCCGACGCTGAGCGTTGGCGCGAGCGCCGCCGCCGTGCCCCAGGAGATGAGCGCCCGCGCGCCATCGGCGATGAGCGCACGCGCCGCCCGCCGCGCATGCTCGGCGCCGACTCCCCCTACACGCACTGCCAGCGCCGACGCTCGCAACCACCGCGCCTCAGCGGGCAGTGCGGCGACGACGCCGGTCGACGCCGTCAAGCCGCCGCGCCGGCGCGCGATAGCGTCCGGTATCGCGCCAGTGCCCATAACGGGAAGTATTTCGCGTACCCGTGGTACTTGAGGAAGAACACCCGCGGGAACCCGGGGGCGTTGAACCACGGATCATCCCACTGTCCGTCGGCGTCCTGCCGCGACAGGAGGTACGAGACCCCGCGTCGTACCGCCGGCGAATCCACCTCGCCGGCCGCGAGGAGTCCCAGCACAGCCCACGCTGTCTGACACGCCGTGCTCGGGTCGCGGCGCGGAACGCAGCCCTGATCCCAGTAGCTCTCGTTCGACTCGCCCCACCCGCCGTCGAGATTCTGGCGGCCCTTGAGGAACGCGGCACCGCGCGCGATCACGTTTCGATCCGCCGTGCTGCCGGTCTGCTCCAACGCCGTCAGCACCGACCAGGTACCGTAGATGTAGTTCGTGCCCCAGCGTCCGAACCATGAGCCCGCGGGCTCTTGCTCGTCGTGCAGGAACGAGAGACACCGGGCCAATGCGAAGCGATGCTCCGGCCGGTTATACCGGGCCAGCGCCAGCGCACACCGCGCACTCACGTCGCTCGTCGGCGGATCCAACAGCGCGCCGTGATCGGCGAACGGGATCTGGTTCAGATAGCGCGCCGTGTTATCGGCGTCGAACGCGCCGAACCCGCCATTCCGGCTCTGCATGCCGACAATCCACTCGGCCGCCGACGCCATCGAGTCGTTATAGCGCTTGCGCGTTCCCGACTGCGACATGGCCCACAGCACCGCCGACGTGTCGTCGAGATCGGGATAGTGCGGGTTGGCGAACTGGAACGCCCAGCCGCCGCCATGCACGCCCGGTCTCACGTCACGCCAATCTCCCGGCTGATCTTCGCGCAGCTGCTTCGTCACGCACCAATCGAGCGCTTTGTCCGCCGCGATTTCGGCCTGCTCATCGCCGACTTCCTGTAGCGCGAGTGTGGCGAGGGCGGTGTCCCAGACTGGCGAGACGCACGGCTGGCAGAACGCGGTTTCTTCCTTTATCACCAGCAGCTTTCTCAGTGCTTCCCGCGCTTGTACCCGATATGGATGATCGTATCCGTACCCCAGCGCGGCCAATGCCTCGTACGCGTTGACCATCGCGGGGAAAATGCCGCCAAGGCCATCGGTCCCATTGAGCCGCGCCGTAAACCATCTCGCGGCACGCAAGAGAGCCCTACGACGCGCCGCGTTGGGAATGCGTGCTTCGCTCTTGCGACCGAGCGCATCGAGCGCGGCAAAAGCCTTGCTCAAGGTCGATCGCGCTGGGAAATACTCTTTCTCTTTTTCGGGCGGCGTGACGAACAACTCCCGAATGTCGACGCGCCGTGGGTTTTGGGCCCGTAATTTCAAACTGCATAAAATCGCTAACGGCACCATCACCGTTCGCGACCAGTAGGAAACTTTAGTCAGATGGAACGGAAACCACCGAGGCAACAGCACGATCTCGACGGGCAGGAAAGGACACCCGCGCCAGGGAATCTGCTCGAATAACGCAAGCGTAATACGAGTGAAGACGTTTGCCTTTGACGCCCCACCGTGCGCCAAAATCGCACGCTTGGCGCGCACCATGTGCGGCGCGTCGGCCGAGTCACCGGCGAGCTTGAGCGCGTAATAGCACTTCACGGAACACGAGACGTCAAACGGGCCGCCGTGAAAGAGCCCCCACCCACCGTGGGACTCCTGCTTGGCGCGCAGATGCGCGGCCAAGCGCGTCTCCAACGCGGCGTCAATCTCATCCATGAAATGCATCATCAGGATGTACTCGGCCGTGATGGTACAATCGGCCTCGAGATCGAACCGCCAATAGCCTTCGCCCGCCTGCTGCTCGATCAGCGCGTGCGACGCGCGACGAATCGCGGCGTCCAGAGCGCCCGGAGCGGGTTGTGATTCAACGTCAAACGGACTGACGAGGGATGAGCTCATGCGACCGAAGCAAAAGGTGACAGGGGCTTGAGGCCGGGTCCGTGCCGCGGCATCGTCGAGAGCGGCACGTGCTTGGCCGCCCACGCGAACAGTCCGGACAGCATCCGATCGTTTCGCACGCACAGCGACGTCACGAATACCGTCGCCCGGACGGTCCGGCGTGAGACCTTGACGTTCTTCCCCGCAAGGAAATCTGGATTCCGGGAGAGCTTCCGCAACGTCAAGATCGCCAAGCCGAGCGCCCACAACAGGAAGCGGCGGATGCCGGTCTCGTGGGCGGGAATGATCAGCGTATAGGCCAGGGCATCACGGAGATGCGCATGCGCGATGCCGATGATCTCATCGATCGACTCGGCGAGACGCGGATCGCCCGGCTCGACTGGAAATGTGAAAATGTCGCGCGGCATCCAGGACACGCCCCGGCGGCGGTCATCCCAGATGTCCTTGATGATGTTGGTCATCTGCAGGGCCAAGCCGAACGAAACCGCCAACGGCGCTAATCGTTCGCGCTGGGCTTCGATCTCGGGCGAGTAGGAGCAGAAGAGCTCCGTCAACATCTCGCCGACGACACCCGCGACGTAGTAGCAGTACGTGTCCAGCTCTGGGACATCGGCCAGGCCGCTGAGATTGGCGTTACGCTGAAAGCGCGGCATGCCGTCGCACATGATTCGAATGCAGCGTTCCAACGCGTCCCGTTGACGCGGCTCGAACGATGCCGTGACCCGAATAACTCCCGGCGTCTCGCGAATGAGCTCGCGCTCGTCGTCGGAGGTCGACGCGGTCAGGAGGGGTTCGAGGGCGTCCGCGAACGTCGTGGCTGGCCGCCGGCCCGCCACGACATCGATGAACCACTCGGAGAACCGCAGCTTCTCGTCCGCGGACAGCGCGACCTCGTCCTCGATCGTATCTGCTATTCGGCAGAGCAGATAGGCGTTGGTGACGACCGGTCGCAGCGCAGGCGGCAGCTGCGGGATCGTCAGCGCGAATGTCCGCGAGACGCCCGGCAGCAAGCGGTCCTGCAAGGCCCCTCCGTCGATAGTCATCGGCTCCTGTAGGTCCCCGAGTAGGGAATGCCGCTGGTCCGGGCAGAGTTCCGCTCCGTCCAATACCAGGACAACAGGGCTGGCAGCCCGAGCAAGACTTGCCGCATCCGACGTGCCAGGCTCAACGCGAGGGCCGCCTGCGGGCTCAGGCCCACCGCGGAACCGAAGAGGAGGAAGCCACCTTCCTGAGTGCCCAACCCACTGGGAACCATGAACATCGCGCTCTGCACAGCTGTCGCCATACTCTCGAGTACCAACGCCATCCGCACGTCACCAGGCTGTCCGATCAACCGCAGCGCCAACCATGTCTCGAAGGCGCCGATCACGAATCCTACCAGTTGCCATACACCGCACGCTATGACCGCCCGGTGGTCCCCATACATCTCATGGAGCACCTGATGAAACTGGGCCGGATCGCCTCCGACCTGCTCCCCGCCGCCCAGCGCGCGGATCACCCGCTGCATGAGGGCGAATACCTTACTGCCGAAGCGTCGGATCACGACCACGAACGCGCCAATGGCGAAGACCGCGACCACGATGCCGATCGCGATGACCTTGACCGGCTTGCCAACGGTGGGATATCCCGCGAGGAATCCCAACCCGATCACCGTGTAGGCGACCTGGGCGACCATGGTAAGGGTCAGTTCGACGATGACACTGGCACTGGCCGTGGACGCTGGAACGCCGCGCCGTAACAAAAGACGGACACCGACGACCTCACCGCCCACCCGTGCGACCGGCAGCAATCCCGCGACGGCCTCTCTAACGATTGCGCCCCAGGTCAGATAGCCGATGCTGGGTGCTTCGTTTCGGAGCAGCACATGCCACGCTGCAGCGAGACATGCCAATGGCAGGATGTGCGCGGGCACTAGCCAGAGGAGACGCCATCCGGCGATATCTAGCAGCCGCAGGATGTCGGGCAGCCCTTCGCGCAGTAACAGGGCGATCGCGCCGATGAGGCCGACGCCGCCGGCGATCCAGAGCGCGATGCGAACGGGCGCGCCATGCGAAGCAGAGGATTTCAAAACGAATCGGGAACAGGAAGGGGGGTTGCGGGGATTCTAAGCTGGGACCGGCCGTCACATTCAGAAGGTTAGCCAGGAGCCTTAGCACTTACCATGGCGTTTGTCGCATACGCGGCGCTCGTGCTCGCCGTTTTTTCGCTGGTGTATGTCGCCCTGGGCGTTGTCGTCACACTTGTCTGGCGCCATCGCTCTCCACAGTTACCTCAGCCTACGCCGCTGCCCGCGGTCAGTGTGTTGAAACCCCTCTGTGGGGATGAACCCGGGCTCCTCGAAAATCTGCGATCGTTCTGCGAACAATCCCACGACTCGTATGAAATATTGTTCGGCGCGCGTGACGCGAATGATCCGGCGCTCGAGGTTGCGCGCAAGGTCGCGGCCGAGTATCCGCACCGGGCTATTCGCATCATACCGGGCGCGACGCGGCTCGGCGAAAATCGCAAGATCAATACGCTGATCAACCTGATGCCGCATGCGCGATACGATATGATCGTCATCGTCGACAGCGACATCCGCGTCGGACCGAACTACTTGCAGCGCGTCGTCCAACCGCTCATGGATCCTACAGTTGGCATCGTCTCGTGTACATATCGCGGTCGACCCGCCGGCGGCTTGTGGTCCGAGCTCGGTGCCCTGGCCATCGATGAATGGTTCATTCCATCGGTGCTCGTCTCCGGCACGCTGGGCTCGAACGCCTACTGCTCGGGCACCACGATGGCGCTGCGCCGTGAAGTATTGAATGCCGTGGGTGGTCTCGAGGCGTTGGCGGCATTACTGGCAGACGACTACGTACTGGGCCTGCGGGTCAGGCAGCTAGGGTTGAGCTGCATCATTCCACGATACGAGCTGGTCGCGACCGAGTGGGAGCCGACCCTGCTCGACCTCGTTCGTCATGAGCTGCGGTGGCTGCGCACGATCCGCACGGTCGCACCGCTGGGTCATGCCTTATCGTTTCTGACCTATGTCATTCCGCTGACGCTGTTGGCGAGCGCGGCCTTCGCCTTCGCTCGTTGGACATTGATCCTGCCGGCTCTCGCTGTTCTCTTGAGGGTCGCGCTACATTACGTGGTGGCGCGGCCGGCGGTATGGGATGTGGATCGGATCGCCAGCAATGAGCCGCGGCCGTGGTATCTCGTGTGGCTCGTGCCGGTTCGCGACATCATGTCGCTAGGATTGTGGGTCATGAGTTACATGAGTCGGCGCGTCACGTGGCGCGGTACTGAGCTATGGGTGAGACGGGATGGCGTTCTCAGAACGAGGCATGAAGGGAGTTACGCTTAAATGATGCGCACGCTCTTTTTGCAGGCTCCCTCGTATGAGGGTTTTGACGGCGGGGCTGGTTCGCGGTACCAGGCGAAGCGTGAGGTGCGCTCGTTCTGGTATCCGACGTGGCTAGCGCAGCCTGCCGCGCTCGTGCCGGGCAGCAAGCTGGTCGACGCTCCGGCCGCCGGCCTCTCCCTACAACAGGTTCTGCCGCTCGCGAAGCAATACGAGCTTCTGATCATACACACGAGCTCGCCTTCGTTCCCCGGCGATGTGAAAGTCGCCGAGGCCATGAAGCGCGAGAACCCGTCGCTGATGGTTGGGTTGGTGGGCGCCAAAGTCGCGGTCGAGCCAGACAAATCGTTGCTCGCCTCCGAGGCCATCGACTTTGTCGCGCGTGAAGAATTCGACTTCACGATCAAGGAGATCGCCGAGGGACGCCCGCTTTCCACGGTCGATGGTGTGACGTTCCGCGATGACAAGGGTGGCGCCGTCCACACGCCTCATCGTGCCGTGCTGGAAGACATGGATCAGCTCCCGTTCGTATCAGAGGTCTATAAACGGGATCTGCGTATCGAAGACTACTTTATCGGCTACCTGAAGCACCCGTACGTGTCACTGTACACGGGTCGCGGTTGCCGCTCAAAGTGCACGTTCTGTCTCTGGCCACAAACCGTGGGTGGCCATCGCTATCGCACCCGAAGCGTCGGCCATGTCTTGGAAGAAATGGCCTTGATCCAGAAGTACTTCCCGAAAGCCGAGGAAGTCTTCTTCGACGACGACACGTTCACGGATGACCGCCCGCGCACGGAAGCGATCGCCAAGGGACTCGGCAAGCTTGGCATGACGTGGTCATGCAATGCCAAGGCGAACGTCCCTTATGAGACGCTGAAGGTGATGCGTGACAACGGCTGCCGTTTGCTGTTGGTCGGCTATGAGTCCGGCAATCAGGAGATCCTGAATAACATCAAGAAGGGTCTCCGCATTGATGTGGCGAAGCGATTCACGAAAGACTGCCGGGATCTCGGCATCACGATCCACGGGACGTTCATTCTGGGTCTCCCAGGCGAGACCAGAGAGACCATCCAGGAAACGATCAACTACGCCCGCGAGATCAACCCGCACACGATCCAGGTCTCGATCGCCGCGCCGTATCCTGGGACGTACCTGTACAACCAGGCCAAGGAAAATGGCTGGCTGCCGCCGGACGACGAGGGCACGCACCTGGTCGATGAGCACGGCCGTCAGACCATCGCGCTCTCGTACGATCACCTGGGCCAGACCGAGATCTTCGACTCGGTCGAGACGATGTACAAGAAGTTCTACTTCCGCGCCGGGAAGATCGCCGAGATGACGTCGGAGATGATGCGCAGCCCGACGATGGCCAAGCGGCGCCTACGCGAGGGAGTCGAGTTTTTCCAGTTCCTGAGCCGGCGCAAGCAAACAGCCCCGACGACGTAAGAAGTAGATCCCGAGCTCGAATTGGTACGGTCGTCGACGTTCCCTCGCCTGGAGTGTACGAGGTGGAGTTCAGCCACGATACGGGCGAGGCTACATCTCCATCGGCAGCGGCGTCGCGACAAGGATCGCGGTAACCAATAGCACCAGCGCACCAAAAACCAACTCGGCCCGCGCCGAGTTGGTCATCGCGCGCTCATGGCCCGCGGCGAGCCTTGGGGTCGCCCAGCGCCAGTTGTAGGCTCCGACGGCTGCGACGCACGCCACGCACACGAGTTTGATGCACAACGTTCTACCATAGCTGGACCCGAGCACGGCGGCCCAGGTACCGACATGCACGTAAGCGGCCCACAGTCCCGTGATGGCTAGCGTGCTCGCCGCGATCAGCGCAGTTGGCGAGAACGCGCGCACGCACGTCAGCGTGCCGCCATGACGCGGAAGAATGACGACCAACGCCATGACGAACAGCGTGCCGAGCCACGCACTGGCCGCTGTGACATGGATGGCGTCCGCGGCGATCGTTACGATGGGATGCGCTTTGTCACCCATCGCGTGGCCCGCGAGTGATGGTGTAGCCGCGAGCGCCAGCGCGACCATGATCATCACGGGCCATGCTTTCTTCGCGAACCCGATCCATGCGATGATGGCCAGCACAACTGATGCGATCCAGATGCGACCCCACTGCGTGTGCAACGTCATCGCACCAAAGAACTGCCATCGCTCGCCACCGGTCATGGTAGGATCGACCAGGTTCGCGTACTGATCCCACAGCCTGATGCCGGCGCCGACTAACAGGAGCAGCGCCGCATACCCGCCGAGACGCGCCGCGCGTCGCGCGAGCGCATCTTTGTCCGTCACGTCGGCGCGACTAAGTGTTCCGTAGTAAAACGCGACTGCGCCGATAACGGTCGTCAGCCCGATAAACGTCAGCCAACGACCGAGATCGCCTAGCAGCGTACCACCGCTCAGTGTGACACCACGAAGTCGAATTTCCCATTCGCGGGATGCCCGTCGGTGGCGGTCGTCCGCCAGGTCACCGTATAGGTGCCTTGCGAGATCTGCCCGCGAACCGTGGCAACGAGCGGCGCGTTCGCGCCAGTATCGACCGCGAGCGGCGCCAGCTGAACGGGAGTGCCGGTCGAACTCGTGAGCTTCACCATGGTGATAGCGAGCTCAGGACGTTCCGAGAACCAGAACTTGATCGCGGCCGGCGCGGTGGCAACGGTATCGTTCGCCGCGGGGGATGACCGCAGGAGGTGCAAGTGCGCATTGGACGTATGCAGTGCGACGGCGGCAAGCAAATATTGAATAAGAAGCGACATAAGTGAACAGTAATAGAGATGACTCGCGGATCGTATGACGCCGAGGTTGGTATTGTGGGCGCCGGCCCGGCCGGCGCGCGCATAGCCGAGCGTTTAGCGGCGTGTGGGGTAGAAGTCGTGTTGTGGGATCCGCGGGCTCCATGGGAAAAACCATGTGGCGGCGGGCTCACGGCCGCGTTGACTGATGCGGTGCCGGAGCTGGCTGAAGTCCTCCCGCGATCACGGCCGGTGCATAGTGTCCGGATTACTACGGATCAGACCGTGCCGCCGCTGGAGCTCGAGCTGCGGCGGCCGATTCACGTCATCGCGCGGCAGACACTTGGTGCGTGGCAGTTGGAGCGGGCGCGAGCGGCCGGCGCGCAGGTCTGCGCTATGGCCGTGCGGACGCCGGTGCGTGACGCCCATGGCGGTTGGCGCATCGCGCAGACGCGTGTGCGTTTTCTGATCGGCGCGGATGGTGCCGCGAGCACGGTGCGGGCGGCCGTCGCGCCCGGGCTCAAGATCGCGCTCGAGCCCACGCGGCTGACGTATGTGCCGACCGAGGGCGACCAGTCGGAGATGCTGCTGCGCTTCGAGCGCGGCATCGACGGCTATGCGTGGGATTTCCCGCGCCCGGATCATCGATCCGTCGGCGCCGTCGCCGCGCCTCGGACGGCCGGTAGCACGCGCGCGCGACTCGACTCCGCGGTCGCGGCGATCGCGCCGGGCGGCGGACAGCACGGCGCCGTCGTCGGGTCCGCGCTCTACCCCATGCGCCGCGGCTATCCTGAGATCGGCGGCGATGACTTCGCGCTCTTGGGCGACGCCGCGGGTCTCGCGGATCCCGCAACCGGCGAGGGCATAGCAAACGCGCTGCGTTCGGCGGACTGGGCCGCCGACGTTTTCTTGAGCGACCGGTCCTTTCGCCGCTACGGCGCGCTCGTCGCCCGACGACTCGGCGCCGAGCTCCGCGATGCGCGGTGGTTGAGGTACCTGTTGTATACACGGGGGTATGCGGTGCGTCTGGTGGCCGGGGCGCCGGGGCGCCCTAGCTTTTTGCGGATCAGCGAAGCGCTGATCAACGGCGCCAACGAACACTGGTCGTTCGCGAAGCAGGCCGTGCATGCGCTGCTGGCCGCGGCGTTTGTAAGGCGTAAATTCGAAACAACTCCTATTGGAGGCAGTGCGACATGAGACGAATGGCGGCGATTGTTCTCGTCGGAGCGACGACGGCTGGCGCCCAGAGCTTTCAGGGTGTCGTGACGTACCAGCTAGGGAAGCAGAACGAGACCATGGTCTACACGAGCAGTGGCGGCAGCAAGGCTCGCATCGATATGAATGATCCGCATATGCCCGGCGGCGCCGCCGTCATCTGGGACACGGGCACGAACACCATGATGATGGTCATGCCCAGCCAGCACATGTACATGACCATGAACACGGATAAGGTGATGGCGGACGTGCCCGACACCGCGCGTGGCAAGCTCACGAAAGTCGGATCCGAGGTCATCGCCGGCGTGCCGTGCGATGACTACAAGGGAACGAACAATGCCGGCGGCGAGGAGACCACCGTGTGCATTGCGCACGGCATGGGCAACTTCCTCTGGTTCGGCGGGAACAATCCCTTGATGGCGCGCATGCAGTCGCGCGTCTCCGGACTGTCCAGCGCCGTCGCGGGCGGTGGGTTTCCGCTCAAGGTCGTGAAGTCCGACGGAACGACGGAGATGCTGGCGACGAAGGTCGAGCGGCATTCCGTCGATCCTTCACTTTTCGCCCCGCCAGCCGGCTTTACCCAAATGCAAATGCCTGCGGGCATGCCTCAGCACTAGGGGGCCGGCGAGCCCGATCTTTGCACCCGTCGCATTGGATCACTTGGAGGTCCGATGCGACGGTTTTCTTTTCTCGTTGCTCTGCTTGCATTTACAGCCCTAGCGGGCTCAGCGGTAGCGCAGGATAGCACCCGAAGGGATACGACGCGCCGAGACAGCACTTGGCAGGACTCGACCCATCGCTGGCATCACAAGCGGGTCCGCGTCACGTCGCCTGGGGAAGTCGACACCGCAAAGATCCGCAACCCGTCGCGCCGCGACTCGTCCCTCGTGCGCCGCGAGATGCGCGTCGACACGGCATCGGCGGGCAAGGACACGTCGGCGCGGCCGACGAAGCCGCCACCCGATACCGCGCATCCCAAGAAACCCGAGTCGCCGCGGAGCTACAGGGCGGCAAGCTCGCTCTAGTTGCTGCTGGTACGAGCGATAGTTGCTCAAGCGACTCGCAAGGCAAAGATTGTGATGTGCTTATCAAGCACCTCGAATACCTCGTGGCCCTCGCGCGCGAGAAGCACTTCGCGCGCGCGGCCGCTGTCTGTCATGTGACCCAGCCAACGCTATCCGCCGGCATCAAGCAGCTCGAAGACAGCCTGGGCGTACTGGTGGTCGAACGCGGCCAGCGCTTTCGAGGTCTGACGCCGGAAGGCGAACGCGTACTCGCCTGGGCGCAGCGCATACTCGCGGATGTCGATGGCCTACGTCAGGACGTGAGCGAGACGCAGGGTGGTCTCGTCGGCCGACTGAGACTCGGCGCCATCCCGGCGGCGCTGCCGATGATCGCGCTCATGACCGCGCCATTCGTCGAGCGCTACCCCAATTCGACCACGACGATCTGGTCGCTCTCGTCAATCGAGATCCAGCGCGGCCTCGATGATTTCACGCTGGATGCGGGCATCTCGTATCTGGATAACGAGCCCCTGGCGCGCGTCCGCACGGTGCCGCTCTATCGAGAGCGCTACGTGCTGATCACGTCCGCGCTCGGACCCATGGGCCACCGCTCGAGCGTCGGCTGGCGCGAAGCCGCGGATCTTCCGCTGTGCCTCCTGACGCCGGACATGCAGAATCGCCGGATTCTCGACGGGCACTTCCGGTCCGTGGGCGCGATACCGCGCCCGCATGTCGAAGCGAACTCCCTGGTCGCACTTGGCTCGCACCTGCGCTTCGGCACATACTCGGCGGTGCTGCCGAAAACCGTGCTCGCGATCATGACGAAGCTCCCGGACATGCGCGCGATCCCGCTGGTCGAGCCCGAAGTCTCGCATGAGGTCGGACTGATCGTCGCCGATCGTGATCCGCCGACCCCAGTCGCGGCCGCGGCCGTGCGAGTGGCCGAGTCGCTGGCGCTTGGCGCGATGATCGACAAGCTGACATGGCAGACCAACTGAGCCCATCGCACCCGCTCTTCGGGCTCGGCTACGCGAAGCCCGCTCGAACGCGCGAGTTTCTTCGACTCGACGGCGACACCGCGGAGGAGGGCTCCGCGGATGTCGCCGAGGAAGTGCCCGTGGCGATCGCGTATAACAATCGGCCGCACGTCGTGATGATGGCGACGCCCGCGGACTACGACGATTTCGCGATCGGATTCACGCTCACGGAAGAAATTGTCCCGTCCGTGGATCAAATACAGTCGGTCACCGTGGTGCCGTATAACCAAGGCGTCGAAATCCAACTTGCCATCCCGCAACCATTGGCCGACGCGCTCGCGGAGCGGGGTCGTCAACTGGTCGGTCGAACCGGTTGCGGACTCTGTGGCGTGCAAACGATTACCGACGCTTTACGACCGCCGCGGACGGTTGCGCCGCCCAAACAGCCGATCGCGCCGGACGCGTTGTGGAACGCCGAGGCAGCGTTATGGGACCATCAAACGTTGAACCAAGCGACGGCGGCTGTCCATGCGGCGGCATGGGCAACGGCTGATGGAAAATTGGTGGTGGTGCGCGAGGACGTTGGGCGGCATAATGCGCTCGACAAGGTCGTAGGTGCTTTAGCCCGACAAAAGATTGAGCCGGCAAACGGGTTTATTATCATGACCAGTCGCGCCTCGTACGAGCTGATACAAAAAGCCAGCGTGGCCGGCGTGCCACTGCTGGCGGCCGTATCGAGGCCGTCCGGGTTGGCGATCCGGTTGGCCGAGTCGGCGGGGATCGCACTGGTAGGTCTGTTGAGGGGAAAGAGCGCCAACGTTTACACCCACCGGGAGCACATATCACACGCTTGAGCCTTGTGCCTGTGGCGACGATCGCGATAGCCGCCCAGGCGAATGCCCAGCAGGACTACGCCGCGATGATGTACCGGATGCACCACGACGAGCGCCCGGTCGCCAACGCGTCATGGATCGCGCCGCGCACGGAAGTCGACACGGAGCGGGTCGCGTACATGGGGCCCGTCATGGGCAACACGAACGGGTATCTGGCGCGCCCGCACGGGGGCGGCCACTATCCCGCGGTCGTGATGATCCACGAATGGTGGGGCTTGAACGACAACATCCGGATGGAAGCCCGCCGCCTCGCCGGCGAGGGGTACACGGTGCTCGCCGTCGATCTCTATCACGGCAAGACGGCACAGAAGCCCGACGACGCGCGGAATCTCGTGCTCGACGTCGTGCATAATCCGAGCGACGCGATCGCGAACCTCAACGCCGCGGTTGCATATCTCAAGTCCAAGGGCGCCCAGAAAATCGGCGTCATGGGTTGGTGCTTCGGCGGTGCTTGGAGCATTCAGGAAGCCGTGAACGGCGCCGGCGGGATCGATGCCGACATCGCGTACTACGGCACGCCGGTCACCGATCCCGCGAAGCTCGCGAAGATGCCACCGTTCCTTGGGCTGTACGGCAGTCTGGATGACGGGATTCCGACCGACAGCGTCAAGAAGATGCAAACGGCGCTCGAGGGGCTGCACAAGCCGGTCGAGGTCAAGATTTACGACGGGGCCCATCACGCTTTCGCCAATCCGTCCGGCCAGCATTACGACAAGGCCGCGGCCGACGACGCATGGCAGCG
>DASRDS010000348.1:0-6290 GCA_035652495.1 Gemmatimonadaceae bacterium
GTAGCCGCGAGCTGTGTTACGCGCCCTAGCCCCTATGCGTCATCCTCCAGATGCGGTCTATTCGCGCGTTACCTCACCTCGTGATAGCCCTAGGCATTGGCGCGCAAGCGCCACGTGCCTATCCGGCGCGTGTACACACGATGCCCGCCGCCACGCACCTCGTCGCGGTCCGCGGCGAGATCGACGGCCAGACGATCGTGAGCACGGCGAAGCACTATATCGGCGTGCCCTACGTCCTCGGTGGCACGACCCCGCGCGCATTCGACTGCTCGGGTTTCGTGCGCTACGTCTTCGCGCAGCATGGGATTCTGTTGCCGCGCACGGCGCACGAGCAAGCCGCGCTGGGTGAAGCGCCGGAGCCGGGCGACACATTGCAGGCCGGCGACCTGCTCTTTTTCTACGGCAAAGAAGGCGCGCAGCACATCGCGATGTACGTCGGCGGCGACACGATCATTCACGCGTCGAGCGTGCACCATCACGTCCGCATGGACCTGCTGACGCGCGCCGATCTGCGCCGCCGCACCTGGTTCGACCAGCGGCTGATCGCCGTGCGCCGGCTGCTGCCGATGGAGGGCCTGTCGTATGTCCCGACGACGACCCCGCGGTCGTACTCCCTGACCACCGCCGCCAAGCCCGCGCTATGATGCTCGAGGCCGAGCCGCTCTACACCCGCCAGCTCCCAGGCGGCGGGTACGTCGCGATCGAAGCGACGACGCGCGACGACGCCGAGGTGTCGCTACGCTTGTATGTCGAGCGCCGGGTCGACCCGAAGCGCCGCACGGGTCATCAGCCGCCGGTCGTCGCCGAGGTTTCGGGGGTCGACCGCGAGCGCGCGGTGCGCCAGCTGGTCCGGATCGCCGAGAACAACGTGGAAGTCGCCCGCGCCCTGCAGCGCTGGCAAGTTAGTCGCTAGTTGAGACTAATCCCGTCGAAGCGTAACCCGCGCCGAACCCGGCGCCGGCGCTTCGGCGCATAGCGGTAGAGCTGCGCCGGCCGCCCGCGCCCCTCGCTCCGCCACTCGTCCGTCGGCTCGACCAAGGTCGCGGCCTGCAGCGCTCTCCGAAAGCTGGCTTTGTGCAGCCGGCGCCCGAGCATGATCTCGTAGACTCGCTGCAGATCACTGAGTGTGAACCGCTGTGGCAATAGCCGAAACGCCACGGGAGTCGAGTCGATCTTGAGGCGAGCGGCGTCAGTCGATGCCTCGATAATGGCGCGCTGGCGTGGCGATAATGCTGGCAATTCGACAACTGGAAACCACGCGCTGTCGTCAGAATCCCGCGTGAGCGTCCCCACCGGCACGGCCCCGACGAACGCTATGGAGAGTTCGGCGTCGCTCGGATGCCGACGGCTATCGGCGAATGCCCCGACCTGGTCCATCCAAGCGACCTGAGCCGTTACGACGCTCCGCGCCACGCGGCTAGCCGTGTCCTCGAGCGTCGCGTCGGTGGCCTTTCCCAGGCTCCAGGGCAGCGACCACCGCTCGGCCGAGCCCTCGGGTGAGCGCACCAGCAAGACCGCCAGGTGGCGATCAAGCGGAGTCAGCAATACGACATCGACGGAGAACGTTGGGCGACGCATGTGCCCATGATTAGTTCTCTGCCGCGACTTAAATCAAGGGGTTGCGCCCGCCCCGTACGGCGCGTAAGGAGGGATCGAAATCGGGAGTTTACCCGTCGCCGGCGCGAGTCCCAGGATCACCCGGGCGGCCGCTTGTTGCGACACGGGGAATCCGCCCCAGCCGACGACGTAGCTCGTCGTCCACGGGATCTGCTGCAGAAAGTACGGGTTCCCGAGGGCGACGATAATCGGGCGCCGGAGCTTCTGCATGAATGCGGTGACCGATCCGGGCGCGTTCAAGGTGGACGCATCCCAGCTCTGTGCCACATACGAAGCAACGATCACCACATCGGCCGAATCGGCCGTGGCGAGCATCGCGTTCAAGTCAGGTGTCTGGTCGGCGTCGATATACTCGGTCCGGAGCCCGGGGAAATTCAAACGCAGCGTGGCGTTGAAGACGGTGCCCGCGCCCAGATCCGCCCGGCGCGCTACGGTGATCGACAGCACTTTGGCGTTCTTGCTCAACCTGCCCAGCGGCAACTGACGCAGCGAATCTCGCACGATCGTGATCGACTTCTCGGCCACCGTTCGGGCGACTGCCTGATCGGCGGAATCCCCGAGGATGTCGGGGATGCTGTCCAGGTTTACCACTCTGTGTTTATCCAGTCCCAACGCGTGCTTCATGGCCAATAACCGTCGCACTGACGCATCCAACCGGGCTTCCGTGTAGCGGCCTTCGTGGACGCCATCGACAATGGCATCGATCGCCTGCGCGACGTCCTTTGGCTGAATCAGCACGTCGGCGCCAGCGGCCACCGCACGCTTCGCCGCTTCGACCGCGCCATACTGAACGAGCACGCCCTGCATATCCATCGCATCGGAGATCACGACGCCCTTGAACCCGAGCTGCTCTCTCAGCAGCTCGGTAAGAACCTTGGCCGAGAGGGTGCCTGGCGCGCCGGTCGAATCGAGCGCGGGCATCGAGCCATGGAACGACATGATGGCTCCTACCCCCGCTCCGACCGCGGCTTTGAACGGCACTAGCTCCACGCTATCCAGTCTCGCGCGAGAGACGTTCACGACCGGTAGCGCTAGGTGCGAGTTGGTCTCCGTGTCACCATGCCCAGGGAAATGCTTTCCCGTGGCGATCATTCCATGGTCCTGCAATCCCCGAATGAACGCCCGCCCGAATGCCGCGTCCAACGCCGGTGATTCCCCGTACGATCGGGTATTAATCACGGGATTGTTCGCGTTGTTATTCACGTCGAGCACGGGGGCGTAATCGATATGAATACCGAGCGCGCGCCCTTCGGCCGCCGTGACCCTGGCTTCTTCGTACGCCAGCATGGTGTCACGCGTCGCGCCAAATGCCATTTCGGGCGGAAACACGATGGCGCCGCCAAGGTCGATGGCGTTCGGCAGGAAATACCCGCCCCGCGCGCGTTGGCCGGCGCCGAACTCGAGATCCGAGCCGACGAGTAGCGGCAGCGCCGCGGCCCGCTGGAGTGAATTGAGCTTCTCGGCGATCTCCATCGGCGATCCGACGGAGACGGTCAGCCCGCCGACGCCTTCGTCGACCACATAATGTTTGATGGTTCGCCACTGGGGCGAATCCGTACTGACAAAATCGCCGATCATGCTCGGCCAGACCATTTGCGCCGCTTTCTGACGTATGGTCATGGCGCCGAGCACGGAATCGACCCACGGCGCATGCTCTCGCGCCACCGTGGCCTGAACTGTTGGTTTAGTGGTCGGCGCTGCTCTCGTGCAGGCAGCGATGAGGACCGCCGCCACTAGCGGCGCGTGCGACGCCCTGAGGGCGCGCATCGCGCCTACCAGTTGATGGTCCCTTGCTTCGACGTGTCGACGTCCTCTTGCCGCCCGGACTTGAACAAAAAGGCGTCGAGATTGCGCGTCAGGAACGCCCGCGCCTGGGGATCCATGACATTCAACCCGTAATGGTTGATGAGCATTGTCTGCTGCTTCAGCCATTGTCCCCAACACTCGCGGCAGATCTCCGCGACGATGCGCTGTCCCATGGCGCCAGGAAATGGCGCCTTCTCGAATCCCTCGCGGGACTGTCCGCAACGCGTGCAGGTCACATCAGCCACGATACTACCGTGGCTGGAGTCCTATACCGAATCGCCTGTCCGCTGAGTAACACCGCCTAACACACCTAATAAAGAAGTCGTTGAACTGATCTCGGCTGCGCCGAGCTCGTACATCTACATCAAAAACTAGCCGGTTACGCAGCCACCCGAGCGTATTGCACCTTGGCCAGGCGAACGAGCGCCAGGAGGCGGATGTAGAACCAACCCACGTCGAACTCGTACCACTTGGCCTTGAACTTGGCCGAGTGAGGGTCGGCGTGATGGTTGTTGTGGAGCTCCTCGCCGCCGAGCCAGATCGCGAGCGGCGCGATGTTCCGGCTCTCGTCCTTGACCTCGAAGTTCCGATACCCGATCGCGTGGCCGATGCCGTTGATGACGCCGGCGGCCCAGAAGGGGATCCAGATCATCTGCACGCCCCAGACGATCGCGCCAACCATGATGCCGAAGAGGTACAGG
The DNA here is from genome assembly GCA_035652495.1 of Gemmatimonadaceae bacterium. Taxonomy (GTDB): domain Bacteria; phylum Gemmatimonadota; class Gemmatimonadetes; order Gemmatimonadales; family Gemmatimonadaceae; genus DASRDS01. The sequence goes on from DASRDS010000348.1 coordinate 4,125, forward strand.
TCGATGCCGAGGAGCAAGATGATGCCCAGCGTGTTGCGCCGGGTGAGAATGTGCCGCTCGAGCCAATCGTTCGGCGTGCCCTTGCCGTACTTCTCGAGCATGCCGGGCTGGCCGATGGCCTTCCGATAGTAGAAGGCGCCCTTGATCACGATATTGCGCAACCCTTCGATCAGGGGGCTATGCGGATCCCCTTCGCGATCGGCGAACGCGTGGTGCTTGCGGTGCACGGCGACCCACTCTTTCGTCACGATCGAGGTCGTAAGCCAGAGCCAGATGCGCATGGGAATCGACGCGATCGCGTGGAAGTTCACACTGCGATGCGTTTGTGACCGGTGCAAAAAGAGCGTCACGCACACGTTGGTGATGTGTCCCGCGATCACGACGAACACGATCGGGATCCACCAATGCGTGGCTAGAATGCCGTACCCGTACTTGAGCATGTAAATCCTCGCTGGAGTCCTAACTCAGGGCCCTAATCTACTATAGGAAGGTACTAGCCGAGTATAGGATTTCTAATAGCCGTATTATTGGACGCTCGGCGCGTTCAATCCGCCACTCGTGGGGCCGCGCCCTTTGGCCGTCAGATCGGCAGCCGCGGGCGGCGTCCCCCAGGTGTCGTTCGCCGGATTCCAGTCGGGCACGACCCCGTCCGGCCACAGCCGCGCACCCGTCACAGCGCTCTTCACGGTTACCGTCGCCTTGAACACGTTGCCGCGGGACCAGATGTCGACCGGGAGGTGAACATCCTGCGTGGACCCATCCGCCAGCGCGAGCCTCAAAGATACTGGAAATAAGATCGACGTGTTCTTGCTCAGCGTCACGACCGCGGTCCCTTCCGAGTTGACCACGTTATCGATGCCGATATCGAGCACATCGGTAGAGTAAAAGAACCCGCGCCAGAACCACGACAGATCCTGGCCTGAGACGTTCTCGATCGTTCTGAACCAATCCCCAGGCGTGGGATGCTTGAACGCCCAGCGGTGGACGTACTCTCGCATCGCCCGGTCCATCGTCGCGCGCCCGACGACATTGTCCCGCAGCACCAGTAGCACGGCGCCGGGCTTCGAATAGCCCATGGCGCCGAGCGCGGCGGCATCGATATGATCCGGTGCGGCCATGAGCGGCGATTGAATGTGGCGATCGACCGCGCTCTTCCAGCTGGCGAGGTCGCCGGTATACGCGCTCGTGCCCGGATAACGCGCGTCGTTGGCGAAGGCGTTCAAGTACGTGTTGAACCCCTCGTCCATCCACGCGTACCTACGCTCATTCGAGCCGACGATCATGGGGAACCATTCGTGGCCGTGCTCGTGATTGATCACGCCGAAGATCGAGCTCGGGTCGTCACTCCCGTAGTGAACCATTACGAACATCGGATATTCCATCCCGCCGACCGGGCCCGCGACTGACGTGGCCTGCGGGTAGGGATATGGATACACGAGCTCCGAGTACTGCCGAATCGTCCACTGCGTCTCTTCGGCCGCCGACTCCCAGGCTTTGTTCGCCTTCGCGATCTGGTAGTAGGCCTGACATAAAACGCCGTTCACACTGGTCGCGTCCCACCGAAAATCCGGTGCGGCCGCCCAGGCGACGTCTCGTACTTTGTCCGCCTTGAACCGCCACGTCTTGGTTCCCGGCGTTTGCTTGGCGACGGCCTCGGAGTCGGTGATAATGGCGATCACGTCACTCGCCTTGCTCGCCTTCGCCAGGCGCGCTCGTTCCTTGGCCGAGAGCACCTGGGCGCCATTCTCGAGCACGCCCGAGCCGGCCACCGTGTATCCGGCCGGGACGGTGATAGCGTAATCGATGTCGCCGTACTCGAGATAGAATTCGCCCTGGCCGAGGTACTGATCGACGTTCCAGCCGCGAATGTCATCGTAGACGGCCATGCGCGGGTACCACTGCGCGATTTCATAGAGCGTTCCATCACGCCCCATGCGATCCGCGCCGTGCTCGGGCACGTTGAACGCGTACGCGATCGCGATCGTCAGCTTTCCGCCATGTGGCGGGAGTGGCGTCGGTAGATCCAGTCGCATCATCGTGTCGTCGATCTTCGGCGCGACGGGCTGGCCGTCGACGATCACTCGTGTCAGCGAGTAGCCGCCGTTATATCCGCGATGTCCCCAGCGCGAGTCTTGCGCGAACAAGGCCGCGCCTTCGCTGCCGTCG
>DASRDS010000349.1:0-8476 GCA_035652495.1 Gemmatimonadaceae bacterium
GGCACGAGCACGTTGGCCTCGGGGAAATACGCCGCGACGCAGCGGCGCGGAATACTGAACGGCACGAGCTGAAACGCGCGAGCCACGCGACGCTCGTCGCCGAAGTGGCTGGTGATATCCACCCGCTGCCCGGCGGTCCACCCGCGCTCAGCCGCATCGTCGCGATTGATGAACAGCACCCGTCGCGCCCCGTACACGCCGCGATAGCGGTCGTGCAGCCCATACACCGTGGTGTTGAACTGATCGTGACTCCGCACGGTCGTCAGCAAAAATTCCTCGGCCTCGAGGTCATGCTTGGAAATCGGCGCGACGGTAAAGTGGGCCTTGCCAGTCGACGTCACGAACCGCCGTTCCCGCGCGGAATTCGGCAGATAGAACGGCCCCTGCGCGATTCGCGCATTGAAGTCGTTGGTCCCGGGCACGACCCGACTGATGTGATCGCGGATCCGATTGTAATCGGCCGCGAGCCCGTCCCAATCCACCGTGGTGTTCTCGCCGAGCGTGGCCTTCGCCATGCCGGCCACGATCGCGATCTCACTGCGGAGATCCGGCGATGCCGGCTCGAGCGGTCCCTGCGACGAGCTGATAATCCCAAACGAATCTTCCACCGTGACGAATCCCGCCGCATCGCGCTCGGATCGCCCAAGGCAGGGCAGCAGCAGCGCCTCGCGCCCGGTGATCAGATGCGCGCGATTGAGATTCGTCGCCACGTGCGCCGTGAGGCGACAGCGTCGTAACGCGTCGGCCGTACACGCCGTGTCCGGCGTCGCCGACAAGAAATTGCCGCCGAGCCCGAAGAACACCTCGATCTCCCCATTGTGCATGGCGGCAATCGTATCGACGGTATCATGCCCCGCCTGCCGCGGCGGCTCGAACCCGAACTCGTGCGACAACGCATCGAGAAACGGCTTCGAGGGCCGCTCCCAGATGCCCATGGTCCGGTCACCCTGAACGTTCGAATGTCCACGCACACAGCACGTGCCGGCGCCGGGACGTCCGATATGCCCGCCCAGGAGGAGCATATTGACGAGCATCTGAATCCCGGCGACGGCGTCTTTGTGCTGCGTCAGCCCCATCGCCCAACAGCAAATCATGCGCTTGGCGCGCGCGATCATCCGACCGGCATGTTCGATGTCCTCGCGCGACACGCCGCACCCGTCGACGATGGCTCGCCACGAAGTTGCTTGCAGGTCATCGACCAGCGCCTCGAACCCATCGGTCTGATCACGAATGAAGTCGTGATCGAGCACCTTGCCGGTCCTCGCCTCCTCGGCGAGCATCGTTTTCATGAGACCCTTGAGCAGCGCGATGTCCCCGTTGATGCGCACCGGCAAGTGCAGATCGCCCAGTGGCCGCCCCGGGCCGACCACGTGCGCCGCAAACGACACGGGGTTCGCGTACTCATCGGGATTCGGATCCGTGAATCGGAAGAGCCCAGGCTCACGCAGCGGATTGATCACGATGATCGTCGCCCCGTGCTTCTTCGCGTGCTCGAGCGAGGTGAGCATCCGCGGATGGTTCGTGGCGGGATTCTGGCCGATGAGGACAATGAGATCGGTCTGCTCGAAGTCCTCGAGCGTGACCGACCCTTTGCCGATCCCGAGGCTTTCGACCAACGCGGTGCCGGACGACTCGTGGCACATGTTCGAGCAGTCGGGCAGGTTGTTCGTGCCGAACTGCCGAGCGAACGTCCCATACAAGAACGCCACCTCGTTGCTCGCGCGTCCCGACGTATAGAACGCGGCGCGATGCGGCGAGTCGAGGCCGCGCAGCGTGCGGCCGAGGAGCGCGAAGGTCTCGTCCCAGGTGATGGGCTCGTAGTGCGCGGCGCCTTCCCGTCGGTAGAGCGGCTCGATGAGCCGGCCCTGTGCGTTCAACCAGTAGTCCGACTGCGCCGCCAGCGCGTCAATCGACCATTTCCGGAAGAACGCGCGGCCGATGGTATGGCGCGCGCCTTCGTTCGCCATGGCCTTCGCCCCGTTCTCGCAGAACTCGAACTTGTGGCGCTTGCCGTCGGGCGAGGGCCACGCGCAGCTCTGACAATCAAAGCCGGTCTTTTGATTGACGGTCGCGAAGACCCGCATCGTGTCCCGGTACCCAAGCTTCTCGAGCGCGATCTTGAAGGACTCGGCGATAGCCGGCAGCCCGGCCGCCGAGTGCGACGGGTGGCGGATCGCGACGTCGATCTTCTCGATGGGTGGCTGAGCGCGGACGGCCAGGTCGTGCCCATCAGCCGTGGCCTCGCAGGCGCGCCCGACAGCCTCCCGGACCGCAGGGGTCGTCTGGACCATCGAGGCCGGCCTGGCGGCATGGGTGGGGAAGTACCCCTCGGCGAGACGGGTCAGCGGATCGACGGCGGCGGTATCAGTCATGGTGGAAGGGGCGGCAAATGGCCTGCCATTGAAACCTCAGCCGTGATGTATACGATATGTATACATGCTCGCACTCCTCGTTATCCCGACGCTGCTCGCCATTCAGACGCCGCCGCAGCAGAAGCAGCTGACGGCCCAGGACCTCGGCGCGTTCCTCGACGGCTTGATCCCGACCGAGCTCGAGCGCGACAACATCGCCGGCGCGGTCATCTCGGTCGTTAAGGATGGCCAGCTCTTGTACGCGAAGGGCTACGGCTACGCCGACGTTGCACACCACCTGCCGGTCAGCGCCGACAGCACGGTCTTCCGGATCGCCTCGATCTCGAAGCTGTTCACGGCCACGGCGGTCATGCAGCTGGTGGAGCAGGGCAAGCTGAATCTCGACACCGACGTCCAGACCTACCTGGACTTCAAGCTGCGCCGCCATTTCCCGGACAAGATCACCCTCCGGAACCTGCTGACACACACAGCCGGGTTCGAGGAATCCGTGAAGGACCTGCCGGCGGACTCGGGCAGATCGGTCCCGCTGCGCGAGCATATCCTCGAGCGCACGCCCGACCAGATCTATCGCCCCGGTACCGTGACGTCCTACTCGAACTACGGTGCCGACCTCGCCGGGTACATCGTGCAGGTCGTCTCCGGCACACCCTACCCGGACTACGTCCGCCTTCACATCCTCGAACCGCTCGGCATGATGCACTCGTCAATCGCCGAGCCGCTGCCCCCCTACGTCCGTCACCTGCTGTCGCAGAACTACGGCCTCGCCACGGACTCGGCGAAGGAGTACGAAGTCCTGCAAGGCGAGCCCTCCGGCCAGATGGCCTCGACCGGAACGGACATGGCCAAGTTCATGATTGCGCACCTGCAACTCGGACGGTACGGCGATCACCGGATACTGGGCGAGTCGACCGCGAAGCTCATGGCGACGACGCAGTTCCGGACGGATCCGCGAATTCCGTGCATGGCATTGGGGTTCTTCGAGGAATCCGAGAATGGCTATCGCATCATCGGGCACGGCGGCGATCTGTCATGGTTTCATAGCCACCTGTCGCTCCTGATGGATGAGGGCGTCGGCATCTTCATGTCGGTCAACAGCGCGGGAAGCGAGGGCGTGTACGACTTCCGTGAGGCGATTCGCGACGCGTTTCTGCACCGGTATTTCCCGTCGCGGACGCCGCTCCAGCCGGAGGCAGCTGATGCGCTCGCCGAAGCGAAGGAGGTCGCGGGGCCGTACACGATCTCACGACGCGGCGAGACGACGCTCGCGAAGGTGTTGATGCTGGCGATTCCGTTGGGGGTCGAGGCGCACCCGGATGGAACGGTCGATATCCCGCTCCTGACGAATGTTGATGGACAGCCCATGCGGTGGACTCCGGTTGGCAAGCTCGAGTTCCGCAGTCCCGACGGCAGCCAGCACATCGCGTTCGTGACCGATTCCGCGGGACACGTCCGACGGATGGCGTGGCTCGGCGGCCATGAGTTCCATCGGGTCGGTCTCGCCGACAATCGCAATTGGAACGTGGGTCTTTTGGTCGCGTGCGTCACGGTGTTCCTGGCGACCCTCGTGCTTTGGCCCGTCGCCGCGATCGCACGGCGGCGCTACAGACAGGCCCTGCCGGACGAAGGAGTGAGCCCAAGGCTGCGCGCGACGACGCGCGGCGTGGCGCTCATCAATCTGGTCGCGCTCCTCGGACTCGTCTTGTTCGTCTACATGGGCTTCACGAACAAGATGAAGTTCGATAACCGCGTCGATCCGTGGCTTGGCCTCATCCGCCTGGGCTTCCTGGCTGGCGCGGTCGGCACGATCGCCGCCATCGTCGCGGCCACACGTTCGTGGCGCGAGGGGACCAACGGCTGGGCGCGCGTCAAATACACGGCCCTCGCGGTGACGACGACCGCGTTCACGTGGTTCGTGATCCACTGGCACATGTTGTCGGCGAACTTCAACTACTGACCGATGATGTGACACGGAAGGCTCGTCGGGCGTGTGTATTCGTATGCCCGACGGCTTCCGGCGCTTCCGACAGCATCCAATCTATTCGACGATCGGCGGGTTGTTCGCCATGTTGCTGATCGGCATGACGTCGGTCGTGTGGCTGGGCGCGCTCTCCGCGATGGTGAGGGGCCACCCGCTCCTACACAACGCGTGGATCGCGCTGACCGCCGTCTCGGTTTATGGCGGCTGGTATATCAACTTCATGAGCGTCTGTCACCGGCTGCGACGGCTCGATCCTCGAACCTACGCGTGGGCGACGAAAGACATGGGGTATATCGCCTACGTCTTTTCGTCGCGCAGCTCGCCCGCGCATCTGCATAACGCACTCGCCGGATTGGACCTGGACCCGTATCCGGCAACCTTTCGCTATCATGTGCGGTTTACGCTGTTACTAAACGCGACACTCCTCTGGGCGTTTTGCGTCGCGGCGGTCGGGATGCTCATCGTGTCTATCGTGACCAAGCACCGCTGAGTAGTACACGAATTGCGTTGGTCGCATCCGTCGACTACTCACGGGAGCGTCCATGTTGTCCGCGGTTCTTCGTCGTTGCGCGCCAGCACTCACGATCGCAGTTCTTGCCGCATGTTCCGACTCGGTCACCACGCCCTCCGCATCGCCATCCGCGCCAGCGGGCCCATCCACACTGCGACCCGAATCGGTCCCAGTCGTGAATGCGACAGTGCGCGTGCTCCCTGGCCTCGATGGTTTTCATCCGCGATCGATCAATGAATTTGATGAGGTCGTTGGCAGCACCAACACCGGCACACCGTTCTATTGGAGTCCGGGTCGAGGATTGGTTCTCCTCGCGCATCCGGGCTTTGCAACGGCTGAGGTGGCATCGATCAACGATCGCGGCGCGATGGCCGGAACGGCCGGCGGCAACACGCCGGTCGTTTGGTATACGTTGCCGGACGGCACCTTCCGCGTCATCCAAAAGCCCGCGGGACAAAACTGCACGGTAACGGGATTCACGTTCGACGCCAACATCGTCGGCACCTGCACCGGCGGCGGCGTGTCATTCGGCAGCATCTTCAATTGGCATGGACTGCCGACGGAGACCGCCGGCTACCAATACAACGCCATCTCCGACGATCGGTACATTGGCGGGGCCATGAATAGCGGCGGTGTCGCGACCGGGGCGATCGTCATAACGCCGTCCGGACAGCTCACGGTGCTCCGCGGACACGATGGCGCCATCCATAAGTATTCCGCCGTCAACGCGGTATCGGTCAAAGGACGTCTCGCGGGCTATAGCACGGAGGGCGCGTGTACCCAAGCTATTGCGTGGGGGCTCTTCACCTCAACCCCAAATACCTGGCCCGCGAATTTGATGGGCGTGTGCGGTGAGGCCAATGGAATAACGCCCGATGGATATGTGGTCGGGACAACAGGCGATGGTGTCGCGTTTCTCTGGTACGAGCAGCCCGGTCCCGGGTTGCAGAGGCTGCCTGGGCTCGGTACGGCCGGGGAGCACAGTACCGCGGTTGCCATCTCGTTGCATCACGCGCTGGGCACCATCACGTCGAACGGTGTCACGCACACGGTCATCTGGAATCTGCCCGATCGCTAACGCAGTGCGTCTGACGCTCGCTCTCCTGCTCCTCCTCGCTGTTGCCCCGCTGACCGCCCAACCGGTACCGGCACCCACCGGTTGGACGGTCAGCCACGCCGGCACGAACTGGATCTATACGCCCTCCGGCCTGCCGTCGGGCCAGACATTCACCCTGACGCTCGAGCCGACGCAATCCCTCGGCGGCCAAGACATCGACGTGTGGCTTGCGGCACACGCCCGAGCCGACGCCACTCGTCGCGGAACACTGAACAGCCCGCCGACGACGACGCAACACGGGATCGCGCGGCTCACCTTTCGCGACACGCATGGCGCTCAATGGATCGCGCTCTATACGGCGGTGCCGCAGCCAAACGGCAATGAGCAATCCAGCATTGTCCTGACGAACATGCCGGCGTCATCGGCGACCGCTTACGTGCGAACCGCCGGCGGCATCGTTGGCAGCCTGTCGGCGTCTGCCGCACCCGCAGCACCCGCAGCGCCCGCAGCACCCGCGGAACCGGTCGCGAATGGTTCTATCGTCGCTGTTTTGCACGAAAGCCGTGGCCAAACCACCGTCAACGGCTACGCCTACGTAGAATCGACGGACCTGCTGCTCAAAGACGGCTGGGCGTATATCGGTCTGACGACCCCGCCCGAGTTGCTCGATGAAGCCGCGTCCAAGCAACGAGAGCCAGGCAAGTGGCACCACTGGAAGAGTGAAGGCAGCGCGTTCCTGGTCGAGACAGGAGGGCAGTGGACCAAGCTCGATGCGGACCGCGTGCGCCCGCTGCCGCCAGGCACGGCGCTCAACATCTCGCTCACGCACCGCAACTCGCAGACTTTCGGCGGCATGGGCTCGTACAACACATCGGCGACGATCACCTTTGCCTCCACGGGCCACTACGAGCGCAGCTCCGGCGTGATCGCCGGCACCGGCGCCGTACAAGCCAATGGAGGTTATAGCGGCGGCGCCGCCTCATACCAGGATCAAAACGAACGCCGCAGCTCGGCGTCCGGTGGCAACGGCAGCGTGACCGCTACCAGCCGCTCGCGCGGCCAGGGCGACCCGAACCTCGCCGGTACATACAAGGTCGCCGGCTACACCCTCGAGCTCGACGGCGACGGCGGCTCCGTCCAACGCGTCCTGGCCTACTATCCGTTCTCGGACAACAATCGCGTTTACATCGATGGCGCCACCTACAACCGTTAGTACGATGGCCCCAGCCGCTCGAGCAGCTGCGCTCGGCGACTCCGGCTGACCGGGAGTCGCGTCCCGTCGAGCAGCACGACCGTGAGCCCGCCGATCGGATGCCGGCGCAGCTCGCGCACTCGCCGCAGATTGATCACGGCCGAGCGATGGATGCGAGCAAATGAGGTCGGGTCGAGCTGCTCCTCGAGCGACGCGAGCGTGGCGCGAACGAGCTGACGTCGTCCCGCGATGTGCAGTACGGCGCAGTAATCGTCAGCCTCAATCCAATCGACGTCCCGCATCGGGACCATGACATCGCGCCGACCCACGCGCACCATGAGCTGCTCCCGCGCGGGAGCGGGCGCCGGCGTCTCGCCAGCGACGTAGTCATCGAGCAGCTCTCGAAGGCGTCGCTCGAAATCCCCGTCGCGAAGAGAGCTGAGTGTCTCGCGCGCGCGATCGAGCGCCTGGGCGAATCGGTCGGCGGCGACCGGCTTGAGCAGGTAATCGATCGCGCGCACCTCGAAGGCCCGCACGGCGAACGCATCGTAGGCAGTGACGAAGATGACCGCGCGTAGCGCCTCGGGCCCGACTGCCCGGAGCACGCCGAAGCCATCGATCTCCGGCATCTGCACGTCGAGGAAGATCAGGTCGGGACGCAAGCTCCGAATAAGGCGGACCGCGGCCGAGCCGCCGAGAGCTTCGCCGACGACTTCGACGTCGCGATGGCTGGCGAGCAGTCCGCGCAGCGAGGCATTCCCCAATGGCTCGTCGTCGACGAGCAGCACGCGAATCGCCCGCCGTCGGTTCATGTCACCCTATGCAGCGGGATCCGAATGTCCGCCTGCACGCCCCCGTTTCCGGCCGATCGAATATCCAAGACTCCGTTCACGCCGTAGAGCGCCGCCAACCGCGCCCGCGTGTTCCTGAGGCCGACTCCGGTCGCGTTGTCCAACGTCCACCCGACCGGGAGGCCTGGCCCATCGTCAGTGACGCGCAGATGCAGCCGGTCTGACTCGCTGAACACCTCGATCCGCACATGAACCGGCGCTTCACGCTTCGCTACTCCGTGTCGTACGGCATTCTCGACCAACGGCTGCAGCACCAAGCTCGGCACGAGCACATTCGCGAGCCCGTCCATCTCATTCATGGAGGTCGTGAACCGCGCCCCAAACCGTGCTCGCTCGATCGCGACATACCGATCGAGCAACGCCAACTCCTCATTCAGCGTGATCTCCGGACTGGCCGCGTCCTGCAGCAGATGCCGTAACAACTCGCTCAGGTGCGTGAGCACACGGACGCCTTCCTCAGGCTCGCGAGCTCTGACCAGGCCGACGGCGGCGTTGAGCGCATTGAAGAGAAAGTG
>DASRDS010000350.1:0-10341 GCA_035652495.1 Gemmatimonadaceae bacterium
ACACGAGATCGAGCGTCGAGTCGTACGACAGCCATCCCCACACCGGACCACCGCCGTGTCGCCACGCATCAGGAGGCCACGTGCGGAGGCCGAGCTGTGCCCCCGTATCGTAGGGCGTCTTGAAGCTCGGACTCACGTGCATCGAGGAGTCCGGCCCGAGGTTCGTCGCGGTCCAGACGAGGTGACCGGTCGCGAGATCCAAGCCTTTGATCGAGCCGAGGATGCCAAACTCGCCGCCCGAGGCGCCCACGATCACGCGATTCTTGACGACGAGCGGCGCCATCGTGACGGTCTCGCCACGCTGCAAATCGGCGATCGGCGTTTTCCAGAGCTCGCGGCCAGTCGCGGCGTCAACGGCGACCGTGTGACCGTCGAGCAGGTTGTACACGATCTTGCCATCCGCGTAGGCCGCGCCGCGATTCACGACATCGCAGCAGGTAAGGCCGACCGCGTTCTGATCGACGGCCGGGCGGTACTTCCACTTGAGTGGATACCCCTCCTGCGTCAGATCGAACGCGTAGAGCACGTTCGGGTACGGCGTCACCACGTACATCGTGTTTTTCACGACGAGCGGTTGGCCCTCGTGGCCGCCGAGTACGCCGGTCGAGAACGTCCAGATCGCGTGAAGGTTCTTGACGTTCGCGGGAGTGATCTGGGCGAGACCACTGTAGCGCGTGGCCGCGAAATCTTTCGCCGGAGCCGTCCAGTCATCCGATTGGGCGTGGGCGGCCGTGGCGGCGACCGCGAGGAGGGCGAGCAGACGCATCGCCCTGATTCTAGCGGTTCAGAGGTCCAACCAACAGCGTGACGCGGAGCGCCGTGCCGCGTCACCCCTCTGGCACAGTTGCATCGACCCCCGGAGAGCCTCATGAATAAACCGCGCGCACTCGTTCCGATTTTCGTCGCCACGATCGCGGTCGCCTGTTCAGTGACCGTGCAACAGCAACCGACACCGGCGCCGCAGCCCGTGACGGTAGTTCAGCAGACCCCGCCGCCCCCGCCACCGCCACCACCGCCCCCTCCGCCGGCGCCGGAACCCACGCGCGTGGGACGGCTCGCCTTCATGCTCGGAACGGTCTCGTTCCGGACGGCGGAGAACGATGAGTGGGCGCCGGCCGAGCCGAACTGGCCGATCGCGTCGGGCGACCGTGTGTGGACGGATATGAACTCGAGGGCCGAGGTCGACTTTGGGGCGGTGATGATCCGCGTCGGGTCGCAGTCGGTGCTCGACGTCGTCCAGCTCGACGATCGCACGGTGCAGGTGCGGCTGCCGCAAGGCACGCTCACCGAGCGTGTCTTTGGCGAGAACGGCGAGGAGCACGAGATCGATGCGCCGAACGCCGCGGTGTCGGTGAATCGGCCCGGCGTCTATCGCATCGATGTCTCGCCCGATGGCATGACCACGACCGTCACGGTCTGGGGTGGCGAGGCGACGGTGAGCGAGGCCGGGTCATCGTTCGTCGTGAACGCGCGACAGGTCGCGACCGTGAATGGGGCCGGCGACGCACCGACGTTCCGTCTCGCCGACGCGGCGCCGCCCGATGCGTTCGATCGGTGGGGCATGGAGCGCGACGCCGAACGGGATCGTCTGGCGGCACAGGGGCAGCAGTACATACCGGCCGGGATGCCCGGCGCGAACGAGCTTGGCGCGTATGGACGGTGGGAGGTCGATCCGGCCCTTGGACCGGTATGGTATCCCACGACAGTCGCACCCGGATGGGCGCCGTATCGGACCGGCCACTGGGCGTTCGTGAAGCCCTGGGGTTGGACGTGGGTGGATGCCGCGCCGTGGGGATATGCGCCGTATCACTATGGTCGGTGGGTCAACCGGAACGGTGCGTGGGGCTGGAGCCCCGGGCGTCCGACGAATGCGCCGCCCGCGTACGCGCCCGCGCTCGTGCAGTTCGTGAATGCGCCCGGCCCGAATGGCCCGACCGTGGCTTGGGTGCCGGCCGGGAACCAGAACGTACCGACGGCCGTCACGGTGGTGCAGCAGCAGACGTTCGCGAGTCAGCAGCACGTCGAGCAGCATCTCGTGGTCAACGCGACTCATGTGACCGGCTTCATGACCGGGCAGCCCGTGGTGCAGCCTGTGCGCATCGTGCCCGTCTCGCGCTCGGTCCCACCGCCGGCGCTCCTGCTGCGCCCAGTCGTGGCCGTGCACCAACCGCCGCCTGAGCGTCACGACATCGTGCTCATTCACCCCGCACCCCGAGCTGTCGCTGTTGCGACGCCCGCGCCACAACCAAACGGACCGGCGCGATTGGCACCAAGGAACAACGGCCGCGCCTGGAAGCCTGGTCAAGTGTCACCGGCATTAGACGCCGACTACGATCGCAAGAAATCGGAGATGGAGGAGCGGCACCGGTCGGAGATCGAGCATCCGAAAGAGGGCGAATCGGCGATGCAGCGGGATGCGCGGCACGCGCAGGAGAAGCGCGATCTCGATGCCGCGTATGAGAAGGCGAAGGCCGCTGGCGCTACTTCGATCCCCAACGGCGAGAAATAACGATCGACGTAGCTATCCCGATCGCCGCGCCGGCTATGACGTCACTCAAGAAATGGGCACCGGACAGCACACGAGTGACGCCGCAGCCGATGGCGAGCGCGTACCAGACGCCGGTCGCTTCGGGAAATAAGATGCTCATGGCAGCCGCGCCGGAGAACGCAATCACGGCGTGGCTGCTGGGCATCCCGAAGTTGCGACTGCTGAACAGGTGATCAGAGAACGCGCGGAAGGCGTAGACGCCATTCATCGTGCCCGGTCGTTCGCGGCGGATGATCAGCTTCAGGACCTCGCCCCCGATGCCCGCCGCGGTAATCGAGCCCGACAAAAAAATGGCTCGTTTGGATCCCCGTCCTCCCTTGCGATCGACCAGCCATAGCGCGAGCGACAGGATCATCCAGAGAGGCCAATAGCCTACGGAGCGGAGCGCACGACCCCAATCTTGGTCGTAGACGTTCGGTTTTTGTATGTGATGGAATACCCACGGATCGATGAATGACGCACCGATCATGGCAACCACAAAAATCACGAGCCACGGCCAGCGCTTACGCATCGCGCACTAAACTGAACTCGTATCCACCATTGCGCACGTATTTGTTGAAATACGCACCAGTCGATTTGGCGGCGCGCAACGCCTCCGCCATCTGCGGCGCGATGCCGAAGAATTGATAGATGCGCCCGTTGTGAAACTCGATCTCGAGCGTCCGGGTACCCGCGTCATATCCGACGGCCGCAATGGACGACGAGGCGACGGGTTCGCGGTGCACTGGTCGCTCCTCGTTGCTCAACTAGGTACCGATCCGGTAGCCCGCGCCGAACCGAAACGTCGTGACGTCCTTCGGCACCGAGTACACCTGGCCATTCAGGTCGAACGCCCGCGTCACGTGCCAGACGACGCCCCCGAACACCGTGCCCCGCGTCAGGTCCACGACCAGGTGCGGGAGATAGGGCTCGGTCGAGTAGTAACCCGACCCTCCGTAATAGTACCCCGGCCACGCACTATGAAACCGGACATCGAACCGCGGCCGCAGCCAGGAGATGCCGCCGCCGACGTATGTCGAGATGCGTCCATTCAAGAGCTTCGCGCCAACCGAAGTCTCGAGCCCGAACATCGACGGACTGAACGCGTCATCCGATGGCTTCGTCCCGAAGCAGGCCGCGGACGAATCGGTGAGTTGCAGCGACGACCGCGGACAGGTGATGGGCCCTTTGATCAATCCCGTCGTGCCCTGCGCGCGCAACGACATCGCCAGGTCGATGCCCGGCAGGCTCACGATGCGTCGCGTGTTCTCGAGCGCGAAGCTCGCGATGTCGACATTCGCCTGGCCGATCGGAATCGGGGGATCGTAGCTGGCCTCGAACGCGAATCCGAGCGGCAACCAGAGCGTGACGCGCGGCCGCGGAAAGACCGGCGCGAGCGTCGTGTGCTCACTCTTCGCCTGATAACAGACGCCGGTCTGCGTCAGCGCGTCGCCGGGCGACGGCAGCGGCGCGAGCTCGGCGCCCAGGCGGACGGTGAAAGGCTCATGCTGCTCGGGACCCGTGGCGGTGGAAAACGCCAACGGCGCCTCGTAAAACGCAAGGAGCCGTGCTTCGTGGCTATCCGGGGGAAGGATGCACGTCTGCGCCCACACGGGCCCAGCCAACGCCAGACCCGCAACGATGAGCGAACGAGTTAGCACGCCCCAACGATGTGCGGGGCGCGTCCCTCGAATCAAGTCTTCGCGGCCGCTGTATCGCGAACGACGTCGATGATCTGGCCCATTTTGCAGAAGCTGCCCCCCGAGCGCGGCTTGGCCGTGATCGTGGCCTGCTTGCCATCAACGAGCAGATCTTGCGGCGCTTGAGCGGGCTGCAGCTCGTAGGTTTTGCCCGACGTCGACGTCAACGTCCAGCACTGGCTGCCGTCCGTCGCTTGCACCGAGTGAATGGTGCCGGTCAACCCGAGGTCGCCGTTCGCGAGAGTCTTATCGCCCTTCTGGCATCCCGCCACCGAGATCAGGACGACGAGAGTCCCCACCGCGCTGCTCACACGCCATATTGTGCTCATCACAACTCTCCCCCTCGAAGTAGGCCAGTCAATCTAAGGTAAACACATGCATAAGCTCATGATAGGCGCACTGGCGATCTCTGGTGCAACCCTCATGCTCGCGGCGCATCCAGCCCCAACCGTGGGCGCCATGCGCGCCGCCGGTGATACGGTCACCGTCAAGATGATCGGCTCGAGCTCTGGATATTCATTCCAACCATCGACGGTACGAATCAAGGTCGGCCAGAGCGTCAAGTTCGTGACCGTTTCCGGTGGCCCGCACAACGTCACCTTCGACAGTCAAGACATTCCGGACGGCGCGGCGCCGACGCTCGACCAGGACATGCCTCGGCAGCAGGCGAAGCTCACCGGCCCGCTGGTGACGAATCCCGATGATTCCTACACGATCACCTTCAAGGGCGCGAAGCCGGGCTCGTACAAGTTCTATTGCCTGCCGCATCAGTCGCTCGGCATGCAGGGCACGATCATCGTCGAATGAACTACCCGCGACTATTCGGCTACGATGCGTGGGCGAACCGCGAGTCCATCGCGGCGTTGCCCGCGACCCCGTCGCCTCGCGCGCTCGCGATCCTCGGTCATCTCGCGGGATCGCAGCGCACATGGCTTTCGCGGCTGACGGGGCGGACCAGTCCACTCGTCGTGTGGCCATCGCTCTCGCGTGACCAGTGCGCCGCCGAGCTCGCGGCGGACGCGAGCGAGTGGACCGCCTATCTCGAGACGGATCCCGATCTCGCCTCGCGGCTCCGCTACACGAATCCCAAGGGCGAGGCGTGCGACAACTCCATCGAAGAAGTGCTGACGCACGTCTTGATGCACTCGGCGTATCACCGGGGGCAGCTCGCCATGCTGACTCGCGATGGCGGCGATACCCCCGCGCCGACCGATTTTATATTCGCTTCGCGTAAAGGTCTGGTGTAGCGAGCGAGCGCGCCGCTTCGCGCTCGGCTGGTCCGTTGAGAAGGAGCTCGACTACGTCTCGCTCCAGCGAGTGCCGGCGTTCGTTGTAAGGGCACGTCTCATTACGAGCGACGCCGCGGCGACATCCTGCACGCCGACACCCGTGAGATCGCATACGATCCGCTCCGTCGGCGTGCGACGGCCCGGCGCTCGCCCGGCCGTGATCTGGCCGAGCTCCGTTATTGTGTCTTCTGAAATCACCCCGGCATCCAAAGCGTGATGGATTTCACCGAGTCTCGAGCATTGTGCCAGAGAGTCCGCGACGATCCGATCAGCTTGCGCGAGGACACCGACATCGAGCTCTTGTTTTTGCGGGCCATCCGATCCCACCGCGATGACCAATGCGCCTGGCGCGATCCATTCTGTGCGCAGAATGGGAGCGCGGCTCGCCGTGACGGTGACGATGATCTCGGCACCATCGACCGCCGCCTCGACCGTTTCGGCTATTGTGGCTCCGCTTTCTTTCGCCGTCGCTTCCGCGGCTTCACGTCGGCGGCCCCACACACGCACGTCGTCGAATGGACGAACGAGCTTGATCAGCGCGGGCTGGAGACGTGATTGAATGCCGGTGCCGATGATCGCGACGGTGCTGATTGTTGGTACAGCGAGGTGACGGGCCGCGATCGCGCCGGCGGCGGCCGTGCGCAAATCGGTCAAATAGCCGCCGTCAAAGAGAATGCCGGCCGGCGCGCCGGTCCGCGCATCGAAGGTCAGGACAACGCCATCATTCCGTCCGGCGAAGCCCGATGCAAATTTGCAGGCGTACCAGTTGCCGCCATGGAGATATCCAGCTTTGATATGGATCTCGCCGCGGTTCTCAGGTACGTCGAGGTGAATGACATTCGGGAGCTCGGCGCCGCCGGTAGCATACGATGTGAAAGCGTGCTCGACCGCGGCGATGCAGGAGGCGGGGTCGAGGAGTGAGCGAATCTCCTGCTCTCGGAGCACGATCAGAGGAGTCGGCATACATGATTCGGCGAACGTTTATCCGGCAGTCGGTCCAGGCCTTGCTCGCATCCGGGATTCGTGTGAACACGAACAGGAAATTGGGGGCGATCGGTATTCAAGCCTACACGGTGCGCTCGCTCATGCAACGGGACGTTGCCGGGACGCTCGCCGCGCTGGCGACCATCGGGTACCGAGAGGTCGAGCTGGCCGGGTTGTTCGATACGACGGCCGCCGAGATGCGAAAGATGTTGGACGATGCGCATCTCGTCGCGCCCTCATCGCACGTGGACGTGCTCAAGACCGACTGGAACAAGCTGGTCGATGACGCCGCGACTATCGGGCAGCGCTACATCGTGTGTCCGTTCACCGATCAGAAAGATCGGACCGTCGACGGGTATAAGCGCAATGCCGCCAAGTACAATCAGTTCGGCGAGCTTACGCGGAAATCCCAGATTCAATTCGCTTATCACAATCACGATTTCGAGTTCGACACGGTCGATGGGATCGTGCCTTATGACTTGCTCCTACACGAGTGCGATGCCGAGCTGGTGCAGATGGAGGTCGACATTTTTTGGATGATCAAGGGTAAGCACGACCCTTTGAAATACTTTGCGCACTATCCAGGTCGGTTTCCCATGGTTCACGCCAAGGACATGACCAAGAACGGTAACATGGTTGACGTGGGTCGCGGCATGATTGATTTCGGCGCGATCTTTCGGCACTCGGACGACGCGGGACTTAAGCACATCTTTGTCGAGCACGACGAGCCAACCGCGCCAATGGACGACGCGCGCATGAGCTACGAGTACCTGCGACGGCTAGAGTATTAGCCGCCGCGCCAGGTGCCTTTCGCGACCTGCGGGACGAACGCGTCGAGCTCGGGCGGTGGAAACGGCAGCGTTCTCCCCTGCTCCGCGCTCATATAGGCCGTCATGAGCAGCTTGACGACCTCGAGCCCGTCGTCGAACGTGTAAGCCGGAGTCTCACCGCGCAGGAACGCGCGGACGATGTGCCGGTTTTCGCCCTCGTATCCGTAGGCCCACGCCTCGTTGGTAACGAGGGGCATGAGGCCGACTTCGGCGTTTTGCTTCTCGACCATGTCTTCCCCCGCCGCGTTGGCGACCGCGCGACTGAAGAAGACCTGGAGCCCACTCTGCAGCGTGTTCCACGACATCGAATACTCGGGACCGAGCAGCTCGGCGGACAACCGCAAGCCGGCGCCGACGTAGCTCCATGACGTCGTCGCCTCGCCGAGCACACGACGACCATCCGGCGCTTCGAAGTCGATCGTCATGCTGGCGAAGTCTTCGGACGGCGTCCGGCTATAGTCCACGCCCATCGTCTTCGACAGCTGCGTGGCGTACTCCGGCCGCGACCACTTGAGACTGGCGATATGAGCGGTAATGTGCGTGGGCTTGAGCGTCTCACCGGGGCCCGTCAACAAGTGCCTGACTAAAAGAGCCGAGTGACACATCATGTCATTCAGCACGCCGCCGCCTTGCAGCGTGCCTTTCCAGAACCACGGCATGTGCGGGCCGCCGTGCTCTTCGGCCGCTCGAGCGAGATATGGCCGGCCTGTCTGCTTCGCTCCACGCGACCAGAGGATGGTGCGGCCGTGCTCGACTTGTGGGGCGTAGACTTGGTTTTCTAGATACGCATGTGCGAGGCCCGCGGCCTTGACCATCGACGTGACTTTGATAGCTTCGGCGACATTTCTCGCGAGCGGTTTCTCACACGCGATGCCTATGAGGCGACCTTTCCCTCGGGATATCGCGTCGATGATTTCTTCGAAGTTTTCAATGCGCGATTGATTCGGTCCGCAAATCCAAAGTGCATCGATAGCCGGATCCGCGACCATCTCGGCGATCGACGCAAACGCACGAGCGTTGCCAACGTCCAAAGAACGCGCAAGTGCCGCGGCCTCGCCGGCACGCGCCGAGTTGGGACTCCAAACGCCGACCACATCGGCGTCACGCACACTCACCAGCGACTGGATGTGAAACCGAGCGTTGAACCCACTGCCCACGAACCCGATGCCGAGTCGCCGACCGGCCATCAGTAGGATACTCCGAGTTTCGTGAGCGCGGACTCAGGACACCCGTTCCACTGATGCACCACGGTATTCCCAACGTAGCGAAGATCGGCAATCCCCATCTTGCTCGTCCAAAACCCGGTCGCCGTCAGATCCCGGAACCGGATGAAGAAATGCTCGCCCGTGATCGCATCCAACACGGTCGTCTGTTGCGCCACCGTACCATCGGCGAACGCCGCGCTGAACTGATCGCGACACCGATTATCGAGCCACTGAAGCCCACCACGCATCGCGAGCCGTTCGGCGGGCCGATCAGTCATGATGAAATCCATGAACTCCGGCACACCAGCATCCGTCGCGCTCCCCGAGCGCTCGTCACGCGGAATGATGTAGTCGACGAGCACGCGAACGGTCCGCCATTCATGCGCCGTGAAAAACTTCGGCACGAACGGCGCCGCCGCCCCCAGCGCACGCTCGGCGGCCAGCGCGGCCTGCGCGAGCGGTAAGGTCGCGAGCCAGGCAACAAGCTCGCGCCGAGAAATGTCGCTCATAAGGCTCCGGCCTTGCGCTGATTGGCGATGTAGTCGCTGGTCCGCATGGAGAGCGCCAGAATCGTCCACGTCGGATTCTTATCCGCTTGCGACACGAACGGCCCGCCATCGACGCAGAAGAGATTCTTGACTTCATGCGACTGGCACCACGCGTTCACGACCGAGGTCGCCGGATCACGACCCATGCGCACGCCGCCGAGCTCATGGATGATCTGCCCGCCGGCCGCGATGCCATAGCCCTCGTCAGCCGTTGGCATCGGTGACAGCGCTTCCCCGCCCATGGCATCGATCAGCGCACGGAACGTCTCCTGCATGTGCTTCACTTGCTTGTACTCATGATCGGTCCACTGCCAGTGGAACCGGAGCACCGGAATGCCCCACCGATCGACGACAGTGGGGTCGATCTCGCAGTACGAGTTTTCATTGGGAATCATCTCGCCCCGCCCCGCGAAATTGACCGTCGCGCCGTACAGCCGCCGATAGTCGGCTTTCAGCGCCTTGCCATAGCCCGCATGTGACACATGGCCCATGATGTCGTTCATGAACCCGTACTCCGGCATGTCCACGCCACCGCTCGGCTCTATGTGATAGCCTCGCGGGAAATCGAGCGTCTTGTTCTCCACCCACCACGGCATATAGACATGCATGCCACCGACGCCGTCTTCATTATGCGTGACATGGTCGGCTAACCGTGGGATATACCCTGCGACGTCGGTACCGGTCGTGTCGGTGAGATATTTGCCGACGACACCACTCGAATTCGACAAACCGGAGTTGAGCAAGAGACGTGCGGACTCGCATGCACTGGCGGCGAGCACGACGATTTTGGCGCGAATGTGCTCGTCGGCGCCGGTGGTCTTGTCGATATAGCTGACTCCAGTCGCGAGCCCGCTCTTCGCCGTGATCTCGCGCACCATGGCATGCGTGAGCAGCGTCAATTTGCCGGTGCGTTGCGCCGGCTCGATGAGAACACCGGGACTCGAGAAATTCGAGTTGGTCTTGCAGCCGCGCCCGCATTGTCCGCAGTAGTGACACGCCGCACGTCCATTCAGTGGCTTCGTCAGAATCGACAGCCGCGACGGAATGCAGCGAACACCGGTGTGATCGCACGCCTGCTTGATGAGCAGTTCGAAGCAACGCGGTTTGGGCGGTGGCAGAAAGACGCCGTCCGGGTCGTTCGGAAGCCCTTCGTTGCTGCCGAAGATGCCGATCAGCCGGTCGGTCTCATCATACCAGGCCTTCATGTCGTCGTACGTGATCGGCCAGTCGTCGCCCAACCCGTCGATGGACTTCCGGC
>DASRDS010000351.1:0-6153 GCA_035652495.1 Gemmatimonadaceae bacterium
GCCCTCCGGCGCGGGCACGAGATAGCCGCCCTCGAGGAGCGCCTGCAGCGCCCGCGAGAACCCGCCGCTCGCGAGCGGCAGGTGCTCGGCGGCGAGCGCCGCGAGCAGCGTCGCCGGCCGCGCGGGCGCGGGCACGAGCGCGTGTGAGACATGGCTCCGGGCGGCTGACGTCGAGCGGAGCTACGTGCTCGGAGGTGCGCGGTGAGGCCACCTACGGGACGCGAAGCGGCCAATGCACGAGAAGCGACCTTCGCGTAGGTCCCTTACCTCGCCTGGAGTGGTCGAAGGGGTCCTCGCAACCAGCTTGCCAGGACGAAAACGACGACGCCGAGCGCGATAACCTGCGCTTCCTGCAGGCCAGCGAAGACGATGGTCTCCTGGCGGACGTACGAGAGACTGAATCGGATCGCGGCGTAGCCGAGCGCGGCCACAAGAAAGACGTCGCCAGGACGCAGCATGAGCCGGCGCCGGACGAATGCAAGAATTCCGAGGAGCATAAGGACGGCCGCGATCTCGTATGTGGGGTAGGGATGCGTGGCAACTCCGAGCAATTGCCGCGGGATCCGGTCGTTCGGATTCGTATACACGATGCCCCAACCGCCGTCCGTCGGTGCACCCCACGCATCGCCGTTGGCGAGACAGCCGAGCCTGCCGATTGCCTGGCCGATTAGCATCGCGGGTCCGGCAATGTCCAGCAGATGCCCGATCGGCAGCTGCTTGTGCCGCGCCGTGATCAACCCGGCCGCAATCGCACCCGCGAAGGCGCCCCAGACCGCGATGCCACCTTGCCAAATCGCGACGACTTCGAGTGGACGTTCGGCGTAGTAACTGACATGGTCAGCGACGTGGAACAGGCGGGCGCCGACGAAGCCGCCCGCTACGGCCCATGTCAACACGGAACCAAGACGATCGTCCGATACATGAATGCGTCGGGCGCCTCGTAGCCCCCACCAGATGCCCACCGCAATTGCCAGCACCGTGAACACGCCGTGCCATCCGAGCTCAATCGGTCCCAGCTGGGCAATCACCGGATCGAACGAGATCGTGACCGTCATTGGCAGAATTCGGTAGCCGTCACAGGACGCAGTCCAACGGTCGTTCCCGCGCCAAGTTCGGACCTTCCTGCGGTGGCCGCTGCCGCCGCGTGCCAAGGTCGGACGGCCAAGCTGGAACTCGTGCTCGTTGTCGAACATGAGTTTGGCTCAGCATGTCCGGACCCCGTCGACAGTGTGATGGCTTGATTCGGTTGCTGCTCAATCCGAGCGGTTCAATGTCCCAGATTCGTCGTGCGGGAGCCGCAACAGTCCTCGTCCCCACATGCGCAATCCCTAGCGTCGAGCAGGTGCAGCTGCTGCTCCCGATGCACTCGCTCTCGCCTCGTATATCGCCCGATGCGCTTCGACCAGTCTCCGTGGTAACGCAAAGGCCTCCTGCGCTGGCCTGAGATAGACGATTAGGGCAGCGCTCATCGCGAGACCGAACGTGACGAGTCCGAGAAAAACCGCAATGAAGACGTGGAATAAGACTCCGACCGCGAGTAGGTACGGCCAGATGCGTTTCGTCGCAACCAACGCAAAGGCGAGCGCGAACTCTAGCGCCAAGACAGACCAACTGATGACGGCAACGAACCCGGTCGTGATCAATGGCATCACGATGGGCTGCAGCCATCCCGGCGCCCCGTATGTCGGGTCGGTGAGCCAGTAGTACATGACCGTGCCATCGACCCACTCCGGAACCGCGAGCTTCGCGATGGCCGCCTGGGCGTAGATGCCGGCGACCTGAATACGAATCGCTGTCAGCGCCGAAAGAGCAATGAGCCGCGTCGTGGCGGAACCCGTCGCGCCGTCGGCCTCCCAGTGCCATCGACGTGAGTCGGTCAACGCTACGGGCAGCATTAGCAGTGTGAGGACCTGCGTCACATGATCACCACCGTCGATGACCGAAGCCGACGTGGCGACGCTGAAGCTCACCCACCAATGGGGAATGGCCGTCAGTCTCGGCCGCCACCCGCTCGCAGCGACTGCAAGCAGCACTACGGCGACGAGGCGGACCAGCTCAAGGCGATCGATTGGCACCACGCAGAACAGTCCAAAACCGGCCGGGCCGACGCAGTTTGGACCGACAGGTCGACCTGTAGTTGCGGTGAAGAGCACGCTCGTAGGCGTGGTCGCAAGCGTAAGTGCCGTGCCCAGCGCAAGTAGGCTACGCGCCAGACCATAGACGTTGGTCCACGGTGACGCGGCCGCCCACCGCAGGGCTGCCGCGCCGATGCGCGCTAGCACCGGATCTCCAGTCTGGCCACGCGGCTCGGAAGATTGACTCGGTCGCGTGCTGCAAACCAAGCCCACGGAAGCGGCTCTTGCAGCACGAGTCCAACGGTCCCGCACAGCACTGGAGTAGCGGAGGGACTCTGCCCTGCGAACGCGACCGGACTGGAGTCAAGACATGGCTTCGCATCACCCGCGCAGTTGCGCCAAGCCGACACGGGCACCTTAGAGATCAACAGGCCCATCTCCGGACCCTGCGCGCGCGAACTGCGGCTGATTCCAAAGAGATTGCGCGCCTCCGCGTTGGGACCGCGGTTTGCGTAGATCCAGCTTCCGTTGGATGTACGGACGAACGGTAGGAGCCGCTCGTCGCGCGGACTCTTCGTGAAGAAGGCCCATCCTTCTGGCATGAAGAGATTCATCATCGGCTTGAGCGCTGCCTCACCGGGAAGACTGACCGCAGTCGTCGGCATCCTCGTATGGACAACATAGGCAGCGAGCGTGAGCCACGCGAACGTGAGCACTAAGGCCACCACGCCGAGTCGAGGTGACCCGGATACCCGAGAGTTCGGCGTGGTGGCCCGTTTCACCTCGACCTCACCTCATCACGCCGAAGCCAGCACTTCGGCAATGCGGTCGGCCGCAATGTCCCGATCGAGAGGCGTGTATTGCGATTGCAGCGTTGGGGCCGCGACGACGACGATCAGAACGAACAGCACGACGGCCGTCAATACAAGCAGGACGATGTCGCTCTGATCGGAGACCATTCGAGCCTGTGGTAGGTCGACGATGATTCGACTGGACGCGACCCGGCCGAGATCGTCTGCCTCGCGAAGTGCCGACCGGATCTGCACTCGATCGCCGCTTTGGACCTCCAGCGCGAAGCGGTTGAAGAATGTCGGGTCTAGCGTCGCGATCTCCTGCACGAGGGCATCCGCATAGTCCTCGTGGCCGGCCATGACCTCGCGAATCCCGTCAAGCTCTGGGAATAGCGCGCCTACGCGTCCCTCCCCGAAGGCGAGCCCGCGGTACAGTGTTTCGCCGTCGTACCCATCAATTGGGGCAAGCACCGCCCGGCTCGACGACGATTGCGCGGCTGCCGCAGCGTTTGCCGGCCGCGAGTCAGCGTTTCCGACGACGACCAGGATGGCCATGACAAAGGCGAGCCTCTGAATCAGCCTCACTAAGAGCTCCTCTCTCCGGGTCAACTCGGCTAGATCGCGACTCTACCTCGCCTGACAAGGGTTTGACATATTTTTGGTGGCGTGCGCTGCGGGAGGCGATCACTTGGACGTTTGGGCTCAGCAATGAGGCCTTGCCGCACGCACGCCAGCTCTCACCGGCGAAGAATGGCGGCCTTGCCGTGGTCGGTAGAGTGAGTGAGGCCGAGATTGCCCAAAGGCTGAGACGGAAACGCCGATTGACGGAAAGACTTGGGAAGCGGGAACAACTACTCCTCGTCGTGCAGTTCCTCGCCGGCGCTGTGCTGGCGTGGGGACTTGCCGAATTCTGGCTGGGTGAATCAGTCCCGCTAGTTGTGGCCGGGGCGGTCACCCTCATCGCGAATTGGGTCGCCTGGCGAATGCGCGGTCAAGTGCGTGGCGTATGGCTCACCGCCTTCGCCTTCTGTGGGCTGCTGTCAAAAATCGACACAGGGCTCTCCGAACGAGCGCTCGGCGGTTTTCGCCTACTCGTGATCGTCGGGGGACCGCTTGCTGCCCTCGCGTACGGCTTCCTTATCGAACAGCCGCAGCATCTGAGGAACTTGATCGCCGGGCGCCCTCGGTAGCTCCCTTGCAGCCGTGACTGATCAGCCGGTGCCGTGGTTCCTCCTGGTCCGGTTCTGGTGTGGTCGGCTCTACTATTCCTCTCATGTCGCTGCCCTCCAGTCGACTGCTATGGAGCTACGCACAACGTGCCAGCGCCATCGACGGCCCGGATGACAATTACGACGCGAATCGAGATATTCGGCTGCTGCTGAGTGGAGAACCCGCAGCCCGCTCGTGCACCGTGGCAGTCAAGACCAAGACGATGACGAAGGCGGGCCTTGAAGGGCCGGACACCGACTGATGTCACCTTCGATGTCGGCGCCATTGTGCTGGCATCCCGTCCATCGTCAGTCCCGCTCCACAGAAGCGCTCGCCTACGATGGCGAACGCGACGTGTGCGTCGATCGGAGCGGTCGTCCGGCCATCTTCAGCCCGGATGCCTCTACAAGAACACGAACTGTTACCGAAACACAGACGGAGCGGCCAGACGTTGATTAGGCCTGAAGCACCGTTCACCCCACTGGCCTGGCGGTCTGCTGCGCACGGATCGGGAACGCCGCTATGGGGATTCTATGACTCGGAGCGCGACATCTGGCGATGGGACGACTCCGATTCCCGCGAGATCGCAACGTTGATCAAGACGCGCACAGGCACAGCGCAGTGGCGCGAGACGCCGGACACAGACTGAGCCGCTCGGCGGCATGATCCTGATCGTCACCAACGAGGAAGATGTCACCGCCGACTTCGTCGTCCTCGAGTTGCAGTCGAGGAAGGCGGCCTACCGGCGCTTCAATACAGAAGGCTTCCCGCAAGCTGTCGGGCTGACCGTCGAGGTCGGGGACGACATCGCCTCGCGCCTGACCCTTAGCAAGGGTGAGCTGCGCTTAGAGGACGTGACCGCCGTTTGGTATCGATGATCGCGGCGGTCGTCTGCTCGAGCGTGAGCCAGCAGAAGCGGTAGCCGCTGACGACGGGCGTGAAGACCAGGCCGTGGGCGACCCGCCGGCGTTCGCTCTTCGGGTCGGGCACGAGGCCCATGCGCCCGAAGTCGACCTGCACCTCCGATCCCGGCTCGCCCTCCGCGATCCGGACCGTGGCGCGCGTGCGGCCGAAGCCGAGCTCGGCGACGGCGAAGCGGTGGAGCGTGCGGTACGGCACGACGACGCCGCGCCGGCCGAGCAGGTCGTGGATCTTGGTGAGGTGCAGGTCCTTCCCCAGCCGCTCGGCAATGAACGTGCGCTCGGTCTCCAGACGCTGCCAACCCTTACCGTGGCCGGGACGTCGGCCGTTCCGGGTCTCGCCGATCACCACGCCGATCGCCTCGTCGGTGAGCTGCTCCTCGCCGCCGTCCTGAACGAGGCCCGCGTCGGCGGCGGCCTCCACGTAGCGGCGGACGGTCTTGCGATCCATCCCGAGCATGCGCGCGATCGCACGCTGCCCGTACTTCTTGAGACACAGCCGAAGGACCTCGCGCGCTTCGATCACTGACACCTCCCGGAACACTTCCCCGCACCTCCTCGTCGATCGAGGCGCGGCGTATCAGAGTTCCGAGGGGCCCTTCTGGGTGGTCCCTAGATCCTGGCCAAGCGGTCCCTATTTGTTGGCAAAGACCCGCTCAGGTGGTCCCTATTTGTTGGCAACCGACAGGATCGTATGAGCTCACGGTCGACACGAGAGACCGAGGTCCTCCTTCGTCTCGCGTTGCCATCGCTACCTCAGCCAAAGGCAGATCGAGGAGTTGCTCTTCGAGGAGTCCGCAATCACCCCTGGGTCGAGAGATGTCGTCACCCGACGTGTTCTGACTCGCCTGAAGGCATCCGGCCTGGTTGAGGTGAGCGGTGCGGTCGCGACGTGAGCCTCGTCGCGCTCGACGACACCTGGTCGGCGATGCGCTTCGGGACTCCTAAACGGGCACAGCGCTAGGCCGCGGGACGCAGCGCCTCGTCCCGCGCGAGCGCGTCCTGCGCGGACCGCAACAGCACGCCGCTCGCGACGATCTCCGGCGACCAGGTCGCGCCGCCGGCGCGAACGTTCCACCGCGCGCCCTTGAACGCGCGCACGCTGCCGCTCATCGCGCCGAGGAGCTCGTCCATGCGAGCGCGCAGCAGCGCCGTGAG
>DASRDS010000352.1:0-3178 GCA_035652495.1 Gemmatimonadaceae bacterium
TAAGCGCTGGGTCGATACGACGGTCGGTCGCGTGTTGTTCAACGCGATCGTGCCGAAGGAAATCGGGTTCCAGAACCGCGAGATGAAAAAGAAGGCGTTGGGCGAGCTCGTGTTCGAGTCGTATCGTCGCGGCGGTCTCGCCACGACGGTCGAGTTCCTCGATCGCTTGAAAGATTTCGGGTTCAGAAACGCGACGCGTGGTGGCGTGTCGATCGGCATCGAGGATCTGCACATTCCGGCGGAGAAGGAGACGCTGCTGGGTGAAGCCGAGGCTCGCGTCGAGCGGTTCCAGCGCGCCTACCAGACCGGTAACATCACGAACGGCGAGCGCTACAACAAAGTCATTGATACGTGGACGCACGCCAACAACGACATCGCCGACGCGATGGTCAAGGCGATGCGCGAGTCGAAGCAGGGGTTCAACCCTGTGTTCATGATGTTCGACTCGGGCTCACGTGGTTCGCGTGATCAGATTCGTCAGCTGGCCGGTATGCGCGGTCTCATGGCGAAGCCGCAGAAGAAGCTGACCGGTGGCATTGGTGAAATTATTGAGAGCCCGATCAAGTCGAACTTCCGCGAAGGCCTCTCCGTGCTCGAGTACTTTATCTCGACGCACGGTGCTCGTAAGGGTCTGGCGGATACGGCGCTCAAGACGGCCGACGCGGGTTATCTGACGCGTCGTCTGGTTGACGTCGCCCAAGATGTCGTGATCACGGAAGACGATTGCGGCACCATTCTGGGTCTCGAAGTCGGCGCCCTCAAGGAAGGTGAAGACGTTATCGAGCCGCTCGGCGAGCGCATCGTTGGTAACGTGGCCGCCGAAGACGTGGAAGATCCGCATGAGATGGACGAAAGCGGTCGCCGCCGCCTGCTTATTGAGGCGGGCAAGCTGATCGACGAGGACACCGCGCGCGAAATCGAGGAGTCGGGTATCGAGACGGTGAAGATCCGTTCGGTCCTCACTTGCGAGGCCAAGCGTGGACTCTGCCGTATGTGCTACGGCCGTAACCTCGCCACGATGTCCATGGTGGACCTCGGCGAAGCTGTCGGCATCATCGCGGCGCAGTCGATCGGCGAGCCGGGCACCCAGCTGACGCTCCGTACGTTCCATATCGGTGGTACGGCCGCTCGTATCGCCGAGAACACGACAAGAAAGTCGAAGGTCGCCGGCAAGATCGAATACGGCGATCGTCTGGTGGTGGTGACCGGCGGGGATGGTCAAAAAGTCGTGACGTCATATGAAGGCGAGGTGCTGATTCGTGCGGCCGGTGACCGGTCGGGCGGACTGGGCGCGCGCCTCCAGGTGCCACTCGGCGCCATCCTCATGGTTGCGGATGGTGAAGAGGTCAAGCGCGATCAAGTGATCTTCAGCTGGGACCCGTACACGAACCCGATTATCGCGGACGTGTCGGGCACGATCCGGTTCGTCGACCTCGTGGAAGACGAGTCGGTGTCCGAGGAGCTCGATGAGCTCACCGGTCTGCGCCAGCGCGTGGTGATCGAAGATCGGGACAAGAAGCTGCACCCGCACATCGAGATCTGGGACGACTCCAACGACCGCAAGGTCCGCGACTTCGTGATCCCGGTGGGCGCGCAGCTGACCGTCGAGGATGGGGAGCAAATCTCGGCCGGCGCCACGATCGCCAAGGTCGGCCGCGAAGCATACAAGACCCGCGACATCACGGGCGGTCTGCCGCGCGTCGCCGAGCTGTTCGAGGCGCGCCGGCCGAAAGACCCGGCGACGATCTCGGAGATCGATGGCATCGTCCGGTTCGGCGAGATCAAGCGCGGCAAGCGCGAGATCTACGTCGCGCCGTCGAAGACCGTGAACCACATGGTCGTCGTCGACGAATCCCAAGAGGCGCAGTTGTACGAAGTCCCGGCTGGCAAGCACTTGCGGGTGCACGAAGGTGATCGTGTCCGCGCCGGTGACCGTCTGTCGGAAGGCCCGGTCAATCCGCACGATATCTTGAGAATCAAGGGCCCCCGCGCGGTCCAGGAGTATCTGCTGAACGAAGTGCAGGAGGTCTACCGCCTGCAAGGCGTGAAGATCAATGACAAGCACATCGGGGTCATTGTGCGCCAGATGCTGCAAAAGGTCCGCGTCATGGAGCCGGGCGAGACCGACTTCCTCGAGGGCGAGAACGTCGACAAGGTCGTGTTCCGCGAGGAGAACGAGAAGGGCAAGAAGAAGAAGCAGGCCCCCGCGACGTCCGAGCCGCTCTTGCTCGGCATCACCAAGGCCAGCCTCACGACCCAATCGTTCGTCTCGGCCGCATCGTTCCAAGAGACCACGCGCGTCCTCACGGATGCCGCGATCCGCGGAGCCCAGGACGATCTCTTGGGTCTCAAGGAGAACATCATCATCGGCCACCTGATCCCGGCCGGAACAGGGATGTACCGTTATCAGGATGTGGAGATCGAGGGCATGGAAGTGCCCCCGACGCCGCTCGTCTCCGAAGATCCACTCGGTATGGGCGCATCGCCGTTCGCGCCTCTCCCGACACTGGCTGGCTCGATGGCTGGTGCGGACGACGAGTAGTCCAGCAGTATCGGAAGAGGCTTCTCACACAACCGAGCGCGACCGTCTGCTTCACGCGGCGGTCGCGCTTCGGCGTGAGGTGGCGACGCGCATCGTCGGTCAGGACGCCGTCCTGGACGAGATCCTCATCGCGCTCGTCGCCGGCGGGCATGCGCTGTTGGTCGGCGTGCCCGGCCTCGCCAAAACCCTCATGATCCGTTCGATCGCCGAAGCTACCCACCTCGACTTTCGGCGCATTCAGTTCACGCCTGATCTGGTTCCCTCGGACATCACCGGTACCGAGGTGATGGAAGAGGACCAGGCGACCGGGCATCGCTCGTTCCGATTCGTTCCCGGTCCGCTCTTTGGCAACATCATTCTCGCGGACGAGATCAACCGCACGCCGCCACGGACGCAGGCGGCCCTGCTCGAGGCCATGCAGGAAGCCCGTGTCACCGCGGCCGGCGAGACCCGTCCGCTGCCATCGCCCTTCTTCGTGCTGGCGACCCAGAATCCGATCGAGCAGGAAGGCACGTATCCGCTGCCGGAAGCGCAGCTCGACCGGTTCTTGTTCGACATTCGGGTCGGCTATCCCGCCGAGCTCGAGGAGCTGGCGATTTTGCGCTCGACCACGGGCGCTCCGCCGCAACCGCTGTC
>DASRDS010000353.1:0-6752 GCA_035652495.1 Gemmatimonadaceae bacterium
TCCCCAATGCCGCACATGACCGACGACGCCCACGATGCGCACCGGGTCGGTGCCGAGCGCGGGCACCCAGAGACGCTTGCCGATCGCCGCGTCAGCGCCGCCGAACGAGTGTCGAGCCAGGTTCTCATCGATCACGACGACCTTGGGGTTTCCGGTGCTGTCGCTCTCGTCGAGAAAGCGACCCGCGCGTAATGGGATGCCCATGACTCGGCGGTACTCCGGGGTCACGGTCGACTGCAGCGCGACCGGTTCCTGATCCGGCGGCGGCTCGACGGGCGTGGTCCAGTAGGACACCGAGTTCTCGCCCTCGCGCATCGGGATAATGTCCGAGAGCGCGGCAGATGCGACGCCTGGCACGGCGCGTGCGCGAATCAGGAGATCACGCCACCCGACACGCGCCGCCGATGGAGTCGCGAGCAATGCCGGTGACAACGCGACACGCGCGGCGAACGCGTTATGAGTGTCAATGCCGGGATCGCGCCCCGACATCGTTATGAGCGCGCCGCCGACCGTGCCGGCGGAGGCGAGCAAGACGGCCGCCAGCACGATTTCGGCGATCACGAACGCGCTGTGCAGCCGACGCGTGCCGCCCGCTATCCCGCGCGATCCGGCGCGAATGGTGTTGGCCACATTGCGGGCGGGCGTGCGCAGCGCCGGCGCCAATCCGGACACGAGGCCGCTCATGACCGAGACGACCACAGCGAAGAACAACATCGGCCAGTCGAGACCGATTTCCCCGGCCCGCGGCAGCGCCCCGGGCCACAAGGCCACGAACGGCCGCAGCGCGGCCGCCGCGAGCCAGAGACCGAGGACGCCGCCCGCGAGACCGAGGACCAGACCTTCCGTGAGGCATTGGCGCGCGAGGCGGCCGCGACCCGCGCCAAGCGCGACGCGCATGGCGAACTCCCGATCGCGCGAGACCGCGCGAGCCAGGAGGAGGCTCGCGATGTTCACGCAGGCCACGCCGAGGACAAGGCCGACGGCGGCCAACAGGAGCCAGAGGGTCGACCCGATGTCGCCGACGACCTCTTGGCGCAGGGGTCGAGGTATCATGGCGAGGCTCGCATTCGTCTGCGGATAGTGCTCGGCCAGCTGCCGACCGATCAGCGCGATCTCGGACCGCGCCTGCGCCCCAGTGAATCCAGGCTGAAGCCGTCCAATCACATGGAGGAACCGGGCCCCGCGATTCTCGAGTCGGGGATCGGTGTCCTGACCGAGCGGCGTGATGACATCGGTCGTTCCCTCGAGACTAAATCCCGGCGGGGCGACGCCGACGATCGTGTATGACTTGCCGCCGTACACGAGCGGACTGCCGACGGCGGACATGGCTCCGCCAAACCGCCGCTGCCACAGGCCATAACTGATGATCGCGACGGGTGCGCCGCCTTTCTGATCTTCATCGGGGCGGAACGTGCGTCCCCGATAAGCCCTGACACCCAAGACGCCAAAGAGACTGGCCGACGCCAGGCGCCCTTCGACGTACTCGGTGGTGCCTGATCCGCTGACCGTGGCGCCGCCATACGTCCACTCGCCGATACCGATCGAGCGAATCGTACGGGCGATGTCGCGGCTGTCCGGCCCCGAGTATCCCCACACTTCGCGGTACCCAGGTGGGATGCCGTGGAGGGCGAGGAGGCGATCGGCGTCCGGATAGGGCAGCGGCCGGAGGAGGACGCTGTCGATCACCGTGAACATCACGGTGGTCGCGCTGACGCCGAGCATGAGGATGAGGAGGGCGAACGCCGCGAATCCGGGGCGGCGCCGAAGCGACCGCAGGGCGTACACGACATCGAGGCGAAGATCGTCGAGCCAGGCCATGGCGGCGGTCCTATGGAAGTTCGATACCACACCGTGAGCCCGTCCTGGCCCCGGCGCGGCTCGGATCACGTTCGGTTCCGAGATACGGTGTGCCGGGAACGGTCAACTATTCGTCTAGCGTTCGCATGAGACTCGCTCGGGTCCTCCCGGCGTTGGCGGCGATCGGGTGCGGTCACGGCTCGGTCGCGATCGGCGTTGCCGGTCCACTGCACCAGCCGTACGGGCTCATGAACCTGCAGGGGATCCAGCTCGCGGCGGGTGACTCGGTCCGCATCACCTCGTGCGACGACAATGGCGAAGAGGCGAAGGCGGTCGCCTGCGCGCAGGGGTTCGTCGACGATCCCTCGGTCGCCGCCGTCGTCGGCCATATGAGCTCCGCCGCGCAGCTCGCGGCGGCTAACGTCTATGATGGGCGCCTCGTGTCGGTCGCGACGACCGCGAGCTCGCCCTGGCTGACCGGCGTCTCCCCATGGGTCTTTCGAGTCATCTCGAGCGACTCGGCCAACGGCGCGGATTTCGCCCGGTTTGCGTCGAGCACCGGCGTGCGGCGTGCGGCCGTCATCTATGAGAATACATCGTATGGTCGCGGACTCGCGAATGCGTTTCGGCGGCAGTTTACGGGGACGTTGACCGCGTTCGCGCCCATCTCGGGCGACGGCGCGACATCGTTCGAGCCGTATGCCGGGTATGTGAAGCGCAGCGCGACCGATCTGTTGTTCGCCGCGACGACACAGGATCCGGCGATTGCCATGCTCCGCGAGGTCCGGCGGCAGCGCGCGCCGGTGACATTCTTGAGCGTCGGCGGGAGCTCGTGGGCGAACGCGGTCTCGGACAGTGCGTTCTCCGAGGGGATCTATCTCGCCACGCCATTCTATACCGGGATCGACCGGCCGCAGGTGCAGGCGTTCGTGCGGGCGTTCCAGGCCAAGTTTCATCGCATGCCGGATGGTGATGCCGCGCTCGCGTACGACGCGACCATGCTCGTCATGCGGGCGATGCGCGCCGCGGGGACGAATCGGGGTCGCATTCGTGAGTACCTGCACGCCTTGACACCTGAGCATGCGGTGGACGGCGTCACGGGGCCGATCGCGTTTGCGCCATCAGGTGATCCGGCCGGCCGGAGCTTCGTCTTCTTGAGGGCGCACGCCCGGCGGTTCGAAGCGATCACGCGCTAGCGTAAAAACAGTTGAACCTCGAGAGGGCTTCGAGTAAACTGGCCGCGGTGATACGGCGCTATCGGTTGGCCGGTGTGATCGGACCCGCCGCGGTCATTGCCGCGGTCGGCGTGGTGACGATCGCCGGCGTGAGGCAGTCCGCCGATGCCGATCAGTGGGTCGTCCACACGATCGAGGTGCGAGAGACGGCGGCGGGCGCGTTGGCTGCCGTGAACGCGGGCGCCGATCCGAGGCCGATGTTGGCGACGCTGCGTCATCTCACCGCCGACAACCTCGACCAGCAACGCCATCTCGATGTGCTCGACCGCCGGCCGTCGGCCGACTCGGCGCGCGCCGTGCTGGCGGCGATCGACGCCGAAGAACAACGGCTGCTGGTCGACCGCGTGGCCGCGGCGGCGCGGTGGCGGACGATCACCGTTCTGGTGGTCGTGCTGGGCGGCGCGATCGCGGCGCTGATCGGGATCGCGGTCAACAGCATGTTCTCGAGATACCAGATGGAAACCGCGGCGTCGCTCGCCGCTGCCACTGAGGCGCGGCTGGCGGCCGAGTTGATGGTCGAGCAGCTGCGGATCGCCGACATCGAGAAGATTCGGGTGGAGGAAGCGACTCGTCTCAAGAGCGAGTTTCTGGCCGCGATGTCGCATGAGCTGAGGACACCGCTCAACGCCATCATCGGCTTTACGCAGATTCTGTATGATGGCAAGGTCGATCCGGCGTCGCCGGAGCATACGGAATACTTGGGCGACGTGTTGACGAGCGCCCGGCATCTCTTGCAGCTCATTAACGATGTGCTCGATCTGTCGAAGGTCGAAGCGGGCAAGATGGAGTTTCATGTCGAGCCGGTCGATCTCTCGGCCCTCATTGCGGAGGTGCTCAATATTCTCCGCACCAGTGTGACCGCCAAGCACCTGCATATCGACACCGAGGTGGATGCGACGGTGACCGACGTGGTGCTCGATGCCGGACGATTCAAGCAAGTGCTGTACAATTATCTGTCGAACGCCTTCAAGTTCACGCCGGACGATGGACGCGTGACCGTTCGCGTGGCCGGCGAGGGTGGTCAGTTCCGGGTCGAGGTCGCGGATACGGGTCCAGGGATTCCCGAGGAAGACGTCCGGCGATTGTTCACGCGGTTCGAGCAGCTCGACAACAAAGGCAGGCGGCAACCCGGCACGGGCCTGGGGTTGGCGCTCACGAAGCGACTCGTCGAAGCCCAAGGCGGCTCGGTGGGCGTGCACAGCACGGTTGGGAAGGGAACGACGTTCTACGCGGTCCTCCCGCGCCGTACCAAAGGCACGATCAGCAGCGCGACGACGCTGTCGATTCCGGGACCGACCTCCGTGGCGCGAAAAATTCTCGTGGTCGAAGATGACGCGGGCGACCAGAGCGTCCTCGTCGATGTGCTGACGCAGGCCGGGTACGCCGTCGAAACCGCCGCCACCGGCGCGCAAGCGCTCGCGAAGGCGCGGCAGCAGACGTTCGATGCCATCACGCTCGATCTGCTGTTGCCCGACATGAACGGCCTCGACGTGTTGCGCGCGATTCGGTCGGAGGTCGCGAACCGCGATGTGCCGATCATCGTGATCACCGTCGTCGCCGTGCACGGCGCGGTCGCGGGGTTCGCCGTACACGACTTCCTGACGAAACCGTTCGATCCGCCATCGCTCGTCCATTCCCTGGAGCGGGCGGGGGTCGGGCCGAAAGGGAGCGAGGTGCTCGTCGTCGACGACGATGCCAGTGCCCGACAGCTCATGGCTGTGACGCTAGGCCAGCAGGGGTACACGGCGTACTGTGTGCCGAGTGGTCGGAGCGGCTTGGAGCGTGCGCGCGTGCAGCCGCCGCAGGCCGTTGTGCTCGATCTCATGATGCCGGAGATGGACGGGTTTCAGTTTCTGGAGCAGTTCCGGAAACTGCCGGCATGTCGCCGCATTCCGGTCATCGTGTGGACGGCGAAGGATCTCACGTCCGACGAGTTCGCGCGTCTCCGCGCTTCGGCCCAGGGCGTCGTCGCCAAGAACGGGGACGTGGCGACGACGCTCATGGACGAGCTCAGGACTTTTTTGCCGGTTTGACCTAGCGATACGACGGCGTCGCTATGAACGTGAGCTGCTGGCCCGTGCTCGGGTTCACCATGAAGCCCGTGACCTGGCCTTCGTCATTTATGTCCTGTCCAGCCTCGATAAGGTTCGGGTAGCCCTTCGGCATGAGCTGCTGCAGATCGTACATCTTGCCATCTTGATATAAGAATCCTCTCAGTGTCGTGCCGATGGACACGCCAACGATCTGTCCTCGGTTATTGATCCCGAGACCTTGTGAGAGAACGTCCCCGGGTAGTGTCTCGAGATCGCGAATGCCCTGGCGTGATGACCAGACGAACGCGTGAAAATTCGGGGCTGCGCCGTGTTGATCACCGGCGAGATCGGCGAAGCCGACAACCGTGCCCTCGTCATTGAGCGCCATGGGCGTATTCCACGCGGTGCCGCCCAGACCGCCGATGTCGATCACGCGGCCGTGATCCCACATGACGCCGGCACGGGCGCTGATGCCACCGACCGCCGTGTCGCACGCGCCGGAGATGCCGACGATCTGATCGCGATCGTTGATCGCGGTCGCGGCGCTGGCCGAGTCGCCGGGTAGCGGGCGGAGCTCGTGGATGCGGCCGGATTCCGGATGCCACACGACGGCGCGGAATCCGTAGACTTGCGGTGCATGGCATGTCGGATCATGCACCGCGTTTTCGGCCCAGCCGACGACGTAGCCGCGATTGTTCACCTCGGTCGCGAAGCTATTGTCGCCGCCCAGCGTGGGCATTGCTCTCATGTGGCCATCGTGCCAGAGAAATCCGCGGCAGATGTGGCCTGTGATCGCCGGGAAGAACGCGGAGCAGCTCCAGTGTTCGCCTAGTGGGCTTACATTAGCGGTCTCGCTGATGCCTACGACTTCGTCGCGGTTGTTGAGGCCCGGCCATTGGACTTGGCTGTTCGTGCCGCCGAGCGTGCCTAGGTCTTTGACGAGGCCATCGAGATAGAACGTCGCGTGCTGAACACCATTGGCCTGGTTGTAGCCCGCGAGCGCGCCTCTAGCGTTGATCGCGCCGGCATACGACATCGGGATGGCGACCACGCTGTACCGTGGGACTGATGATGCTCGATCGACTTCTAACGGGGCGGTAGTGGTAGTGGCGTCATGGTTCGTGCTGCACCCGACGAGAGTAACAGCCGCCACTACTGACAACATTCGACTCACGGTGCGCTCCAGTCAAAGGAGCGCCATAGATGGTCGTCAAATGTGGTTAGTGCTTGTCAGATTCGGCCTTCAATTTTCTCGCAGCGCATGCACGGCATCCACACTGCCGGCGCGCCGGGCAGGGACGTAAGCCGCCAGCCCCGCCACCGCGAGCAGAAGCGCGATGCCGGACCCAAGTGTGATGGGATCCACGGGTGAGATGGCGTACAAGAATGCGCTGACGGAACGCGCGGAGATGATTGAGACGATAAGCCCGATCCCAGAGCCGATTCCGGCGAGCGCGATGGCTTCGCCAAGGATGAGCCCGCGAATAGAACGGGCGGTGGCGCCTAGCGCCAAGCGAATGCCAACCTCTCGCGTGCGCGTGCGGGTCAGATGGCTCATGACGCCGAAGATGCCGACGCCGGCCAACGTGAGTGCGATGGCCGCGAAGAGGCCGAGGATCGTGAGCACCAATCGCGGCCCGCGCGTGGATGCGCCGAGCAGTTCGTCGAGTGTCGTCACGGAAGCGAT
>DASRDS010000354.1:0-9708 GCA_035652495.1 Gemmatimonadaceae bacterium
GGCTCTCTTCACCGGTCTGCGCTTGGTCGAGCTGCTCCGGAAAGGTGAGCTCCGTCGCGCGGCCCAGGTCACCGCCGCCGCGCTCGGAGCGGCGTCATTCGGCGATCCGGCCTGGCGAGGGATGGTCGACGTCCTGGCGCAGGAGAAGGATGCTGGTGTCCCATCGACGTGGTTCCTGCTGTGCGGCACGCCAACATGGTCGACCTGGAAGGCGGGTGACATCACGTATATGCCGGAGTCGCGCGCCGTCCGTCGGCTATTGGACGCGCTGGCGAAAGCGGGCAATGAAGTCGGTCTGCACGGCAGCTTCGCGACGTACGACAATGCCAACGTCTTCGCGGAACAGCGCCAACGCTTGTCCGCACTCTGCCCCAACCCGACGGGCGTCCGCCAGCACTATCTCCGCATGCGTCCCGGCGCGACGCAGACGGCCATGCGCGCGGCGGGTTTTGCGTATGACGCCACGTTCGGCTTCGCGGACCGCAATGGGTTTCGGCTCGGCAGCGCCGACATTGTTCCAATCAATGGTCTCGACGAAGTGCCGCTCGTCTGGATGGACCGCGCGCTCAGCAAGTACCGGGGGATCGAAGACCCCAATGCCTGGATCGATGACGCCCTCGAGCTGGCCGCGACCGTGCGCGAGGTTGACGGGCTCTGGGTCGGCCTCTGGCACTGCAATCTGACGCCGCCACTGGGCTACCCGGGCGCGCCGCGGGCCTACGGTCGTCTCCTGAGCGAGATCACGCGCCAGGACCCTTACGTCGCGACGCTCGACCGTCTCGTCGCCTGGCGCCGTGCTCGGCGCTCCGTCCGTGCCCGTAGGGTGGCTCCCGACGGCCGTGTGGAGCTCACCGATCCGTCGATCCGGCTCGAGTAGTTCGCGGGTCCGGGTCGAGCGAATCGTAAACCGCCGCGAACTGGTCGATGATGTGCGGCCAACTGAAGCGCTCCTCGATCATTCGCTCACCCGCCGTTCCAAGTCGTGCCGCCAGTGCGCGATCATCGATGAGTCGTCGTAACGCGGCGGCCAATGCCTCGCTGTCATTTGGCGGGACGATCAATCCGGTCTGATCGTTCTCGACGATATCCGTAATGCCACCGAGCGCTGTCGTGACCACAGGCACGTAGTAGCTCATCGCTTCGAGCAGGACCATGCCGAGTCCTTCCGTGTCGCCGCGCTTGTCGACGACGGCGGGCAACGCGAAAACGGTCGCGCTGGAGTACGCACGGTCGAGGTCACCAGGTGTCACCCATCCGCGGAACTCCACCCGATCGGTGACCCCACGCTCCTTCGCGCGATTCTCCAACGCCTCGCGCTCGGGTCCGTCCCCGATGATGACAATACGTGCCTTCGGCAACGACGCACTGGCATCGATGAGATAAGCCACGCCCTTACGCTCGACGAGCCGTCCGACATACAAAATCGTGGCCTCATCATGTCGCGATGCCTTACGCGACGGCATCTCGACCGCATAGGGAATGACCTCGATCGGCACGTCGTCCCCGGCGAGCGCCGAGACCTCGCGAGCGGTGGCGGTCGAGATGGCGATCACGCGATCGGCTGTCCGAATCGCGCGCCGCAGAAACCCGCGCAAGATCGCGATGCGCTCGTTCACCCATCGCAACTCGATGCTATAAAACTGCATGATGAGCCGTGTCCGCCGGCGCGCGGCCCGCGCGACCCAGCCGAACACGGCGTGCGGCAGCGGCCAATGGACGTGCACGATGTCATATCGCTCACGCCGCTGCAGTCGCCACATGGCGATCGAGCCGAAGAGGAGATAAAAGCCCGGCAGCATCGCGTAAAACAGGGACCGCCGCATCCGGTCCGGCGCCGACTCTTCGTGGGTCAGATTCTCCCACCGCCGAAAGAAATACCGGAACCGGTGGATCGGAATGCCGTCGAGCGTGGTATTACCACCGCCCTTGTACGCCGAGGTGAAGACTTCGATCGCGTATCCGCGCGCGCGGAGCCGCCTGATCGCCTCGGCGAGCCACTTCACGGTCGGGTCGTCGGCGTCCCGAGGAAAGGCCGTCGACACCACGAGGATGCGCACGGCGCAACTTACACGTATAATCACGCCTAATGAAGCCAGTATGGCGCAAGGTCATCCAATGGAGCGCGGCCATCGCGCTTCTCGCCGGCTTCGTCGCCCTCTACAAATTCTATCAGTCGTACACCGCCGAGCTGCGCGGCGTCTCGGTGTCGTGGGGCGAGGTGTTGCTCGCGTCCTTGATCTGGGCGAGCGGGTACGTTCAGATGATCCAGCTCTGGTCGCGCAGCTTCATCTGGTGGGGCTCGTCGATGCCCTGGTACAAGGGCCTGCGCGTGTTCTTCGTGACGAACCTCGCGCGCTATATCCCGGGTGCCGTGTGGCAGTTCGCGGGGCTGGCGGGCATGACGATGGAGGCGGGCGGATCGCCGGCCGCCGCCTCGGTTGGGGTGATCTTGCTGCAGATCGTGACGCTCGCGACTGGCATCATGCTCACCGTTTCGGCCGCGCCGCGACTGCTGCCGCTGACCGCGGGGCTGACGAGCGCCGAGCAGCTGGCGATCGGGGCGCTGCTGGTGGCGCTCCTGATTGTCGTGTTCCCGCGTCTTCTCCCGCGGATTCGGTCGGTGGCCGAGCGGGTGCTCAAGCGTCCGGTCCCGCTGCCGACGCCGCCGCGCGGGCAGTTCGCGATCTATGTAATCCGGTGCGCGGGCAATTGGTTGATCTATGGGTTCGCGTTCTGGATCTTCGCGCGGGCGCTGCTCGGGCGGGGAGCGCCCAGCGCGTGGGTCGCGATCACGTGCTATATCGCCAGCTATCTCGCGGGGCTGATCGCGGTATTCGCGCCGGGCGGCATTGTCGTGCGCGAGGGCGCGATCATCGGACTGCTGCAGCCGTCGATCGGCGTGGAAGCCGCCACGATCCTGGCGATCGCGTCGCGGTTCTGGCAGATCGCGATCGAGGTGGTTGCCGCGTGCGTGATGCTCGGAGTCGACTGGCTCCGTTCACGCCTTGCGCATAAGGAAAATGAACTGGTAACGGAGCGGCGGCAGTGAGCCGATCGCCCGGAGCGCGAGCCGCATCGCCACGCGGAGCGGCCGCCGGTTCTTGAAGATCGCGGGGCCCGGGTCGCCGCCGACGCGCACGACTTTGAGTCCCGCGTCCTCGATGATGCGGGTCCAGCCCGAGAGCGAGTCCCGATGCTCGATGGGCTGTGCGGTCTTGATGTAGAAGTTCGGGACGACGGTTACGCCACGTCCCTCGCGCGTCAGCACGCGCGCCATCTCCCGGAAGCCTTGTCGCACGTCGGGGAAATGTTCCATTGACCCGAACGAAAAGACGCGATCGAACGACCCATCGCTGAACGGCAGCGTCATCCCATCACCCACGACCCATGAGATCTGGTCGCGCGGCTTCTCCCGTTGGCCCGCCATGGCGATCGCTCTGCCTGAGAAATCGAGGCCGATCGCGGTCTTGACGGCGCCCCGGCCGAGTGCGAGGGCGGTGGCCCAACCGACGCCCGAGCCCAGGTCGAGGAATCGCGTGCCGTTCAATGGCTCGAGCATGCGGATGGCATGCCAGAGCCGCTCGGGGTTCGGGCGGTCGACGTCTTCGCCGTAGTGGTATTGCTCGTCGTAGAAGGCGCGATTGGTCGCGGTCATACCGTCGGGCAACGTAGCCGAGCCATCTGCGGGACGCTAGCCAGCGCTAGCGCACCTGGCGAGCAGGCGGCAGTTTTCGCCGCCATGGTGAAGACAGCGGCACCTCGAGCGGCATCGCCGCGGGCCATTCCGATGGTCACTGAGCCGACCCATGCGATGTGGTGGGCGGCCGGTGTCTGCCTGTTGGCCACGATTCTTTTGGGCTATCCCGCGTTCGGCGGCGGATGGCTCGTCTCGCCGACGAGCGATCAATATCACGGCGGCTACATCGTGTGCTCGTTCACCACGCACTGGTGGAAGGCCACCGGGCATCTGCCGGAGTGGAACATGTATCTCTTCGGCGGCGTGCCGAATCTCGCGCCCCCGAATGGTGACATCTACTACCCGATGGCGCTCTTGCGGTGGTTCCTGCCGTGCGATGTCGCGTTGACCTGGTCCTTCATGCTCCACGAGTTCCTGGCCGGGTGGTTCACGTATCTCTTCCTTCGCTCGTTCGGGCTCTCATTCTACGGCGCGTTGTTTGGCGGCCTCGCCTATGCGTTGGGCGGGCCGTTCGCGTCGTATGTCTCGCCGGGGCACGACGGGAAGATGTATGCGAGCGCCTTGTTCCCGATGATGTGCATGGTCGCGGGCTATGCGGCGCGTGGACGGCGCTGGGCGTATCCCACGCTCGCGCTCCTGGTGGCGCTCGGCATGCTGACGCCGCATCCGCAGCTCATGCAGTACTGTCTCTTGGGCACCGGAGCGGTCGCGCTGTTCGTGCTGTTCTGGGAGCCCGATGCGGACGAGCGCCTGGATCGGCGTGTGGTGCTTCAGCGTATCGGGTTGCTCGTGGTCGCCGTCGCGGTCGGTATTCTGCTCAGCGCGATCTATTACGCGCCGCTCCTCGAAAATGTGAAGTTCTCGCCTCGGTCGGGTGGCGGGAACGCGAGCTTGGGGGTGGAGATCTACCAGTTCGTCACCTCGTACTCGATGCCGCCCGAGGAGGTGTTCAACACCTACTTGCCGGAGTTCACCGGCATCCTCGACAACTATTTCGGCAAGAACGGCATCCATTTTCATAGTGAGTTCATCGGCGCCGCCGTCTATCTGCTCGCGTTCGCGGGCTTTTTTGCCGCTCCCGAGGGCGTGATCCGCCGGCGCGTCCGATTCTGGCTGATCGTCACGGCCGTCGCGTTCCTCTGGTCACTGGGCGGCGCGACGCCGTTCTTCCATCTCATTTACTGGTTGGTGCCGGGCACGAAGTTCTTCCGGGCGCCGTCGGCGTTCTTCTTCATCGCGGGGTTCGCGCTGGCGGCGCTCGCGGGTGAAGGCGTGGACGCGATGCTCACGCGGCGCGTGAGTCGCAGGTACGTGTTCGTTGCGGCGGGTGTCGCCGCGTTCATTGCGATCCTCGCGGTGTCGGGCGCGCTCGTCACATTCGGCGGCACCTTCGCCCCGACTGAGTTGTACGATAGGGTCGTGGCCAACGCCTCGAACGTCACCTTCGGCGCCATCCGCGCGCTGATCGTTGTGCTCCTCGTGTGTGGCGCCATCCTCGCCGTCATGCGCGAGCGGGCCGATCCGGTGATCGGCGCCTATATCGTAACGGCGGTGATGGTGGTCGAGCTCTGGAGCGTCGAGCGCCACTATTGGAAGTTCTCGCCGCCCGCATCGATCACGTGGGCGTCGGATGCCGCACTCGATGCGGTCAAGCGCGAGCCGCAGCCGGCGCGACTGCTGGCGCTCGAGCTGCCGGGGCAGAACGTGGCCTACAATGACCCGGAGCTCGGCGGCAATCTCGCGATGGTCCATGGTGTTCGGCTCGCCAGGGGCTATGACGGTAACGAGCTGCTCCGCTACGACCAACTGATCGCTGATCGCCAGATCCTCAGTCCTCAGATCTGGCGACTGCTCAACGTCCGGTTCTTGCTTATCAACGTCGACTCGGTGCCCATACCGGGCGCGACCAAGGTGGTCGGGCCGATCAAGAACGCGGCGGGGTCGACTGTGAGCCTCTTCCGTTTGCCGGGCGACAATCCATCAGCCTGGGTGACACCGGTCGCGGTGGCCGCGCCCGATGCGCAGGCGCTCGCGACGGTGCAGGATCCACGGTTCGATCCCGTGCGCGCGGCGATCTTCGACACGTCGGCGCGTGTGCCGGTCGAGTCGAATGTGACGACGCTGCCGCCGGCGTTGCCGGTCACGGTCTCCGCGACGCGATACGATCCGGGGCATATGACCTTCAAGCTGAGCGCACCCGCGCCGGCCAAGTCGACGCTCGTCGTTTCCGAGAACTACTATCCCGGTTGGACGGCCACGGTCGATGGTCATCCGGCGGCGACGGGTCGTGCCGACTACACGCTCATCGGCGTCCCGCTGCCGGCGGGCGCGTCGACGGTCGACGTCCAGTTCAACGATCCCGCGTTCCCGACGGGTGAGAAGATCACGTTCGCGATGTTGATCGTGACGCTCGCCTGGCTCGCCTGGGCGCTTGTTTCTGGCCGTCCGACCGGCATATCGACCGACGTTTCTGCCGAGGCGGCCTAAGTAGTGGGGCGGCTTCGGGCGTCGGGGGAGTTTGGGATCGGGGCAGGGGCCCTTTCCGAGAACGAGCGGGCGCTCGTGATCGTGCCGACGTACAACGAAAAGGCCAATATCGAGCGGATCATCGCGACGACGCTCGCGCAGGATCCGCGGCTCGAGATGCTGATCGTCGACGACAACTCGCCGGACGGCACCGGACAGATTGTCGACGCATTGGCCGATTGCGATTCGCGCGTCCATGCGCTGCATCGGCCGGGGAAGCAGGGGCTCGGCACCGCCTACGTCGCGGGGTTCCGGTGGGCGCTCGAGCGCGACTATGCGTATGTGTTCGAGATGGATGCCGACTTCTCGCATGATCCGGCGCACCTGACGGACTTCTTGCGCGCGATCCAGGACGCGGATCTCGTGCTCGGGTCCCGGTATCGCAAGGGTCGGGTGACGGTCGTCAACTGGCCCATGTCGCGGCTCATCCTCAGCTACTTTGCCAACATGTATGCCCGGGTCGTGACCGGGCTCGCGCTCGACGATTCGACCG
Source organism: Gemmatimonadaceae bacterium (assembly GCA_035652495.1). Lineage (GTDB taxonomy): Bacteria > Gemmatimonadota > Gemmatimonadetes > Gemmatimonadales > Gemmatimonadaceae > DASRDS01. The sequence continues at coordinate 6,717 of DASRDS010000354.1, forward strand.
GTGGGTATAAGTGCTTTCGCCGGTCGGTGCTCGAGGCGATCGACTTGAGTGCCGTGCGGTCGAACGGGTACGCCTTCCAGATCGAGATGAGTTTTCGGGCCTGGAAGAAGGGGTTCAAGATCGTGGAGATTCCGATCGTGTTCGTCGATCGGACGGAGGGGACGAGCAAGATGTCCAAGCGCATCGTTCGCGAAGCGGTGGGGATGGTGTGGCGGCTGCGGTGGTGGTCGATCACTGGCCGGCTGTGAGCGCGGCGAAGCCGGGACAGTTCTACAAGCTGACCGGGTCGGGGAACGATTTTGTGTTCTTCGAGCTGGCCGAGCGACCGGGCGCGCATCAGTTCAGTATGTTCGGCGCCGATTGGATCCGGGCCCTCTGTGCGCGCGGGACCGGGGTCGGCGCCGACGGCGTCGTGTTCGTCGTGCGCATGATGCCAGGGTCCCTCGGCATCTTCTATCTCAACGCTGATGGTTCGCAGGCGGCGCTCTGCGGCAACGCCACGTTGTGCACGGTGCGCCTCGCTTCGCTCCTCGGTCTCACCGGCGAAATCACGATTCTCACCGAGGCCGGCGAGATTCCCGGCCGTCTGGTGAACGACCAGCCGGAGATCGACCTGGATCCGGTCAAGTCGCTGGCCGCGGACCAGCCGGTAACGACGCGCCCCGTCTCCGCCCGCCGCATCGGCTTCGCGCTCGTCGGCGTCCCGCACCTCGTCGTCCTCGTCGACGACGTTGAAGCGATCGACGTCATGGCTGAGGGCGCCCGCCTGCGCCACGACCCGATGCTCGGCGCGCCGGGGGCGAACGTGAACTTCGTGACCCTTGCGGGCCGCATGCGAACCTACGAGCGCGGCGTCGAGGGCGAGACGTTAGCCTGCGGCACGGGCGCCGTCGCGACCGCCGCCCTCCTGGTAGCCTGGGGCCTCGCCAAGTCCCCCGTTTCCCTCACCACGCGCTCGGGCTCAAAGCTCACGGTCAGGTTCGCCGAGAAGACGGCCTCGCTATCGGGCGAGGGCCGTCTGGTCTTCACGGGGCAGCTGCCCCAGCCGGCGTAAGACTGCCGTCTGCCCGGCGATGGCGTCGTCGAGGTGGGCCATGGTGAGTGTCTGCCCCTCGTCTGACAACGACCAGTAATCCCGAAACTCGCGTCCGCCGTATGTGGTCTCGATGACTACGCGGTCGCCGTCGGGCCGCGGTCGGTGGGTGGCGACGACGCGTTGCTCGGTGCCGTCGGGGCGTGTGACGAGCATGGCGTGTTTCAGCTCGTCGCCGTCGTGAGCGATCTTCATCAGGACGCGGCGTGGCGGCGGTCCCATGAGGTGGGAGCGGGTGAGATCGACTTCCCAGAGGCCGGCCATCGCGGCGAGGTCGAGTGTCATGGCGGGGCAGTATGTGGTCACTTGCCCAACAAAGGAAACTTTCCACGCATCTGGTTCTTGTCCACATCGGTGATGGCCTTGCAACATTAACCCCACCAATCTGTTAGCATATTGCCTTCAGGCATTGGATTAACTAATATCCACATGTGGCCGAGCCGCGTGAACGGTCTGTGGCGGACCCGATCGTCCGCATCGCTGTGGAAAACATCCACCGGCATATCGCCGCGCTCTCGGCGAGCGAGGTCGTGCAGCTCGTGCTGTTCCCGGAGTCGATAGCGGCGTGGTCGGCTGGGGCAGGGGTGGATGAGTCGCAGGTCGCGAACCTCTTTCGGCGCCATCGCACCTATGTGCGGCTACGGCGTCTTCTGGCCGATCGGCTCGGCGTGCCGATCATGATTCTGGCGCATCTGATTGATGCGGATCCCGCGGTGCCGCCGAGCCGGCGGCCGGCGGGGGTGGCGGAGATTCTGGCGCAGGCGGGGATCCCGAATGGGGATCCGAGGCCGCCGATCGACTGGCGGTTGCCTCCGTATCCGTCCTATCGGGAAGGCACGAACCCCCTCGAGCGTCTGGCGCTCACGAACCTCGGGGTCGTTGTGCCGGCCATGCCCGCCAGCCGGATCGTCGGCTATGCCTTGTGGCCGGAGTCTTTGGCGGGCTTCGCCGCCCGGTCAAAGCGCTTCAGTCTTGGCGCTTTGCTCACGACTCTGAGCGGGATGCGTCGGTCGGACGCGATCGAGGCCGCGTTGGCCAGGCGGCTGGGTGTGCGGCAGGCGGAGCTCGATGCGTTCATTGGGTCGACGAAGAGCGACCCGTTGGCGGCCGGTCTGCCGCCAGTATCCTGACAGCTGGCAGTTGTCGACACGGCGGGGCAAGCCGTTCTCCACAATCCACATTGAGTCGTAGTTTACATAATATCTATTATATGGACTAACTGGCTTTTCTCTCAGATCCACATAATAAAGGTTACGTAAACCTCTGCACCCTGTGGATTGTGGGAAAGTCGATGGGCGTCGACGCGCTGTAGCCAGCCAGTCCCGTCTTCATTATCGTCCCACCCCTTATGCGAAGCCCACGCTTGTCGGCCTTCGCCGCAGCCGCTCTCATGCTCGCCGCCAGCGGACCGTCCTGGGTCCAATACGTGGATCCCGCCGAGCACGCCTTCACGCTCGATGTCCCGAGCGGCTATCATGTCGAAGGCGGCACCGTCCGCGTCAGCCCGATCGACCCGCGGCTCGACATCCGCGCGACGTCCCCGGACGGCCACACGATCATGCATATCGGCGACCCGAGCCTCCCGAACTTCGCGGAGCCGAGCCCGTATCGGCGCGAGGGCTCGAGCATCCAGTTGAGCGGCGGCCAACGCCTCATGGTGGCCCGGTACAGCCCAGGTGTCGAATTCGCCTATGCTTACGGCGAGAAGCTCATGCAGTCCATCTGCCAGAAACCCGAGCTCAAGGCCGCGCGCGCGGTGCCCAATCCGCCGCGGTTCTCGTACTGGGCGTCCGCCGGCACCACGGTCGTGTCAGGCGAAGCCTACTTCCTCTGCCCCGACCAAGGGACCGTCGGCTACGTCTTCGCCAGCACCGGCGAAACCAACATGCAAGGATCCCG